>DYDH01000212.1 GCA_020717985.1 Herpetosiphon sp. | reverse complement strand
CTGGACAGTGCAGGACAGTAAAGAGGGGCAAAAGGTGGTGAAGAAGGAAAAATAGTAATGAGAAACGAGTAATGAGTAAAACCGCAAATGTAAAAGTTCGCGGTTTTTTTTCGTTCCCTGCCATCCTCGTCTCTCATCCCTCATTTCTCGTTCCACATTTCTTCATCCCTCGTTTCTCGTCCTCCACTTTCTGCGATAAAATAGAATCCAGACAGGAGATTCATTATGCGCGCGGTAGACATCATTATCAAAAAACGTGATAAACAGGAATTGACCTCGCAGGAGATCGAGTTCTTTATCAAAGGATTTACCAACGGGGAAATTCCCGATTATCAGGCATCCGCTTTTGCAATGACGATTTTATTGAACGGCATGACAGCCTTTGAAACTGCCGACCTAACCCTGGCCATGGCACGCACAGGGCAAGTGCTCGACCTTTCTGATGTCGTGGATATTGCAGTGGACAAACACTCCTCCGGCGGCGTGGGCGATAAGACCAGCATCTCGGTCATGCCGATGGTTGCCGCGTGCGGATTGCCCGTGGGCAAAATGTCTGGGCGCGGGCTTGGCTTCAGCGGCGGCACATTGGACAAACTGGAATCGATCCCCGGCTATCGTGTGGATCTGAGTACCGACGAATTCAAAAAACAACTAAAAGAAAAAGGCATCGTGCTCACAGGACAATCCCTCGACCTTGCGCCCGCAGACGGGAAAATGTACGCCCTGCGCGATGTGACGGGAACCGTACAATCCATGCCGTTGATTGCCTCTTCAATTATGAGCAAAAAAATTGCATCAGGCGCGCAAGCCATTGTATTGGATGTAAAGACAGGTCTCGGCGCATTCATGCAAACACTGGAGGAAGCCCGCGAACTTGGCGAATTGATGGTGGATATTGGTCGCCTTGCAGGACGCAAAACAGTTGCCCTGCTTTCAGACATGAATCAGCCTTTGGGGTCGGCTGTAGGCAACGCCCTCGAGTTGATCGAAGCTATCGAACTTCTGCGCGGACGTGCCCCGCATGATTATTACGAACACTGCCTGCATGTGGCGGCGCATGTGCTGGTGCTTGGTCAACGCGCAAAAGATTTGGACGAGGGGCGAGCCATGGCGCAGAAATCCATCGACGACGGAAGCGCGCTTGAAAAATTCCGCGTGCTGGTTCAGGCACAGGGCGGTGATGTTTCGTATGTGGACGACATGTCGAAGTTCGAGCGCGCAAAATATGTGGAAGTGGTCAATGCCCCTCGAAGCGGATACATCTCACAGGTCCACGCAAGGATCGTGGGAGAGGCATCAGTGGGGCTCGGGGCGGGACGATCCCAAAAGAGCGATCCCATTGACCACGCTGTCGGCTTCTTAATCCACAAAAAAGTGGGCGATAAAGTTGAAATGGGCGAGCCGTTGTTTGAGATCCATGCGAATGATGAGGCGAAACTGATTGAAGCGCGCGCAAACGTGCTGTCGGCGTATGCGTTTAGCGATAAATTTGTTTCGCCACTCCCGCTGTTTTACGAGTAAAATAGTATACAGTTTTGTAAATTATTGAAAAATCAGACATACTTAACTTAGGAAAACAGCAATGGCAAAAGTCTCTTTGAGAATTTACAATCGTGAAATCGAAGGCCTCATTGATCAAGGACATACCAATGAAGCAATTGCGCATTGCCACCATATATTAAAAACCTTCTCCAAACATCTTGCAACCTATCGCCTGCTTGGCAAGGCATATCTTGAATTAAAACGCTACAACGAAGCAGTTGATATTTTTGGACGCGTTTTAATGTCAGTGCCGGATGATTTTGTTTCACACGTTGGCATGAGCATTATCAACGATGAACAAAATAAACTGGATGATGCCATCTGGCACATGGAACGCGCTTTTGAAGCCCAGCCATCCAACGCGGCCATTCAAGGTGAACTGCAAAGATTATATGGACGCCGCGACGGCATGGAACCACCCAAGATCCGCATGACACGCGGCGCGCTTGCCCACATGTATGTGCAGGGCGAATTGTATCCACAAGCCATTGCCGAAATCCGCGCGGTTCTTTCTGAAGACGCGGAACGCGCCGACATGCAGGTATTGCTGGCGCGCGCTTACTTCCGCGGCGGGCAAAAAGCCGACGCATCTGACATGTGCGCGCAGCTACTCAAGCGTTACACATATTGCTTTGACGCGAACCGGATCATGGTGGATATTTTACCTGCCACTGCGGGCGTGGCTGAAAGCACGCAAGTGTACCGTATGCGTGTGGGAGAGTTGGACCCGTACGCCACATTTTCAAAAGGCTCTGTTTTTCAATCCGATGAAGTTGCCGATGCTGCAATTAATTTGGATCGCCTCGAATACACTGGCGAAGAAGCGCCAATAGGCCAGGAGTGGGGTTCATCACTTGGACTTGGAAGCGGCACACCTTCCGCCCCTGTGCTTGCCCCAACATCCTCTTCCAATGAACCTGATTGGTTAAAGGCTGGAGGATTTTCTGATTTACAATCAAATCTCATTGCCTCACCTCAAACTTCCAATTCACAGGGCGCTTCTGAATCAGGCAACGACATCCCAAGTTTTCTTCGTGACGCAGGCTGGGGAGAATCCAATACCCCTGAACAAGCTACTTCATTTTTTGATGAAGAACCTGCCGGCAGCGACCTCACGCCGGCCGAAATCCCTGATTGGCTCAAGGGACAAGTGCCGTCCAATACAGATACAGCGCAACCTGCCGCGCATCAACCTGAACCTGCGCAATCAATAGAAACTCCCGATTGGTTACTGGATAACTCACAAAACTCTGAATCCAATTCTGCCCAGGCAGGCAATGTCCCCGATTGGCTAAGCGGACTCGATGATTCCAAAACCTCTGCGACCGAACCTGCGCAAGCAGGCAATGTCCCTGATTGGTTGAGCGGACTCGATGATTCTAAAACCTCTGCGGCCGAACCTGCGCAAGCAGGCAATGTGCCTGATTGGTTGAGCGGACTCGATGATTCTAAAACCTCTGTGACCGAACCTGCACAAGCAGGCAATGTCCCTGATTGGTTGAGTGGACTCGAAGACTCTAAGTCCTCTGCAACTGAACCAGCCAAGGCAGCCGATGTTGATTGGTTGAGTGGGCTTGAAGACTCTAACACTCCTGCGTCCGAACCTGCCCAGCCAGCCGATGTCCCTGATTGGTTGAGCGGATTGGGCACCCCGCATGCCTCTGCGGCTGAACCTGCCCAGGCAGGCGATCTCCCTGATTGGTTAAGCGGGTTGGATGCTCAAAATGAAAAGCCTTCTCAAACAGCCTCTTCAGTTGAGAGTCTGGGTTCAACCGCCCAGGAGCAGGATGACGCGGTAGCGTGGCTTGAATCCCTCGCCGCCAAACATGGCGCGAAACCCGAAGAGCTGGTCACTGACCCGAACAAACGCAACGAGAAACCGCCTGAATGGGTCTCGCAGGCGCAGAACCTTAATCAACAAACACCTGCGGCTTCAGTTGAAAGTCTGGGCTCAACTGCCCAGGAGCAGGATGATGCGGTGGCATGGCTTGAATCTCTCGCCGCCAAACATGGCGCGAAACCCGAAGAGATGGTCACAGACCCGAACAAACGCAACGAGAAACCGCCCGAATGGGTCACGCAGGCGCAATCCATAGGAGAAGCGCAAGCCGCTTCTGTGGAAGCCGAAAAATCGGATCAGCAGCCTGAAAGAGTGGAAAATGCGCTAAACATCGGTGAGCAGTTCTTCGCCGAATTCGAGAATACATCCACTGCCGCGCCTGCGCCTGACGAAACAAGCGCATGGTTACGCAGTCTTGATGAAGAAGAAAAACAGACTCAATCTTCAAGTGCATCAAAAGACATTCCCAACTGGTTGAATGATTCCCAACCCGAACCTGAAGAACAAAATCTCCACCGCGCTGAAATTCCGGAGTGGTTAAGTGATTCGCAACAACCGAAAAATTCCGGCGGTCAATTTGAATTTACGGAACAGGGATTGGAAGCGCGAAAATCCGATCTCCCCGATCAGTTAAGCGATATTGAAAAAGATACCGTTGCACAAAATACTTTACCCGATCAGGACGATCTCTCAAATTGGTTAAGCCGCCTGGATGATGAACCCGGTCTTCCGTTTGACGCCATTCCCTCTCCTGATTCAATTCTGTTTTCATCAAAACCCACCGAGGCTGCCACGAAGCCGAGTACCGCAAAATCCGATCTGCCTGATTGGTTAAGCGATGTCGATTCGCAGGATGCGGAACCCGCGGATGAATGGAAGAACTTCGTACAGGAAGAGCCTGCCATCCCCGCTTCAAACCAGACTGAGACGCCTGCTCCTGTTAGCCAGGCAAAGAATCTCCCCGAATGGCTGCAAGGCGTTGACGAAGAAGAGACGGCAATGATTGACGACGATGATACCCCGCCATGGCTACATCGGGAACAATGGGAAGCAGAAGAACCGCAAGCGCCCATGCCAACCTCGCCTTCAGATTGGCATCCAATAGAAGAGTCGAAGCAGCCCGAATCAACATCTGAGCAGAAACAGGAAATTCCTGTCGAAGCTCACAAACCTTTTGCACCACAGGACGTTCCTCCTCCGCTGCCCGCATCTGCCACACCGACGCCGCAACCATCAACACAGTCAGGCGCACCCGCCAAAAAGAAGAAGTCTGGACTGCCAGCGCGCAAACCACAATCAGAAATATCGAACGTAACCGTTGCGTTGAATCAAGCAAAAGGTGAGTTGGATCGGGGTGATATTCCCGCCGCACTGGCACATTACGGGAAGCTCATCAAAAAAGGCAAGCACCTTGAAGAAACGATCCGCGACCTGACGGAATCTATTTACCGCTACCCTGTGGAAGTTGGCATCTGGCAAACATTGGGCGACGCTTACATGCGCGCCAACCGCTTGAAGGAAGCGCTCGAAGCCTATAACAAGGCGGAAGAGTTAATACGTTAATGAACAATGTCATTGCGAGGAGGGTGCTCTTCCCGACGAAGCAATCTCATACAATATAGTGTAGATTGCTTCGGGCAAAAGAGCATTGCCCTCGCAACGACATAACATATTTTATTTCGGAGGATTTTCTGTGGAAAGAACGCTCGTACTTGTCAAACCCGATGGTGTGCAACGCGGACTCATTGGTGAAGTGATTGCCCGCTTTGAACGCCGTGGACTTCGGCTTGTCGCCGCAAAATTTATTCAAGTCAGCACTTCACTAGCTGAAACACATTATGCCGAACACAAAGGCAAACCATTTTATGATGGACTGATCTCCTACATTACATCCGCGCCTGTGATGGCAATGGTGTGGGAAGGCCCAAATGCAGTTGCGGCTGTGCGCCAGACCGTCGGCTCGACCAAACCAGCCGAATCCGCACCCGGCACCATTCGCCATGACTTTGCTCTTGAAGTGGGACGCAATTTGATCCATGCATCAGATAAGCCTGAAACTGGCGAACGCGAAGTTGCGCTCTGGTTCAAGAAGGAAGAACTTGTTGATTGGAAGCGCGCCGTGGATCAATGGGTGTTTGAGAAATGAGTAAGGTAATAAGTAATAAGCAACGAGTAATAAGGTAAAAGCAAAATCGAAAATAAGATGAAAAAATCCCGCGCACATAGCGCGGGATTTTTTCATCCTTGATCCTTCAACTTTTATCTTTGTATTATTGCACTCTCAGCAATACCTTCCCATCTTCCCATAATTCTTCAAGGTTATAAAAATCGCGCTGGTCGGGAGAGAAAAGATGAACAACAACGTCGCCATAGTCAACGATCACCCAGCCATCACGGGCGAAGCCTTGCTTCTTTCCCTTTTTATTATGCTTTGATTTCATGTCGTCAAGAGTAGCATCTGCAAGAGCATTAATCATGCGGTCACTGGTACCGTTGCAGATAATGAAATAGTCTGTAAAAGAGACGATTTCTTTCAGGTCAATTAGAACTATATCTTCACCTTTTTTATCTTCAAGGGAGTTTACAATTTCACGAGCAAGTTCAAGTGCGTTCAGATTTCACCTCATAGTTTGGATAATGGCGCGGAAAACAATTTTGTGTAAATGGACCCGCCGGGCTGCAGGTCGCTTTTGAAAAGATGGATGGAGTCTACTCTGGCTATGCCAATATTGCCAAGTTGAATCGTTTCCAGTGCGGAACGAATTTTTTGCAACTCAGGCGGGCTGATATTCTGTCGGACACGCCCGATGGTGAGATGCGGTGAGAAGGCGCGCTCTTCCTGTTCGTAGCCTAAACGGGTTGTACCTGTCTCAATACTTTTTTGCAGGGAAGCCAAATCTGCCGGGGCGTGGATCCCAATCCAGAGCAGGCGGGGTCGGCGCGGAGTTGGGAAGGCGCCGAGTCCGCCGAGTTGTAAATTAAACTGCGGATGCGAGTCCGCTTCACGAGTGAGCAGTTGTTTCAAAAAATCCAAATACGAGGCTGTGGTATCTCCGAGGAATTTCAAGGTCAGATGCATATTCTGAGTGGGAACCCAGCGAATAAGATCATTCCCCAATGTTTGGCGCAGGCGGGCAGTTTGTCTTTGGATCGCATCACAAACATGCTCGGGAAGTTCGATGGCGATGAAAGCGCGCAGTAGACTCATGCGATATTGCTTACGCCTTATGTAACACTCGTTCAACCGCCTGCTTGAGATCAAGGAAACCGACGGGTTTGGTGAGATACATGGATGCGCCCGCTTCAAGCCCAACTTTAATATCGCCGGGCATGCTTTTGGCAGAGACAACAATGACAGGAATGGAGTACAGATCTGGTTCACGCCGCATATAACGCAGGACTTCAAGCCCGGAGATATCCGGCATCATAATATCAAGGATGATAATATCCGGCTTTTCCTGTGTAATCATTGGGATGGCTGGGGCGCTGGCGAACATTTTGAGTACACGGAACCCATTCACACGCATCATTTCCGCGAACATTTCCGCGGCATCCGGCTCATCCTCAATGATCATGACTGTTTTTTGTGAATCCATCGTTTTTTTTCCTTGGGACTAAAAATAGCATAATACAGTTGAATTGGCAAGGGCTGTTAATTTGGTGTGAATTTGTAAGAATCCTTGCTTCGCAATGGTCTATTTGTAACAATGACGTATGATCGTCAGTTTGATTGGAGGAACAATGACAGAACTGGAAGCTTTTCGTGCGGAGAAAGATGAGTTTTTTGGCAGTCACCCGCAAAGCCCTCTTACCGGTGAGCAAAAGAGGAATTTTCACGGCTTGAATTATTTCCCTGAGAATGAAGCCTTATGCCTTGAAGTAGGAGTGGATGAGTTCCCAACCAAGGAACACTTTGAGATGCAGACATCAACAGGAGATGTGCAAACCTACGAGAAGTATGGCAAATTCAAATTTATGGTGGATGGGATTGAAGTGGAGTTAACCATTTATCAGAGCGAGCATGGATTCTTCCTGCCCTTCGTCGATTCGCTGGCTGGCAGTGAGACCTACCCTGCAGGTCGTTATCTTGAGCCTGAACCTTTGCCCGGCGGACGCTTTTTGGTGGATTTCAATGTTGCCTACAATCCATATTGTGCCTATAACGAGATGTGGTCTTGTCCGATCACACCCGCAGAGAATCGATTGAAGATGGCAGTGCGCGCAGGGGAAAAATTATTTCACAATTAGATAAAGGGAGTCGCCTCACAAGCGACTCCCTTTATCTATCCAAAAAAGTGAACGACTAAGGTTTCCCGCCGTTTTGCTGTCCTTGACCGTTTTCGGGGCCGTTCCCTGGTCCAT
>DYDH01000211.1:5782-7769 GCA_020717985.1 Herpetosiphon sp. | reverse complement strand
ATCCGCTTCCTCCTCAACCGAGGGCTTGGTTGCCGACCTACAGGCAGCGGCTAACACTTTGAAAGCGGCGCGCCCAACGGCGGTGAATCTGGCATGGGCGGTGGATAGAGCGTTGCGTCTTGCGTGTTCCGTAAAGGGGTCTGCAGATGATGTACGCAAAGCTGTTTTGGTTGAAGCACAAAAACTGGCGGATGAAGATGTGGAGATCAATAAACGCATGGCAGAGCATGGCGCGGCGTTGATCAATGACGGCGATACCATCATTCATCACTGCAACACAGGCGCGCTCGCCACCGTGGATTGGGGAACCGCGCTCGGCGTCATCCGCACGGCGCATGAGCAGGGCAAAAAAATTCACGTGCTGGTGGATGAAACCCGCCCGCGTTTACAGGGCGCGCGCCTCACCGCTTGGGAGTTGGAGCAATACGGCATCCCCTACGAGATCATCAGCGACAACATGTCCGGCTACTTCTTGAAAGCAGGCAAGGCTCAAAAAGTATTCTTCGGCGCAGACCGTGTTGCCGCGAATGGGGATGTGGCGAACAAGATCGGCACATACATGCTGGCGCTCGCCGCACATGATAACGGCGTGCCTGCCTATTCTGTCGTTCCCACCTCCACCATTGACCTATCCCTCGCGCACGGCGGATTAATTCCCATCGAAGAACGCGACACAGACGAAGTGCTGGGCATTCAATTTCACGGCGAACCCATCGCACCGAAAAATGCCAGGGCGCGCAACCCAGCTTTCGACGTCACCCCGAACCGCCTGCTGAGCGGCATCGTCACAGAGAATGGAGTGGTCTATCCGCCGTTTGATGTTAATTTGAAGAAGATTGTAAAATAATGGGAAGGTATTTTCTAAATCCGGCAAAAGTAGCAAATCAGGATTCTTGGAAAATTGATAGCTTCAAAACTTTACATTCCCAAAGCACCGTGATAAACTTTTGCCCGTTCATTGCATCAGGGCGCACTCCTGCGAGTGCGCTTTTTCCTGCGTAATTTATGGAGGTTCCCATTGGATATCTTGCTTACAGGTTCTGTCGCATACGATTACTTAATGACCTTTCCCGGTCTGTTCAGGGAACAAATTCTGCCTGAACGCCTGGCTTCCATCAGCCTCTCGTTTCTTGTGGACGGCATGTCCAAACAGCGCGGCGGCATTGCGCCAAATATCGCATATACAATGGCGTTGCTAGGCGAAAGACCGCGCGTGATGGCAACTGTCGGCGAGGACTTTGGCGATTACCGTGCATGGCTCGATTCAAAAGGTGTGGATACGTCCCTGATGAAGGTCATCCCCGGATTATTTACCGCCTCGTTCTTTGCCACAACCGATCAGGATTCTGCTCAAATTGCCTCCTTCTACCCTGGAGCAATGGGTGTCTCCGCCACGCAGTCCCTCAAAGACCTCAATGAAAAACCCGACCTTGTGATCGTCTCACCCAGCGCGCCTGCTGCGATGATGAAGTTTCCCGCTGAATGCCGCGAGTTGGGAATCCCATATTTGTATGATCCCAGCCAGCAGGTGCTAAGACTCGAAGGCGAAGAACTCGCGCGTGATATGGAAGGCGCGCAATTCCTCTTCTGCAATGATTATGAATTTGGATTGATCTCCAAGAAAACCGATTGGAGTTTGGATCAAATTCTCGAACACGTAAAAATTCTGGTCATCACACGCGGCAAGGATGGAGCGGATTTATACGCAGGCGCGGATTCGGTGCATATTCCAACTGTTCCTGAAAAAGAGATCGTTGACCCCACAGGCGTAGGCGACGCCTTCCGCGGTGGATTCCTCACTGGCTATTCCCACGGCTTCGATTGGAAGTTGTGCGGCGAGATCGGTTCGCTTTCCGCTGTATATTGCCTTGAACAACGCGGCACGCAGAATCATAGTTATACAAAGCACGAGTTTATTGAACGCTTCCGCAGTCATTTCGATGATGGCGGCAGGCTGGACGAGTTGTTGAAATAATTTCGTAGGGCG
>DYDH01000211.1:0-5764 GCA_020717985.1 Herpetosiphon sp. | reverse complement strand
AAATTTGGCGGGATGAAATCCCGCCCTACATATAATAAAGGAGCTATAAATGGAATACGATATCAAAGATATAGAACAAGCCGAAGGCGGACGCCGCCGTATTGATTGGGCGGAACGCGAAATGCCCGTCCTTCGTTCGATCCGTACGCGCTTCAAAAAGGAAAAGCCACTCAAAGGACTGCGCCTTTCCTGTTGTTTGCATGTGACCACCGAAACTGCAAACCTGATGATCACCCTGCAGGAAGGCGGCGCGGACATCGTTTTGACCGCATCGAATCCCCTCTCCACACAGGATGATGTCGCCGCCGCTTTGGTGAATCAATATGAGATTCCCGTCTACGCGATCAAGGGCGAAGACAAGGTCACCTACTTCAAGCATATCCGCGCCGCGTTGGAGCACATGCCCCACATGACGCAGGACGATGGCGCTGACCTCGTTTCATCGCTGTTCTTCATCGAAATGGGACGCTTCGAAAAACTCGAGCCTTCTCTCGCCTCATGGGCGCAGGGATTGACCGCAGCAGAACGCAAGCAAATGCTTGCCAATGTTATCGGCGGCACCGAAGAAACAACCACGGGTGTCATCCGCTTGAAGGCGATGGAAACCGACAAAGTGTTGAAGTTCCCCGTCATTGCGGTGAACGACGCGCTGACCAAACATCTGTTTGACAACCGCTACGGCACGGGACAATCCACCGTGGACGGAATCATCCGCGCGACAAATGTTCTGCTTGCGGGCAAGAATTTCGTCGTGGCTGGCTACGGCTGGTGCGGACGTGGTCTCGCCTCCCGCGCACGCGGCATGGGCGCGCAGGTCATTGTGACCGAGATCGACCCGATGAAGGCGCTCGAAGCGGTAATGGACGGTTTCCAGGTCATGCCGATGACCGATGCCTCCAGGATCGGCGACATCTTCTGCACCGTGACCGGCGACTTGAACGTGATTGACAAGAAGCATTTTGAAGTGATGAAAGACGGCGCGCTCGTCGCTAACTCTGGTCACTTCAATGTTGAGATCAATATTCCTTCACTCGCCGCAATGAGCGTGGGTGAACCGAATCTCGTCCGCCCGTTTGTTGAGCAGTATCTCACCAAAGATGGACGCAAGATCAACATTCTCGGCGAAGGCCGTTTGATTAACCTCGCTGCCGCCGAAGGACATCCTGCTTCCGTTATGGATATGTCCTTTGCCAATCAGGCGCTTGCCGCTGAATACATGGCGAAGAATGCCGACAAGCTGGAGAAGAAGGTTTATTCCGTCCCTGCCGATATTGACAACGAGATCGCCCGCCTCAAACTCGAAGCCATGGGCGTGAAGATTGACATCCTCTCGGATGAGCAGTTGCACTATTTGAATTCGTGGGAAGAAGGAACCTAATTCAGTTATTAGTGAATAGGAATTAGTAAAACCAAAAAGCCTCGTGGACATTGATCCGCGAGGCTTTTTGGTTTCCAAAATAAAGACTGTTACACGATTAGCCTTTGCATTCCAACCCAAGTCTCGCCCGGTTCCAACTTGATTGGCTTTTCGACTGCCACGGCCTCGATACATACAAATTCAAGATAGCCGTCTGGTAACATATCTTTGGATGCCTCACATTTTTCCCGGCCGGGATTCCAGACTACTACGTCTGAAAAACCCGACTTTTCGACAGTGGTCTTTTGTTCATCTTGTACCAGTTGAACGGGATCAACGACATCGAAATAGATGCTGTCGACTTCACCGGGGAACTTTAGCCACTCATCCTTTTGTGTTGTTTCGCGCTTTATGTCTGTCGAAGTGTTGGTTCTGTCAGCGAGCCACACTCCTTTCAATCCTCCGACAGTGGTGTGATGCAGGTCGCGAACACGCAGATAGGTATGCAGGGCGGCGGTAAACTCAAAAGGCGTGCTGTCTGTGTTGGTTACTTTGAGCGACATTTCAAGTTGATTGCCTCCGATTCGAACAGTATATTCGAGTTCAAATTTATGCGGCCAGATGCTCAGTTCGGACTCGCTTTCGCGCAGATGCAGGATGGCATGATCGGGAGCAGACTCTGTCAGATCCCAGGTCAAGTTACGAGCAAAGCCATGTGCAGGAAGTTGTCCCATCCCGCCGAATTGCGGAAAGATGATCGGCACACCGCCGCGGATGGACGCGCCGGGGCGGAAGATCGCTTTGGGGCTGAGGAACAGCACTTCGCTACCGCCTGCCGGAATCCATGAGGTGATGTGTGCGCCATGCAAATAGATTTCGGCGCGCGCGCCGTCAGTTGTTGTCAGGTGGATTTTTGGCAGGTCTCCCGTGCCATTTTGAATAAGTGATTTGTTGGATGTTGACATGGTTTGCCTCGTTTTTAAAATATCATCGCAAGAAGTGTTCTCCAGCGATGTAGTAATTTCATAATTGGGTGGGACAAGTAAATCATTTGGGTGTGTTTCATTTCGGTTGAAACCGTCCCGAAGGTTGGCCAAAATAACCAAATTTCTCAAGAAAGCCTTCGGGACGTTACTTCCTTCAACTCATTTGAAATGCGCCCAAATCATTTCCTACCCCTTGACATAGGAAAATTTTTCGCAGATGAAACCGTCCCTTACTTGGAATATATCAACTCCGCGGACATGTCCTTTTTCTTTTGTATCCACCCAGGTGTATTTCCAGCGCATAATGCACCGCCTGCCAAAGCCAAAAATTTCCTCAATCTCAATGTGTGCATGAGGCGACTCGCGGAAGAAGTCCTGCCAAAACTGAGTGACTGCTTCCTTCCCCGAGTAGACTGTACCATCGGGGGCTGGGGATGTGTTTTCAAAGACACAATCGTCGCTCATAAGTTGCATCATGCCCGCCACATCATGACGGTTGAAGGAATCATTGAATTCAAGGACAACGCGGATTGCTGTTTCTATTTTTGCCATGCGGGTCGGACTCATGAATAATACCTCCTTCAGTGGAATGCTGATTGACTGGTTATACAACTTTTTATTTTTTCAAGACCTCACACAACCCCTTCCACTCGTCAATGGACAAGGTCTCTGCGCGGCGCATGAAATCTATGCCTGCGGATGTAAGTAATGCCTCGGATTCGGTGGTGGGGATGTGCAGTCCCGATGAAAGCGAGTTGCGGAGAGTTTTGCGTTTTTGGCTAAATCCTGCTTTGATGAGATTGAAGAATGTTTTGAGTAATTCATTCGGGATGAGCGGCTGGTCGTAGATATCAATTCGCAGGATTGCGGAATCCACTTTGGGGGCGGGGTGAAACGAGTCAGCGGGGATGATGGCGGCAATGCTGGGCTTTCCATAGACTTGCACGCTCAACGCCAGCAGGCTCAAGTCACCGGCTTTGGCGCAGATGCGTTCGGCAACTTCCTTTTGAATGGTCAGCACGATGCGGCGCGGCTTCGGATCGCTTTCGAGCAGATGCCGAATGACTGCGGAGGTTATGTAATATGGAATATTTGCCACCACCAGATAATCTGGTTTGTGGATGATCTCTGAAACGGCGGTTTTGAGAATGTCACCGTGTACCACGCGCACATTCTGATGAGGCTTGAGAACTGCCCGCAGCGGCGGGAGCATGTCCGGGTCCAGTTCGATAGCGGTCACTTCTTTGGCAGAAACAGCCAGGTAGCGAGTCAAACTTCCCAAGCCGGGACCAATCTCCAGGACGCAGTCATCCTCTTGAATTTCAGCGGCGAGCGCGATATTTTCCAGCGCGGAGACATCCTGCAAAAAATTCTGTCCGAGGCTTTTATCGGCGCGGATATTAAACCGTTTGAGGACAGCGGCGGCATCCAGCGCGGGGATGGCGAAAAAATTTTTCATGGGCAAAAAGAGGAGGATGTTTCTTCTTCGGTTGATTCAGTTGAGGTGACCAGGCTCGGCCATGTGCCGGCGTTGAAGCGCGTCACGTACTCGCGCAGGATGTTGAAATCTGCCTGAGTCACGAGAAGCCCGTTCGGAAAGCCGGGGTCATCGAAAATCCTGATATCCTCTTTGAGCAGTTCCTGGGGGAAACTGGCGAAGGCGATGTTTTCCACCGGTAATTTCGTGCCGAGACATGCGAGTTGACTGAGTTGGTCGGGCGTGAAGTCGGTTTGGATGTTGTCTTTGAATGAATCGATCAAGGCGGGGATTTGTGTGACAATGGTTGGGCTGAGGACTTTTTCACGCATGGCGCACAGCACAAGGTTCTGGTTTTTGACCCGCTCATACATACCTTCCTCGCGGTTGCGCGCCACTTTAAGCGCCTGCGCGCCGTTAAGATGGTGCTTGCCTATTGTCAATCCAGTGTTGTACGCCGTTTCCAAGTCTGGCACATTGAGGGTGATCCCGTCAATGGCGTTGACCACGTTTTCAAAGGTGCGCATATTGACTGCCAGATAATGATCTGCCGATACGCCGAAATTGAGATTCAACGTTAGAGAGAGCAGTCCGGGGCCCTGGCTTGGGTCGTCCCAATAGGCGAAGCCGTCGCCGGGTTGGCCGTATAAATAAGCCTGATTGAGTTTGCCGTGATCAAGCCCGTTGAGGTTATCTGAGATGTAAGGGATTTCCACCCACAGGTCGCGTGGGAATTCAAGCACGGTGATTTTTGGTGTAACAAAATCCACACGCACCACGCGCACGATGTCGCCAAGTCCGTAATTGTAATTATTTGAGCGTTGATCCTGACCGATGGCGAGAATGGTCATTATATTGGGTCCGCCGCACAATGGTTCAGGTGTGCTGGTGGCAAAGGAAACCGTCGGCGCCAACGTCACCATGCCTGTGGATGTGTCTGGGGATGAAACCCCGGGCGTGGCTGTCCAAAGAGGGGGCAGGGTTTGTTGCGCGACTGGAAGCGCGGGTCCCAGTGGTTTGGTTGCAAAGACCTGATAAATGTTCAACACGTAAAATCCTGCCGCGCCGACAAGTATGCAGGCCATAAGCGAAAGAAATGCGAGAATGGTTTTTTGTGATTTTGTCATAATGTTCCAGTAGGTCACGTTTGCAACGTGACGGTTTTGCTACTTCAAAAAATAAGGAATCTCAGTTGGTGCGGGCGCGAGAAAATAGACAGTTACCCAGCCTGTCATATCCCGCAACTCGCCTTCGTTGAATCCCAGATCGATCCATTTTGTGCGCGGCACACCGAATGCGGTTTCGATGATCGGTCCGCCGCCTGTGTCGCCGATGGTCGCCACGCCATAACCGGGGATATACACTTGCATGCCTGCGAGATAACTATAGATCGAATAATCCACGGCCACAATACCCTGGCCCGCAGGCGCGCCGCTTGCGGTTCCGTACGAACATGAGCCTGTGCCGGAGGCGCACGGCGAATAAACAGAGGCGAACATCTCCGTTGCATACCAGTACTCATAAGGAATGTTCCCTCCCACCGGCGCAAGCACGATCTTTTCTCCGCTTTGCACAATGCGAGTCTGCGGTTCGCGCATCACGGTTTTTGATTCTGTTACATGGCTGACTTCGTTTCCATCTTCATATCGAATCCGCGAGCGGATCATGGCGATGCCATTTACCCCAGGCTGGATCGTTTCCTTTTGTCCAAACGGAACATCAGGCGAGTAAGTCACCTCTTCTGTGAACGGGATCGGCTCCAACGCGGCTTCGAAGGTTTCGTAGACGCGCACCACACGGATCTGACCATCGGAAGGCGGTGCTTCGCTCTCAAGCGGGGAGCTGGTATCCAACCCGACGAGCGGAGTCCCAGCCTCGGCAAGGACCTCACCAACCGTCGCCGCAGTGGAGCGGATGTTGATAACTTTTTCGCCGACGAAAATA
>DYDH01000554.1 GCA_020717985.1 Herpetosiphon sp. | reverse complement strand
TGAACTGGCAAAAGAGATCAGCGAATTGAAAGCGGAGATAGCGCGGCTACAGCTGCATGTTGAACAAGGTCGAAATAAGCCGCCAACAACATCACAAAACTCATCCCAGCCGCCCTCGCGGGATTTCAAATCGTCTACAGAGAAAAAGCGCAAGCGGAGCAAGAAAAAGGGAGCCAAGCCAGGACACGAAAAACAAGAGCGTCAATTGGTGGAAAAGCCGAACAAAGTCATCGAAGTGTATGCAGAGCATTGCGAAAAATGTCACCATAATTTATTGGATCAAGTTCCAGTGCAAGTAACACGTCGTCAGATTACAGAACTGCCTGAGATCAAACCTGTGGTGATAGAAACAAGGCAATATGAAGTGATCTGTCCATGTTGCGGAGAACTCCAACGCGGGAAATTACCCGAAGGTCTGGAAGTCGGGCGATACTTTGGTCCGCGTTTAGAAGCGGTCGTAACAGACCTGCACCATGAACACCACGTTGGCTTCAAGCGGTTATTGAAGATTTGCGAAGAGATATTTGGCTTGACCTTGAGCGCAGGCGGAGCAGTATCGATCGTGGAACGCGCAGGCAAAGCAGCGCAAGCAGAAGCAGAGGCAATTGGTGAGCAAGTTCGCCAAAGCAAAGTGATTGGCAGTGATGAAACCAGCGCCCGTGTGCATGGAAAGAATTGGTGGCAATGGGTCTTTGTCGGAGAGCGCTGTGAGTATCATCGGATAGAGCCAAGTCGTGGATATGATGTCGTTGAAAAGTTTATGAGCGAGTGTGAAGCGGAAGTCTGGGTCTGCGACTGCTGGAAAGCGCAGTTGAGTGCGCCTGCAAAAACGCACCAGATCTGTTTAGCTCATCAAATTCGCAACTTACAAGGTCTGATGGAAAAACGCCCGCGTTTGGCTTGGGCAAATAAAATGCAAACGCTGTTTCGCAAAGCTATTCATCTCAGAAATCGGCAAGAGAAAATGACAGAGAGCGGATACAAAAGACAAGTTGCGATGATCGAGATGCGCTTGGAAAAACTGCTCAAACGGACATTCAAAGGCTTGGGCAGAAATCTGCTGGATCGCTATCGAAAATATCGCAATTCACTTTTTATCTTTTTGCATCGCATAGATGTGCCCGCTCATAACAATGCCTGTGAACGCGCTTTGCGTCCGTCTGTGATCCATCGGAAAGTTCTGGGAAGTTTCCGGTCTGATTGGGGCGCTCAGGCTTATGCGGCTTTAGCAACTGTTTTGAATACTGCGAAGCGAACTGGACAGAATGCATTTCAAAAATTAGTACAGTTGATGGGTACTCCCATTTTACATTTCCTATCACCATCTGGCTGACTGTGAACTGTTACAATATTTTT
>DYDH01000553.1 GCA_020717985.1 Herpetosiphon sp. | reverse complement strand
AACTCACTGTCCGCCGCGAACGCAACGCACATAAACGTTGTACTTCTTACCATGACGAAAACTTATAATCTGAAGTCCCGGACACTGACCCAGGGATTATAAAAAATCCAAAATATCCGTGTACACCGCTACGAGTTGGCGCAGATACTATCCTCACCTTAAAATGATCTTCAGCTTGACGGCACCGCCAGGTTCGTTTAGAAGTATTGTCAGGATTAAGGTGTTGGGGGTTGTCCCATGTCCAGACGCGCCCCCCAGCGGTTCATGACGACGCGACCCCTTGCGGTCTGACGAGGAATAGGACCGCGTAGGAGCAACAATGAAGTATGAGCAGTTGAAGAAACTCATTCAGGCTTTTTCCGAGCCGTACAGGGGTACCATATATCATTACACCTCTGCTGACGGGATATCTGGCATCATCGATAACCACGAGATTTGGATGTCGAATACCGCCTTTATGAATGATACTACCGAACTCAAAATGCTGCAGAATGCCGAAGCCATATTCAAAGACACTGATTTCGCAAATGATGCCGTTAGACGTGAGTGGCACGAGACGCTTGAACGGCAGGGGTTCAATAGGAATCGACAAACCGATTACTACATGGCGTCATTTAGCAGGAAGAAGGATTTGCTTGAACAGTGGCGAGCCTATGGCAATTTTTGCATAGGATTTGACGCAAAGAAGCTCGCTGTAAAAAGGCGTGTATTCTTGTATAGTTGCCTGTATACGGAACATGATATCCGAAGATGGGTGTTGAAGAAAGAGAAGATAGATGAGTGGAAAGGCCTGGCGAATGACGAGGAAAAGAGAAACGGAGCCTACAACCTGTTCTATGTCGCTTCCATGAAGTACAAGAACAAGCATTTCAAGAGCGAAAAGGAAATAAGACTGATTGCCTCGTCACATCACAACTGGCTCTATGAGAATAGTCCCGAAATGTATGAAGATGATCTTCCGATCCATTTCAGACGTCACCCTTTGTACGGTTCCCCAGTCCCATATGTCAAGTTTTTCGTCAATCATGAGAGTGACGAAAGCGCGAAAAGGATGAAAGAAACTGAAAAGGAAATGAAGGAAAGAAAACTGAACGAAGAAAGTACAAAGCCAAGAAAGTTGTTACCGATTACCGAAATTATTGTGGGGCCGATGGCACACCAGAAAGAGGCAAAAGCTGCTTGCGAAATCCTTCTGTCCGAGCGAGGCTACAAGAAAGTGAGGGTAACGGAATCCAACATACCCTATCGAGGGATTTGATATCGCGTTAGAGAGGGGTCTGGACCTAGGACAACCCCGGATCAAAGTCCACTCGGCAAAAAGACACTAGCGCCCGGGGGCGCGTCAAAAAGCCCAGCCGCTTG
>DYDH01000552.1 GCA_020717985.1 Herpetosiphon sp. | reverse complement strand
TACAGGAAAACATCATGAACCCAACCGAACTCATCCTCAAGAATTTTGAAAAAATATCATCCGTCCCGCGTGGTTCGAAGAACGAAGCTGCGATTCGCAACTGGCTTATCGAATGGGCGGCAGAACACAACTGCACCTCCAAGACAGACGCCGCGGGGAATCTCGTCATCTACGTCCCTGCCAGTGCAGGCTACGAAGACCGCCCAACGTTAATTTTGCAAGGTCACATGGACATGGTCTGCCAGAAGACGCTTGAGTCTACGCATGATTTCACGAAAGACCCCATTCAACTCATCCGTGATGGCGATTGGATTCGCGCCAATGGCACAACCCTCGGCGCAGACAACGGCATTGGCATTGCGTTGATGATGTCGCTGGTTGAAGATGATTCTGTAAAACATCCACCGCTTGAGTTGCTGCTGACCGTCGAAGAAGAGTCGGGGCTTGTCGGCGCAGATACTCTTGACCCAGCCTTACTCTCAGGCAAAACCCTCATCAATGTGGATTCCGAAACCGAAGGCGTGTTCACCGTCGGCTGTGCAGGTGGCGGGAATGTGTATATGACCTTGCCCGTCACATGGGACTCACAAAAGCAAAATGAAGTCGCTTTTGAGTTGAAAGTCCGCGGCTTGCAAGGCGGACATTCTGGAGAAGACATCAACAAGTTCCGCACGAACGCAAATAAACTCATTACCCGCATACTGGACTTTATTCAACGCGATATGGAAATTCGCCTGTCCATGCTCAAAGGCGGGACGGCGCGCAATGCCATCCCACGCGACGCGGAAGCAGTATTTGTGTGTGCAAAAGAAAATGCGACACTATGCAAGGAAAAATTCTCTGCCATTCAAGCCACCATCCAAAGTGAACTCGCCAAAACAGAGACAGGGCTTGTGCTCACGCTGAACGAACTCAGCGGCGAGCCTGTTCGCAGCATTAATCCCACTAAAACACAGGCAGCAATCCGTTTACTAATGGCATTGCCGCATGGAGTCACATCCATGTTTGCAGATATGCCCGCCTTCGTCGAAACGTCCAATAACATTGGCGTAATGGAGTTGAAAGAGGATGGACTGTCAGTCGTCTCCACAAATCGCAGCGCGGTCTTTTCGAGATTAGATGAAATTACCAGACGAGTCGAAACTGTCGCTTGGCTGGCAGGCGCAAAGACCGAAAGAACGAAGATGTTCCCACCATGGCAGCCGAACATGGAATCCCCGCTCCTCAAGCAATGCGTAGATACCTATCGCGGTATCGTCGAAGAAGATCCCAAGATCGAGCTCACCCACGGCGGACTCGAATGCGGCATCATCAGCGATCGCTGCGGCGGACTGGATACGATTTCGATGGGTCCTAC
>DYDH01000551.1 GCA_020717985.1 Herpetosiphon sp. | reverse complement strand
TGCGTGGAATACATGTGAACCGGAAATGCCGTTGGCATTGGATTAGGCCGCCCTTCAGAGTAACTGGGTACCTGAATGATTCGCCTCGCTGAAATTCTAGACACGCATTGGGACGAGTACGTGCATGAAGGTGGTCGCTACATTCCACCGCATGTCTTCAAAGCCGCGCATCAAATCATGGCGTGCCGGACGCCGAAGCTGGGCACGGATGTGTATCAATGCCCCAAGTGTGGAACGACCAAGTTCGTCTATCACTCGTGTAAGAATCGTTTCTGTCCCAGGTGTGGACAGTCTGAAACCGACCACTGGGCGGCGACCATTCTGAGCCAGTTGCCTGCACTCAAACATCATCATCTCGTCTTCACGCTTCCGGCTCAGTTGCGCTCGTTGGCAAAAGCCAATCCCGAACTGTTGTATACGCTTTTGTTTCACGCCAGCGCGGAAGTGATCAAAGGATGGTTTGCCGAGAAGCATCGTGCGGTTCCTGGGATTATCAGTGTGTTGCAGACCGCCGGCAGTGACCTGCATTACCATCCACACATTCACATGATTGTTTCGGCGGGTGGATTGAAAGCCGAGAAATGGTTTGAGTTGCGCGGCGACTACCTGGTCAATGACAAATATCTGGCGAAGAAATTTCGTTGGCGGTTCTTGAAAGCCCTGGTCGCCGCGTATGACTGCGGTCGCTTGCAACTGCCCGGCGAGTTGGCGCGCTGGCACGCGCGGCGAGAATTCATGCGATTGATCAAAAAACTGCATTCGGTCACCTGGGTCATCGCGGTGCAGCCGCCACTGACCGACCCAGAGAAGATCGTGCGCTACGTCGGACGCTACACACGGCGGGCGTGTCTGTCGGAATATCGGATGACCGATTTTGCCGACGGGGTGATTACGTTCGAGTGCAAGGACTGCAGGGGCAACCGATGGCAAGCCAAGAACAAAGACGGTCAGGTTGCGCTATCCGGAATTCTTTGATCGTTTGTTTCAACATGTCCCGTTGCCTAGTTTTCGGATGGTGCGCTACTATGGACTGTACGCGCATTTCAAAGACTTGCCGCCACTGCCCAGCAAAAAACCGCCTGCCACGCCGGAGCAGCTGACCTGGCGCGAATTGCAGATCGAGAAGACCGGCGAAGATCCTTTGCTCTGTCCGATGTGCCATTGCGAACTGGTCTTCGTGCAGATGGCGTTCCCAGGGCTGAGGCCACTTGCCGCCGGCATTTACACGTTGCCGCTCGCTTATGCTGACACCAGTTAACGCACGATCCGAGCACGACCAAAAACATCAGCGAGGATTCGCCGCTACTTTGGTGACGGTATTGGTTTCAATTTGCCTGGGAGGTAGTTCTGCAGTCCAACAGATTACTCATAGAGCATCCCAGA
>DYDH01000550.1 GCA_020717985.1 Herpetosiphon sp. | reverse complement strand
GTATCGTTTCATGGTTATGTCCTAGCGGATCAGAGATTGGTAATTGGTAAATGGTAATTACCAATCTCCAATTACCATTTACTTTCTTCCACCCCATTCAATGGGATCGCCGGAGTAGCCGAGGGCTTCCCAGTCGAGGCGGCTGGTTTCGCCATGGCAGGCATCGCATTGCAGGGCTTTGTCGGCAGATTGCACCATGTGGGTTGTGGGCCAGTACATGTAGGTTTCAGTGAATCCGTATTCGCCGCTGTACGGCAAGCCCATTCTTTCTTCGGCTAATTTGAATGCGCTGTTCCATTCGAAGGTTGTCCAGTAACCGTCTTTGCCTGCGGTAATGGGTGCAAGCAGGTAGTTATTTTTCACATCGTAGGGTTGTTTGGCGATGTGTACTTTGAAGGGAAATATCTTTGCGGTTTTGTCTTCGATATTGCCGGCAGGTTTGTTGATGTAGGTAATGCCATCCTTGCCTAGCGGGTCGCCGAGGATGTAACGATATTCGTTATTGCCGTTGAACCAGAGGTAGGTGGGCGCAAAGTTTTTATCATAGACAAATTCACCTTTGATCTTGAGGTAGGTGAAGTGGTCATCTACGCGTCCTTCCTGCCCTGATTGAGACCAATCCCAATAAACTTTGGTTGGGTCTTCGAGTGCGATGGCGGGGATGTGGCAGGTCTGACATGCGACAGCAGAAAGATGGGTGTTGAGACGTTCGTCTTCGTGTTTTTGGTCAATGTGACATTGTTCGCATGAAACTTGTTCTTCTGGATCAATGGTGTAGTTATCTGCGAGCATGCGCCCCGAAATTTGATGGTCGGTTGTGACGTGGCAGTCTACGCATTGCATGTTGTTTTCGCCACCCATATGTATATCGAGGTTTTCCTGGGGGAAATATAAGCCTTCGTCGAGGTCGCCGTGTTTGACGCCGTTACCGCCGCCGCCGTCGAAGTGGCATTTTCCGCAATTTTCGCGAGTGGGCGCTCGGACGGATTGCGCTGCGGCTAACAAGCTCGTGCCTTCGGCGGGGTTGCCGTAACTACCTTTGGCATATACGCCCATGTCGGCATGACAGGCAAGGCAGTCTATGTTTTCAGATTTTGTGTAGTCGTATTGTTCGCCTTCTTTCCAGTCGTAGCCCGCATGGCATGACATGCAGGACTTCTGGTTGCCTTGTGCGCTAATACAGAAGTTATTGATCTGGTTGGCTTTGCCAATGGTCACATCATCTTCGCGCCAGGGAACGTCGAAGGCTTTCGATTCCCATGTCCAGTGCGTGGTTTTCATGAATTCGGTTGCGGCATCTTCATGACATTCGAGACAGGCGCGGGTTACATCCTGTCCGGTTT
>DYDH01000210.1 GCA_020717985.1 Herpetosiphon sp. | reverse complement strand
AACGGCGGAGTCAGAGGTGGATTGGAGAGTCGATTCGAAGGGGAGGGATGTGGGAAGTCCGTCGCCATCAATATGCAAGATTGGTAATTGGTAATTGGTAATTAGATTCGCGACGCCTTCTTTGAAGTCATCCGAAAAAATTAGAATCTTAGGATTGGTGTATTTGAAGATTTCGAGCAGTTCGCGCCAATGCGAGCGCCAGTTGAGCGCGGTGTGGATGGCGCCAAGTTTGGAGCAAGCGAAAAAGAGATCGAGATGTTCGTATCCATCGCGGGCAAGGATGGCAACGCGATCGCCCTTTTCGACGCCTTGCGATTTCAGCCAGTTGGCAAGTTTGTTGGCGCGGCGATTTGCGTCTCGAAAGGTCAGCCGCCATTCGGGAGATTTGCCCGCATCAATGAATGCAAGTTTGTCGGGGGAGTAAAGTTCTCTTCGAGCCAGATAATCGCCGATGTACATTTCAACTCCTTGCAAAAACTTTTACCACAGAGATCACGGAGAAAGAAGAAAGAATCTCGGCGCTCTTTGTGGTGAATTCTTTTATAGGTTTCTTGCTGATTCCAAGTCCGCGACGAACACGAGGGTTTCGCCTTTGCAAACCAACTGCCCTTGCGGGTTGACACACTGAACATTCAGATACACTAAATCTTTTTCAGGACGCAGACGGGAGATTTCAACACTGGCAGTGATCGCTTCGCCGACATGCGCGGGAGCGGGAAATGCGTACATTTGCTTGAGCCACATCGTCCCCCGCCCAGGGACTTGGGTGCCGAGCAGATCCGATACCATGCCACCAAGCATAGGACCAGGGATACAGCCTTCATCAAAACTGGTGTCGCCAGTGAGTGCGCTGTATTTTGCGATTTCATCCGCGGTGAAGGTGCGGGTGGAACTTGCGCTTTGACCAACGGAAAGACCTTTGTGAGTTGTCATCTGTCTCCTATTTCCACTGGATAAGCATGTGACCTTCGCAGGAATTTTCGCCGTCGGGTCTGGTGATGGTGGTAGTGAGACGTGCCTGTTTTGAATCGGTTTGCACGTCGGTCACTTCGAGGCGGATGGTCATTTCATCGCCCGCGTAGGTTGGCTTGGGGAAAACAAGTTCCTGTTCGAGTTGGCGCGCGGTGGGGAAGTTTGCGCTCAACACGCCGCACAACATTCCGTACAACATCATGCCATGGGACACGGTTCTGCCAAAACGAGTCGTCGCGGCAAACTCAGGATTCACATGAATCGGATTATCGTCATGGCTGAGTTCGGCGAAGAGGTTGAAATTTTCCTGAGTGAAGGTGCGCTTCGCGATAATCACCTGACCCAGTGTGGGAATGTTTGATGTCATAAGTTATCCAGCATATTGTTTGCGTAATTCTGTTTTCAACACTTTACCAGCGGCATTGCGCGGCAAAGCAGAAATAAACACCACGGACTTCGGCACTTTATATTTTGCCAAACGCGACTTGCAGAATTCGATCACTTCCTGCTCGGTCAATGTTTGGTTCGGCTTAAGCGCCACAATCGCACAGCCAACCTCGCCCCACTTTTCATCCTTCACGCCAATGACCGCAGCCTCAGCAATCGCAGGGTTCGAGAACAAGACATTCTCGACTTCGGCGGGGTACACGTTCTCGCCGCCGGAAATGAACATATCTTTCCAGCGGTCAACGATGTAGTAATAGCCTTCATCGTCACAGCGGACAACGTCACCTGAGTGCAGCCAGCCATCTTCAAAAGAGTGCTTGGTGATTTCGGGCAGTTCCCAGTAGCCGGGCGTCACGCCGGGACCCTTGATGAGCAACTCGCCATTTTCGCCCGTCGGAACATTCGCGCCAGATTGATCCACAATGCGGACATCCACCCACGGCTGAGGCTTACCCACCGAACCAGATTTCGTGACCGCGTGCGCTTCGTCTACTAAGAAGACGGTTGGTCCTGTCTCCGTCATGCCGAATCCCTGCTGGATCATGATCCCGCGCTTCTCGTACAACTCCAACAGACTGAGCGGCATGGGAGCGCCGCCGCACGCCCAAGAACGCATGTGCGAGAAATCGGTTTTCTCAAAGTCCGCGTTTTGGCTCATGAACAGATACATGGCTGGCACGCCGAAGAAAGCTGTGACGCGAGTCGAAAGCAGGTTCATCGTCTGCACCACATCGAACGCACGCGGCACAATTGCCGTTCCACCTGCAATGAAGGTGGGATTGGTGTACATGTTATTCCCACCTGTGTGAAAGACAGGCAAAAGATTGAGCGTTGTGTCTTGTGAGGTCAGGTCAATGGCGGGGGCGATGTTGAGATGATTGTATAAAACCATGCCATGAGTTTGAATTACGCCTTTGGGCTTTCCTGTTGTCCCTGCCGTATAAAGCAAATACCAGCACTCATCCAATGGACGGGCTGGCATGATAATTGTTTTTCCAGAAGCAGACGCAAGCGCATCTTCATAATTCTTTTCCTCGCGCACCCCTGGGGTGAGCGGAAGCGTGAACATACTTCCTGCAAGCGCCTTGGCTGTTTCAGCATGAGCTGTGTCGTATATTAACGCACGTGGCTTGGAATCATCGAGAATATTCTGAAGTTCAGGAACAGCCAAGCGCCAATTCAACGGGACAAGGATCGCTCCGATCTTGGCGCAGGCGTATAACACCTCGAAATAATCTGTCCCGTTCGGGGTGAGGATGGAGACTCTTTCGCCCTCCTGAATCTTCCATTCTGAACGCATGAATTCCGCAAAACGACTCGCCCGCTCGTTGAATTGGGCGTAGGTAAATTCACGGTTTGTGTTCGAGTCAACGAGAGCGATCTTGTTTGGGCGAAGGTCAGCTTGTTTTGCGAGAAGGTCAAATGTATACATGGAACCTCACTGTTGAAAAGTTGAAAGGTTACAGGTTGAATGTTCTAAAACCTTCAACTTGCAACCTTCCAACTTGGAACTTTCTTTATTTCGCCGTCCACTTCCAAACAGATGACGCCATCGTAATCCCGCCGCCACTGGCACAGAAGAGGATCACATCCCTTGGCTTGGGACCTTTGCCTTGAGCGATCGCATCGTCCAATGCCATGATGACACATGGAGAACCTGTGTAGCCCCACTTGTCCATCACCCAGTGAGTCTTTTCGATGGGCTGTTTGAGCAAATCCATCATGAATTCAATGGTGCGGACGTTGAGTTGGGTGAAGTAATACTGGTCAACATCGTCGAAAGTCAGCCCTGCTTTATCCAATGCACCTTGCATGAGCTTGGGCCAGTATTCGGTGTTGAAGGTCTTGGGGAATTTCTTGACGAACTCCACTTTGGGTGCGCCGAATTGCGCCATGTTCTCAGGCGTGCATGGACGGTACGTGCCGCCTGTGTAAATCCCCAACGCATCGTGGAAGGAACCGACCGCTAGCAAGTTTGAACCGAGGAAGCCTTGTTCCTCGCCCACACCCAAGATCACCGCACCTGCGCCATCTGCGAAGAGATTGGCGGTCTTTTTGTCTTTGATGTCAATGAAGCGACTCATACCATAACCGCCCGCCACGAGGATATATTTCATCTGCGGTTCGGTCATCAGGTATTTTGCGCCCTGATCGAGCGCGGTCACCCAGCCTGCACACGCGGAGTTGATGTCGTAACAGCCAGCTTTATCCGCGCCGAGTTTGTTTTGCACGACAATGGAGGTACTGGGCGAAAGGTAATCGGGGGTGTCGGTGGAGACGATAATCAAGTCAAGGTCGGCGGCGGTGATGCCTGCGCGTTCAAGGGCTTTCTTCGAGGCTTCGACGATGAGGTCAGAGGTGACTTGGTCAGGAGCCATCCAGCGGCGTTCTTTGATGCCTACATTTTCCACAAGCCACTCGCCTGTGGATTCGCCCATCAGGGCGTCCACTTCGGCGTTGGTCACTACTCGTTCTGGGACATAACTTCCCGTGCTAAGGATCTGTACGTTGCGCATGGTACCTTCTGTGATTTGGTGATTAGGAATTAGGGACTAGGGGGCTTGGGGGAAGGAGGTTGTAACTCTTCCAATTGGACAAAGCGGTGCATGAATCCTGTCGCCTCGCGCCACTCGTTGAAGTTGATCTCTTCCGCAGTCTGGATATGACGGATCGTGCCGTGATACGCGGGCTTTTCTTCCGACAATTCTTCCATCACAAAACGGATGATAAAAGATGATATCAGCGGCAGGGTAAGAGTGTCCATCTGTTCCAGAATATCAGAGGGCGGTAACACGGGGGTTACAAATGGAGAGGGGAGTGAAAAGTAAAAGGTAAAACCTGGGCGGTGTGGAGAAAATTTCAATCCCGAAGGGATGGTATGGCTTTGAATTTGAAATAAAAAAGCAGGCGTGTGCCTGCCTTACGTGCGAACCAATTTTTTGTAAAGTTCCTGCGTTTCTTGTGAAGGCGAAACATCGAGTTCATCCTGTAAAGTTTGCAAACAGCGCTGATATGTCCGTGCAAGTTGACCGCGGTCGCCTAGATAATTATAGGCGGTTATCAAATGACGATAAGCGCGTTCCCAGCAATTATCTTTTGTAAGTACGCGCTGGCATAATTCAATAGCCTCGGCGTATTTTTCGTTTTGAATATAAAGTTCACAAAGTTTATCGGCGGCTTCGAGGAAGGTTGCAGAAATCCGTTCACGTTCTTCGGCGGCCCAGGTTTCGTACAATGAGTCAGGCAGATATTCACCGCGATATAAATCCATCGCCTTTTCCAAATACGCTACGGAATTGGTTTTGAGTCCCTTGCGGGTGGCGACTCCAAATTGTTCAGAATCCAGCCACAGGTCGGCGTGGAGGCGCAGGGTGTAGGTCGTCCCATCGCGGATGATGAAGGCTGAGTCGCTCCCCGAATCGCGCTCAGGTTCGAGCACTTGATAAAGCGTGTTCAACGTGATTTTGAAATTGCGTTGCGCGGTGGCAAGGTCGGCTTCGGGCCAGAGGTATTCGCAAATTTGGTCGCGATCAAGCGGGGAGTGACGATAGGAAATGAGCAGTTGAAATAGCTGACGGGATTTCTCGCGACGCCAGCCATTGGGAGGAAGTACCTCGCTCCCTCTCTTAACCTGAAAATTGCCCAGTGTCTTGACAGTGAGTCTAAACCCAGGGTGACTCTGTACCCGCGCCAGCCCAAGCGACTCCAACAAGCGGACGGCGTACGCGCCTTCCCAGTCTTGATCGCGGGCAATCACCAGCAATGGCGTGAAGATGCGCTCATCAGGTGCGCCAAGCAAAGATGGACTGGTGAAGAGGAAACCATAATCGCTGTCACGACAAGCAGCAAGTACTTCGGGCAAAATACGTTCGATGCGTTCGGATTGTTTTTGTTTATGCCATCCGTAACACAACCACAGACGCGCCGCAGTGCGTCCAAACGGGTCACTGCATTCCTGGAAACCAAGCACGGCACGGTTGAGCCATTCTTCGGCAGTTTCGTAACGTGAAGCCAGCATGAGACTCGCGCCCATCGTCAGACGCGTGAGAGATGCGATCCATTCGTCACCTGCCTGATTGGCAATTTCAATCGCCCGCTGTGCGTGTGTTTGCGCAAGAGTCAGGTCGCCTTGATAACCGCAGGCACGGCATAAACCCCAGTTGGATTCAACAAGCAGACGCGTTACATTTAATGTTCGGCTGATGTCAATGGTCTTTTCAAATTGTGTGCGGGCGAGTGCGTAATCGGGGTCGCTCGTCAACATGAGCGCATGTCCCTGACGCATGTAGCCAACACCTGTGACAAAGGGAGATTTCAAGTCGTCGCCGCGGCGCGTGCCTTCGAGCGCTGATTCATAGGCACGGTCGCCCAAGCCTTGAAATGAATAGATCAGCGAGAGGATGAGATTGGTCTCACGGTGCGCTCGTGGAGTTTGGACAGGTTGCTGCTTTTCGGCTTCCGCCCGTTCTTCGAGTCCACGGCGGGCTTCGTTGAGTCTTCCGGTGCGGAGCCAGACGCGGAAGAGGAATTGGTCGTCGGTTGGGCCTTCGAGACGCAAATCTTCGGCGCGCTGGCGCAAGTGCTCGGCTTCTTCCACGTGACCTGAATTGAGTTTATTTTCGGCGAGCAATTCAAACAAGCGGACTTGCGCTTCGCGGTCTTCGAATCCGTCACTTAAGCGGATCGCCTCTTCAAGTAGCTTTTCCGCTTCTGATGGATTGACGGTGTCGAGATAAACGCGGGCTTGTCCGCGTAAGGCTCGGGCGATGCCGTCCTGCTGTCCGCGGGCGCGCCAGATGGTTTCAGCCTGACGATACCAACCCTGTGCTTCGTCGAAGCGCGAATGTAAACGGGCTAACTCTCCCAGCGTAAAAACAAGCATGGGATGTTGATGCAGGCTGAGGGGTGGCAAAGATGCGATGTATGTCGTCAGCGTATCCAGTCGCCCGCTGGAAAGTAAAGTTGTGGAGTAAACATCCAGCAAATCCGCCACATCATCCCAGGCTTGGGCTTCGAGCAGATGATAAATGGCCGACTCTGGGTCCTTCTGCTGAATGAAATAATTCGCGGCGGCGCGATTCCATTGCAGCCGTTTTTCAGATGTGGATTGCTGTCGCAAAAAATTATGGAAGATGTGATGATAGCGCAGTGTGCCTTCGGCGGTTTCGACCACGAAGAGATCCTGTCGGCGCAAATAGGCGAGCATGGATGTTGAGTCACTTGCGGGGTTGCCAGTTGCTTTGCGGAGTTCGTCACAGGCTTCGGGTGCGAGGTCGCGCAAGATGGAAGTGATCAATAAAAAGTCGCGGATGTCTGCGGGGTGATGGGAGAAAACTTCGCGCGCCAAAACATCGAATAGGGATTCGAGCGAATCTGCCTGCCAACGCAAGGGAAATTCCAAAGCGGACGAGGCTTGACTGCTGATGCTTTGCCAGATGAGTTGCAGAGCGATCGCCCAGCCTTCGGTATAAGTCAGCAGGGATTCGACTTCTTCACTGGTGAGTTCAAGTTTATAGTGACTTGTAAAAAGCGATGCGATTTCAGGAACGGTAAAAGTCAGCGACGCCTGATCGAGCATCAACACTTCGCCTTGAGAACGCCAGCGTGAAAGATTGGGCAGGCTGATGGTGGGACGACCTGAAAGCAGAATATGCAGGGAAGCAGGCGCAAGCCCGATCAAGCGATCGAGGATGTGCGCCACTTCACCGTTCTCGATTACGATGTGAGCATCATCCAATACAAATAGGATCGGCTGTGTAACATGTTCGCTTAATGCGTTGAGAAACTGGTCGAGGATTCCGCGCCAGGGAAGGACGCCTTGTGTGCCATCCCATGCTTCGAGATAGGAAATTGGCAAATCGGGTGTATCGGGTAGGGCTTCGTGGGTGGCGTGGAACAAATGAAGAAGAAAGACCAGCGGGTCGCTATCCTCCTCGTGGACTTGATACCAGATCAATGGATGAATTTCTGAGGCAAGTTCTGCCAGCGCGGTACTTTTTCCATAGCCAGCTCCAGCCTGCAAGATCGTGAGCCGATAGTCGAGTGACTGGCGCAAAGAGTCCATGACGCGCGGCCGGGACAAGGTTCGTGCGTTGCGGGGAGGGGGGATAATTTTGGTGCGGAGGATGTGAGGGGAAATTCGCTGCATTGGGGAAGCCGGAATAGATTCTACCGCAATTTGATTGATCGTTTGTATGCCAGGGAGTGACTAAAAGAATGAGCTATGAAGACCTCTTACCACAGAGCGCACAGAGTCCACAGAGGTTTTTAAGAGGTTTTCTCCGTGAGTTCTGTGGTCTGATATGAAAAAAGAACACTCCCGTAGGTCACGCTTGCAGCGTGACTGTCACGTTACAAACGTGACCTACGTTTTTCATCCTTCGGGGTGAAATCCTTTCATGAATACTCTGTGGTTAAATCTTTTGG
>DYDH01000549.1 GCA_020717985.1 Herpetosiphon sp. | reverse complement strand
AAAGTGGAAAGCGACCCGAAGAGTCCAAAGCGCATCCTCACCGAGCACGGGATCGGCTATATGTTCGTCGGGTGAAAAAAAGATGGCTCTACGTTTTTAACGGGAAAACCACTGTCAACCAAAAGTTTTGCCGCTAATTTCGCTAATTCACGCGAATTTGTAACTACTCAGCCGTCAACTATATCCTTAATTATGTCGCTGCGAGGCGCTCTTGGTTTTGCCGAAGCAGTCTCGGACTAATGTGAGATTGCTTCGGCGGAAAGAGCAAATGCCCGCCTCGCAACGACATGGCTGAGCAGTTACGCGAATTTTCAAATCAATCTGCGAAAATTGGTGCCACGCTGCACTGTCGCACGGCGCAAGCATTCGCGGCAAAGAACTCGCTGTTTGCAAATTCATCCCGCCAGCAACGGGAGAGCCAAAAAGGCAAGACGGGGGAAAGACGACTTTGAGTTTCTCACACAATTATCACAAACTTGCGAATTTTCTCGCAAGATTCTCGCAACCATTTGATACGATAGGTTCAGAAAAAAAGCCGCTCCAGACGGGGCGGCAAGATATATCTTCTCAAGGAGAAATGGATGACACACTCTCAAAACAAGGCTTCAGGACAGTTCATTCAGAGTATCAGTTCATTATTACGCCGTAGTGATACCAGTGTGGTGCTCGCCACATTGGTTTTGTTCATTCTTTTCTCCTTCTCCAACCCCAGCTTTTTATCCGCCTTCAATTTATTTAATATCTCACGCACGGCGTCGCTGTATGTCCTAATCGCCCTGAGTCAGGCCATTGTGATCGTGGTCGGCGGCATGAACCTTTCCGTGGGAGCCATCGGCGCGCTGACCGTCGTCATCGCCGGGCACGCAATGGAAAAATTTGGCTGGCCTCCCACTGCGGCTGTTATTCTGGGATTATTGGTTGGCGTCACAGCAGGCGCATTCAACGGCGGCATTATCGTCAAGACCAAATTGAACGCCTTTGTCGTAACACTTGCCACCTCGTTCATCTTCCAAGGATTGGTCAATGGCATTTCTCGCGGATTCCCCTACGCCAACATCCCCAAGACCATCACCAAGCTCGGCACCGGGGATATATTCGGCATCCCTTACATGTTCATCCTGATGATCTTTGTGCTGATCATCATGTGGTACCTGTTCACCTACGTCGTCACAGGCAGGCGGATTCTGGCTACGGGTGGCAACGCCGAAGCAGCGCGGCTCTCGGGTGTGCGAACTGACCGCATTATCTTTCTGGTCAACGTCATGTCGGGATTTTTTGCCTCGATGGCGGCGCTGGTGTGGATCTCCCGAATGGGGTCTGCCCAACCCAACACCGGCGGCGACTGGTTGATTA
>DYDH01000548.1 GCA_020717985.1 Herpetosiphon sp. | reverse complement strand
GGCTTGTTCGGCGAGAGCGTCATCGCTCCGGTGCGGAACACTGGCAAATCATCGCGCTTTATTCAGTTTGCAGGCAAGATCCCCGCGCCGATTCATAGTTTGAGGAATTAACCAATTTTTCACCACAGAGAACACAAAGTTCACAGAGAAAAACCTCTTAAAAAACTCAGTGATCTCCGTGCGCTCTGTGGTAAAACGGGTTTTCACTCCACGTAAACTTGAAGAGCCATTTTATTTTGCCCCCGTCCATCCCTTTCATCTGTGTTCATCTGTGGTTAAAATAGACATCAGAAACCTTTGAACTTTTGAACCTCAGATACCTTTGTAAAAGAGAACCCATGCTAAAAATCTACAACACCCTCAGCCGCAAGACGGAAGAATTTCAAACTCTCGAACCGAACCTCGTAAAAATGTACGTCTGCGGTGTGACGGTTTACAACGACGCGCATGTCGGTCACGCCATGTCGGCGCTGGTCTTCGACATCATCCGCCGATACCTTGAATATCGCGGCTACACCGTCAAGCACGTGATGAACTACACCGACGTGGACGACAAGATCATCAACCGCGCCAAGCAACTAAACGAAGACCCGCTCAAACTTTCGCAGCGCTATATTCAGGATTACGCCAAAGACCTCGTCAGCTTGAACGTGCTTCCGGCCACCGCCAATCCGCAGGTCAGCAAAACCATGCCGGACATCATCAAGTTCATCCAAGGCTTGATCGAAAAAGGTCACGCCTACGCCGCGACCAATGGCGATGTCTATTTCAGCGTCACCAGCGACGACGACTACGGCAGGCTTTCGGGTCGCAAACTGGATGACATGCAAGCCGGTTCGCGCATCGAAGTGGAGGAAGCCAAAACTCACCCGATGGATTTCGCCCTGTGGAAAGCCGCCAAGGAAGGCGAAATCTCATGGGACAGTCCCTGGGGCAAGGGTCGCCCGGGCTGGCACATCGAATGCTCCGCCATGAACCTCGCCGAACTCGGCGAGCAGATCGACATCCACGGCGGCGGCAATGACCTGATCTTCCCGCACCACGAAAACGAGATCGCGCAAAGCGAGTGCTACACCGGCAAGGAATTCTCGCGCTACTGGGTTCACAACGGCATGTTGCAGCTCGGCGGCGAGAAGATGTCCAAGTCGCTTGGCAATATTATTTCGATCAAGGAATTCCTGTCCAAGCGCGAAGCGGATGTGATGCGGATGCTGGTCTTGAACGGAACCTACCGCGCGCCGCTGCTTTTCAATGACGACACACTGGATGCGGCGCAGAAAAATGTCGAGCGGCTCAAATCCTCCCTGCGGCCTGCTTCTCCCTCCCCAAGCGGACTCAGCCCCGAAGCAGTTTCCGCTCTCGCGTCTGC
>DYDH01000547.1 GCA_020717985.1 Herpetosiphon sp. | reverse complement strand
CCAATCAGTTGAGTGGCACAATTCCAACACAACTGGGAAGCCTGACAAATCTAACAGATCTGTATTTGTCTTACAATCAGTTGAGCGGCGCAATTCCAACACAACTGGGAAACCTGACAAGTCTCACGGGGCTGTCTTTGAATAACAATCAGTTGACCGGTTCCATCCCAGCTGAATTAGGCAGCCTGACAAAACTTCAATATTTGTTTTTGAATGGCAACCAATTGACTGGAGAATTCCCCACCTCCATTACCAATTTAACCCAACTCACTATTTTCACGTTTGACTGCAAGTTGACGTCTTCCAATGCAAGCGTGATTGCCTTTATAAACAATCTGGTTCCTGGCTGGCAGAGCAATGTTTGCGCACTTGTAACCATCTCCGGTAAAGCAGGCGTGGCAAGCGCAACATTGAGCTACACCGATGTCACCCCCAAAACCGCCATTGCCGATGCAAACGGAGATTACACATTCACAGTCCCTTATTACTGGTCTGGCCCGGTCACACCGTCCAAGACAGGCTATACCTTCTCACCTGCAAGCAAGACCTACACCCACATCCTGTCGAATGAGACTCAGAATTACACAGCCACAGCAGCCATCAGGTACACTATCTCCGGCAAAGCTGGTACAGGCGGCGCAACATTGAGATACACAGATGTCACACTCAAGACCGCCACTGCCGATGCAAGCGGGAATTACTCCTTCACAGTTCCCTACGACTGGTCTGGCACAGTCACACCGTCCAAGGCGGGCTACATATTCACGCCTGTGAACAAGACTTACACCCATGTCCTCGCGAACCAGACTCAGAATTACATCGCCAAGACCAGCGTCACCTTCTATTCCAATGCTGCGCAAGATGGCTGGGTTCTCGAATCTTCCGAAACCAGCAACGCGGGCGGAACGATGAACAGCGCATTGACCACTTTCCACCTCGGCGATGACAACTTGAAGAAACAATATCTCAGCGTCCTCTCCTTCACCACCTCCACCCTGCCTGATACCGCGGTCATTACCGCAGTCACGCTCAAGATACAACAACAATCCGTCACAGGCGGCGCCACCTTCAACATGTTCCTGGGATTGTTGATCGACATCTTCAAAGGACCCTTCGGCACCTCCGCCCTGCAAACGACCGACTTCCAATCCGCAGCACACAAGTCCGCGGTGGGTTTCACTGCGCCTGCTGTGGGAGGCTGGTACACTTTCAATATAAATACTTTACAGGCATACATCAACAAAGCGGCGACCGGTTCCGGGCTGACCCAGTTCCGTCTGCACTTCAAACTGGATGACAACAATAA
>DYDH01000209.1 GCA_020717985.1 Herpetosiphon sp. | reverse complement strand
TTTTTCAATTATATGTGAAAATGAAGACAAACGTCAATATATTGAAGAACCACCCTAATTTATGCTAAACTCCATTATCATCCCATGACGCCCACTTCAATTTACCTCCACATTCCCTTTTGCAAACACCGCTGCGCCTACTGCGACTTCAACACCTACGCCGGGCAGGAAGATTCGATTCCCGCCTATGTGGATGCCCTCATCAAAGAGATCGAATTTACAACGAATCAGCGAATCGGCGTGCCAGCGAATCAACAAGGCGACTACTCAACCACCCAACTACCTGACTACTCGACGATCCACACTGTTTTTTTTGGAGGAGGAACTCCATCGCTTCTCTCCGCGCCTCAATTTGATTCTGTTCTCCGAGCCTTGCGCCACGCCTTTGCATGGACCGCTGACGCGGAAGTCAGCATCGAAGCCAACCCAGGCACGATCTCCCCTGACAAATTAAACGCCGTCCGCAAATCAGGCATCAACCGCATCAGCTTTGGCGTGCAATCAGCCAACACCGAAGAACTGCGGATGCTCGAACGCATCCATGATTTTTTCACCGTCATCGAAGCCGTATCCACTGCCAGAAAAGCAGGCTTCGACAACCTCAACCTCGACTTGATTTACGGTCTGCCTGAACAAACGCTTGCATCATGGAAAACCACCCTGCAACGCGTCGTTGACCTGCACCCCGAACACATCTCCGCCTACGCATTGACTCTCGAACACGGCACGCCTTTTGGACGCTGGTCATCGAAAGGCTTGCTTCCCCTTCCAGACCCCGATCTCGCCGCCGAAATGTATGAATATACCGAAGAATTTCTGGAAAGCAATGGGTATGTGCATTACGAAATTTCGAACTGGGCAGTAGACCGAGGACCGTGGACCGTGTTTCACCGTCCATCGTCCACCATCCACCGTCGTTTGCTTGCAAACACAATTTGCAATACTGGCATTCCCTTCCCTACCTTGCCTTCGGCGCAGGCGCGCATGGATATGCCAATGGTTATCGCTATTCAAATGCTTTGCGAATCAAAACGTATATTGAGCGAGTGATGAGTAATGAGTTACGAGTGACGGGTTATGAGTTTCCGTTATCGCCAGCAGTTGTTAATCAACACAAACAGACATTGCAAGATGACATGTCTGAATACATGTTGAATAATCTCAGACTAACGAATGCCGGGGTCGCAGAATCAGACTTCAGGTCGAGATTTGGATGCGGGCTTTTGGATGTTTACCCCAAGGAAATCGAAGAACTCATCCGCAATGGACTGCTTGAACACGAACAAACCTCCGAGGTCTTAAAGACCTCGGAGGTTTACAGGCTCACCAAACGCGGCAGGCTGTTGGGAAACCAAGTCTTCGTAAAATTTGTGTAACTTGGAAACGTCCCGAAGGTTTTCTTGATAACTTTTGTTTAACCAACAAACCTTCGGGACGCTGTTATATCAAAATCAAAAAGACCTCCAAGTCACCGACTCGGAGGTCTTCCTTATTACTTATTACTCGTTACTTTTTACTGCCTTACTTCTTCTTCGCAACCTTCTTAACAGCCTTTTTCACAACCTTCTTGGCTACAACTTTCTTCGCAGCAGCCTTGGGAGCGGGCTTGACGCCATGATCGAGCGCAGCCTGGGCAGCCGCAAGGCGGGCAATCGGCACGCGGAAGGGCGAGCAGGATACGTAGTTGTTGCCGATCATGAAGCACCATTCGACAGAGTTCGGGTCACCGCCGTGTTCGCCGCAGATACCCACTTCGAGGTTCGGGCGGGTGGCGCGTCCGTCGTTGATCGCCATCTGCATCAGCTTGCCGACCCCAGCGCGGTCAATCGTCTGGAAGGGATTGGTTCCGAGGATGCCCTGTTCCTGATAGGTGATGAGGAAGTTGCGTTCGGCGTCGTCGCGGGAGTAGCCGTAGGTCATCTGGGTCAGGTCGTTGGTACCGAAGGAGAAGAACTCAGCCTTCTCGGCAATTTCGCCAGCGGTGGCAGCGGCGCGCGGAATTTCGATCATCGTGCCGAACTTGTATTCGAACTTGATCTTCTTTTCGTCCATCACTGCAGCGGCGATGCGTACAAGGCGGGGCTGAATCCATTCGAGTTCCTTGACTGTGCCTGTGAGCGGGATCATCACTTCGGGCTTGACGGTAATTCCGCGCAGGGTGCAATCGGCGGCAGCTTCCATGATTGCGCGGACTTGCATCTCGACGATTTCGGGCATGACAATGCTGAGGCGGACGCCGCGCAGACCCATCATCGGGTTGGATTCGTGCATTCCCTTGATGGATTCGAGCAGGTTTTCCTTCGCGGCCAAACCATCGCTCTGACCTCTCACCTGCATTTCGATCACTTCGCGCAGGAGTTTTTCTTCGTCGGGCATGAACTCATGAAGCGGCGGGTCGATCAAGCGGATGATAACGGGATAGCCGTCCATCGCTTCGAACAGACCGTCAAAGTCCTTGCGCTGGGAGGGCAGGAGTTTGTTGAGGGCGGCGGTACGTCCTTCGCTGGTGTCGGAGAGGATCATATCCTGCACGATGGGCAGGCGCTCGGGTTCAAAGAACATGTGCTCGGTGCGGCAGAGACCAATACCCACGGCTCCGTAGGAGCGGGCGCGCTGGGCGTCCTTGGGATAGTCGGCATTCGCCCAAACTTGCAAACCACGCATAGGCTTACCGTTGGAATCAACGCGGATGCCCTTGCGTGAGGAAATTTCGTCTGCCCAGGTGAGCAGGGTCATCAATTCGGTCTGTTCTTCGAGGGAGGGGGTGGTCATGGGGAGTTGACCGACGAAGACTTTACCAGTGGTACCGTCAACGGAAATCCACTCGCCTTCCTTGACGATCATATCGCCGACCTGCATTTCGCGTTTTTCGAGATCGATCTTGATCACGGAAGCGCCCACCACACAGGGGATACCAAACTGGCGCGCCACGACTGCCGCATGGGAGGTCGCTCCGCCTTCGCTGGTGAGCACGCCCTGGGAGGCGATCATGCCGTGAACATCATCGGGCTTGGTGAAGGGACGAACCATGATGGTCTTCTGTCCAGCTTCCTTCGCCATCTTTTCGGTCATATCAGCATCAAAGTAGATTTGACCAACAGCCGCGCCGGGGGAGGCATTGACGCCCTTGGCAAGGAATTTGCCTTCCTTCTCAGCCTGGTTCATCGAAGCGGCGTCATATTGCGGGTGAAGCAGCGCATCCACCTGTTCGGGGGTCACGCGCTTGATGGCTTCTTCCTTGGTGATGAGTTTTTCAGTCGCCATATCCACAGCCATCTTGACGGCGGCTTTGGCGGTGCGCTTGCCGATACGAGTCTGGAGCATCCACAGTTTGCCGCGCTCAATGGTGAATTCCACGTCCTGCATGTCGTGGTAATGTTTTTCAAGTTTGGCGGTGATGCCCATGAACTGCTTGTAAGCCGCCGGCATTTGCTCATTGAGGTGGACGATCGGGTCAGCATTGCGAATGCCAGCCACCACATCTTCGCCCTGCGCGTTGATGAGGTATTCGCCCATCATGAGGGTATCACCAGTGGAGGGGTTGCGGGTGAATGCCACGCCGGTGGCGGAGTCTTCGCCCATGTTGCCGAAGACCATCGTACAAATATTGACGGCGGTTCCCAGCGTGTGCGAAATCTTTTCCTTGTTGCGGTAATCAACAGCGCGTTTGCCATTCCAAGAGCGGAAGACGGCTTCGGTCGCGAGTGACAACTGCTTGTAGGGATCCTGCGGGAAGTCGTCGCCGGTTTCCTTCTTGTAGGCAGCCTTGAAGAGTTCAACAATGGCTTTCCAATCCTCGGCGGTCATTTCGGTGTCGAGTTTGTAGCCTTTCTCGGCTTTGTACTCGTGCATCGGATGTTCAAAGGCTTCGTCGGCGATGTCCATCACCACGGTGCCGAACATTTCAACGAGGCGGCGATAGGAATCGTAGGCGAAGCGCGGATTCTTGGTCGCCACAGCCAAGCCTTCGGCTACGCTGTCGGTCAAACCGATGTTGAGGATCGTGTTCATCATGCCGGGCATGGAGAACTTGGCGCCGGAGCGGCAGGAAACCAAAAGCGGATTCTTGGCATCGCCAAATTTTTTGCCCGTTGTCTTTTCGACAACTTTGAGCGCCTTCAATTCCTGATCCCACATTCCTGCGGGGAATTTACCTGCATCCTGAAAAGCGTTACAAGCTTCGGTGGTCACCGTAAAGAACGGCGGTACCGGCACGCCTGCGCGTGTCATGTCCAACAAACCCGCACCTTTGCCGCCTACGATGGATTTGACGCCATCCCATGAACCGCCGGCAAGTTTTTCAACTTCTTTCACTTCGTTGAATAGATAGACCCATTTCTTCATATTAATCTCCTGCAAACGTAAAATTTGAAAACCTCGGAAACCCCGCTAACCTTGCGCATTTTTTCAATCCACAAAAACTTTCCGAAGTCCTTAGCTATTATCTGAACCGTGAAGTATTTTACCAAAAAAGGGCAAATCCACAACTGACGAAAATCACAAGATAATCATAATTCAATTTGTAAATAAATTGCAAAGTATATTCCCCCATAAATCAGGCATAATAAGCAAACAATGCCTACAAAAATACTTGTAATTGACGATGACTTGGCCATCACCGACCTGATGAGCATGTTGCTCAAAACGCACGGTTTTGAAGTGATTACGACCAATAGCGGCGCGGAGGGCGTCAAATTGGTCGAGGAAAAGAATCCCAACGTCGTGCTTCTCGACCTGATGATGCCGGACATGGACGGATGGCAGGTCAGCAAGGCTATTCGCGCTTTTAGCAATGTGCCGATCCTGATCCTTTCCGCCATCAACGACCCAAGCATGGTTGCCAGTGTGCTGGACACGGGCGCCGATGACTTCCTTGTTAAGCCTGTGCCGAGCAGTGTACTCGTCGCGCACATCAGGAAGATGGTCCGACAAACTGGTTCACTTGATAAAACAAACCTAAAAAAAAATAACTACCGCGCCCGCAACACACAACCGCTTCACACTTAATCTGTTGCCTGTTTCTGTTTCAAAAACACCCGTCACACGCTTTGCAAATGTGACGGGTGTTTTGTTTTACTGAATTTACCAATTAGCCCGTTAGGAACTTCACTCCATCCGCGGTTTCATTTGGAAATTCCATCATGGGCATGTGACCAGCGCCGCGCAATTCAACAAATCGCACGGATGGCAGCACAGCCTTAATTTCCCTCGCACGGTCAATTGGGATCAACACATCCGCATCCCCATGAATAAGTACTACGGGGAATGCAACGGAGGAAATATTGGACATTTGGTCTTCGCGCCCAGCCATTGCCTTGAGCGCACCGATCACAGCAGATGGATTTTGTTGTCCGATCACAACACGCACGAATGCCTGTACACGCACATCAGCAGAAAGTTTGGGGGTCATTGCATCAGCAACAACACCCACGCCTTTTTGGGCAACATCGGCGGCGGTTTGGTAGCGTCGGTCTTTACCTTCGGGGGAATCTGCAGCGGCTTGTGAGGAGACCAGTCCCAGCCCGCTCACCCGCTGTGGATATTTCTTCGCAAAAGCCAGCGCGACATATCCGCCCATCGAATGACCTGCAAGCGCAACTTTCTCGATTTCCAAATGGTCGAGCAGCCCTGCAAGGTCGTCTGCCATATCTGACATAGTGTATGGAGTTTCGAGGGTGGTAGATTGACCAAAACCGCGCAGGTCGGGCAGGATAACGTCAAATTCATTTTCCAGTAAAGAAGCAACCTCAGCCCACGAAGTATGATCCAAGGGATAACCGTGAATCAACATCAAAGGATTCCCTTTGCCCATTCGCTCGTAAGCCAGTGTAATATTATTGACTTGTACTTTTTTCATGTTTCACCTTTGATAAAAACAACTTGTATCGCCCCTTTACCTTTTTAGTATTTTATTCATCCTTCATCAGTCATCCTTTCCTCTCACTTCCACTTTACGTTGACCTTCAACTTGCTTCCCAGTTTTGATTTATAGGAAACGTAGCCGTTATCGCGTCCAAATTCAAAAACGCGGCGGGTGATGTCCACGTCGGCTTTGCAGTATTCGGCAACTTTATCCAGTTCTCCTGCGCGATACCATTCGACTGATTTTATGCCGTCGGCGGTTTTGGTGGCGCCAAGGCTGGCGCTGGCAATGGTATCGAGACTCAGCCGAAAGCCTAGAATCTGCTGGAGGTCGAGGAGCAGGTCAAGGGTGGGAATGGCGGCGAATCGCACATCGGGCGCGTAAGGCTGCAGGACGCGGTAATCAAATCCTTTTAGATTGAATCCGATGACCTTGGTTGCAGATTTCAACTCCTGGATCAAGGCTGGGACATCCTGCTCCCAGTACACCGCAAAGTCGTTGCGTTCAGTTGACCAGGTCACACCACAAGCGACTTTCAACTTTTCAATATTGTCGCGTCCGCCAACATCTTCAAAGAGGTTTTGGGTTTCGAGATCAAAGAAAACGTAGTTCATGGTTCACCTTTGCGGGGTAGAAGGTTGATTGTTCAAAGTTTCAAGTTCTTTACGGGCAAATGAAATGGCTTGCTCGCGGGTTTCGATTTTTCCAGCCGCTTGATTCTCGCGGATGGATTCCAACATCTGCCCCACAATAGGACCAGATTTGATTCCCAGCTCCTTCATCAACTGATTGCCGTCCAGCAAACGCGGCGGGGAGATGATCTCTTCAGGCTTTTCAAAATAATTTTCGAGCAGAATACGCGCAACGTCGAGATAGACTGTCCAGGTTTCGATGGTCAGCGCATGGGCGCGGGTGGCGCGGACATCTGCCAAGCCGAGCAGGACGAGGTCAATGCCCGCTTTGCCGCTGTCACGAAAGAAGCGATAGATGGCTTTGCGCGATGGTGTTTGTTTTTCTTTTTCGAGGCGGTCGGCGAAGAAGTGAATCCGCATGTGGTTTTTGATGATTGCCTGTGCGCGCTCAATTTCGTTGTTGCTGACATTAAAGGAGCGAAGTCTTTCGGCGGCAATTTCCGCGCCTTTGACATCGTGGTCGAAAAAGCGGGTACGCCCCGATTCTTCGACTGTTTTGGTTTCGGGCTTGCTGACGTCATGAAATAAGGCAGCAAAGAAAAGCAGGGAACGCAACTCACGGTCAACATTAAGTTGGTCAGTAAAGTGGTTTGCAATTTGTTCGCGATAACGTCCAAGCCGCAAGCCAAGCAGACCTGTGAACATATCGTTCGTTTTCTCGGCGTCGTAACCTACACGCAAGGCAGAGATGACCTGGTCGAGATAATCAAGCACAGCAAGGGTATGCGTCCAGACATCGTACATGTGCGGTTCGGATTGTGCCACGTCTTTCATGGCGGACAACTCAGGCATCAAATGTGGAAGCGCGCCGAGCATTTCAAGCGCGCGCATACAGGCGTCGGGTTTTGGACCTTTGAGAATTTTGAAAACTTCGTCACGCAGACGTTCAGGCGAGATACGCCAAAGCTGATCGGCGGACTGCTTCATCAGTTCGCGGGTATTCTTTTCAATGTGAAAATCCAAAGCAGCAGCCAGACGCACAGCGCGCAAAATACGAACAGGGTCATCGGATAAAGATGTTGGCGAACAGACGCGGATGGTCTTTGCACGCAAATCCTTGCCGCCCTCTGTTGGGTCAATAATGGTTTCGTCGCGCAGGTTGTATGCGAGGGCGTTGATGGTGAAATCACGCCCGCGCAAATCTTCAAGTAAATCTGCTCCGCGATAGACGGCGAAATCGAGAAAGATGCGCGTGCCGGATTCATCGGTGAAGATGACGCGTCCCGTGTCGCGTTCTTCGTCCAATGGGATGAAGTCCGCGCCGAGGGCATTGGCAACTGTCCGGGCGAGAGAAATGCCATTCGCA
>DYDH01000208.1 GCA_020717985.1 Herpetosiphon sp. | reverse complement strand
GCGCGCAGGAAGAGGTTTTCGACTGTATCGGGTTGCGGGACATGCCCAGGTTTGGATGCGGCGGCATGGATCGTTTGAGCGATGCCGATGCTGATCGTAACGGTGAGCGGACCTTTATCAGTATCCATGCGCGTGGCGGCGACACTGGCATGGATGCGTTCGGCAAGGGGCAGCGCCTCCTGTGCGCTGGTACCGGGCAGGAGGATGACAAACTCATCGCCGCCGTAGCGTCCGATCATATCGGCGGAACGGATTTCGGCGCAAACAACCTGGGCGATGTTTTTTAGCGCCTGATCTCCCACAGCATGTCCGAAGGTGTCATTGATCCGTTTGAAATAATCAACATCAAATAATATCATGGAGAATGGCGGACGATAGCGCGCTGCAATATTGAATTCGCGTTCGGCGAGTTCGAACAAAAAACGGCGGTTATGAACGCCGGTTAGCGAATCTGTGCGCGCCAGTTGTTGTTCCCTCTCAAAAGAACGTTCGAGCGCATGATGAGCAATATCCAGCGTTTCTTTGGAACGGCGCAATTCGGACTCAACGTTTCTGCGCTCAGTAACATCACGAATGGAGCTTAGGATGAGTGTGCCGGAACCTGTTTCCAATGTTCCAAGGGAAATTTCCACCGGGAATTCAATGCCGTCCCTGCGCCGACCATAAAAATCCAAACCTGCGCCCATGGCGCGCGGGCGGGGATTGGCTGTGTAGCCCGCGCGATGTGTCACGTGCCGAAGGGTAAAGCGATCAGGAATTAACGTCTCAACAGGTTGTCCGTTCAATTCCTCGCGGCGATAGCCGAACATCGTCTCAGCCTGGGCGTTGACACGCATGATGTTCCCCTCACGGTTCGTTGCCACAATTGCATCCGGCGAAAATTCAAATAGCGCCTGAAACATGGCTTCGTTCAGACGCAGGGCTTCCTCCGCCCGCTTGCGGTCGGTAATGTCCCAGAATGAAATCTGTATGCCATTGATTCTTCCGGTCCCGTCATAAATCGGTGTCTTGATGCTTTGCACTACAACCGTCTCACCGCCAAGGACGGAACGCTCTTCGATGATTTCCTGAACCTGTCTGCCGTCCAACACGGCTTGATCGTCGCACCGATATTTTTCCGCCAACTCCGGAGGGTGCAAATCGAAATCGGTCTTGCCTACGAGATCGGCGAGTGTGATCTGCGACAACTCCAGGAAGCGCTGATTGGCAAATGTGAAGCGTCCCGCCAGGTCTTTGCGGCAAATGCTCAAAGGCGAAGATTCGACGAGCGAATGATACAGCAACTGACTCTCGCGCAGCGATTCTTCCACCTGTTTGCGCGCGGTGATGTCTACCATTACGGTCAACAAGCACATATCTTTGCCAATGTAAATGGTATCGGCGGAAAACAAGCCATATCTTCTTGAACCGTCCTTCGCTCGTATCACTACTTCAATATCTTTAACCGTCTTGCCTTGTTTTATTTTTTCAATGATCTTGCTCCGTTGATCCGCCTCGGCAAAGATATGAAGTTCCCCGGATGTTTTGCCGATCACTTCATCGCGCGAAAAACCAAGTGTTTCAAGAAAAACCTCGTTGACATCAATATAAGCTCCGGTTTCAAAGTGGCTCAAAGCCATCAACGCCGAATTTGACTGAAACGCTCTGGAGAATTTTTCTTCCGATAATTTGATCTGGGATATATCCTTGGTAACGCCAAAAATCACAGGCTTGCCGTCCCAGAACCCGGGCACCACCCTTGTTTCCACAGGGATTTGTTCGCCCGATCTTGTCATGACCGGTACCGGGCAAAATTGGGCTGAGCCTGCAAGCATCTCACCAACGATCCGTCCGGCTTCCTCCCTGCGTTCGGGCGGGTGAACCATTAGAATTGATCTTCCGATAATTTCCTCTTCTGAATACCCCAAACGGTCTCTGACTGTATTGTTTGTGTGAATAATATTCCCCTGTTGATCCAAAACGAACAGAAAATCATCAATGCTGTTGAAAAACGTCGCATAATTTTTGCGGGTTTGTTCCAATAAATCCACTGCCTGCTTGCGCTCGGTCAACTCCTGGTCAAGGAGATTAAATAAACGGGCATTCTCCACCGCAACCGCAGCGTGATTGGCAAACAGTAATAGCAAGTTCAATTCTTCCTGGGTGAATTTTTTCGAAATATCATCCCGTAAAATATGAATTACACCGCTAACCTGACCTTGCCAGAGCATTGGCGCGCTCATCACGGCACGGAAAGGCTGTTCACTCTTATATGTATCAGCCTGATTAGCCCATTTGCTGTAATCGTCAATGATCAACGGCTGTCCCGTTTCAGCCACATAACCGGCCGCGCCAACGCCATAATCAAGAAGCGTGCCAGTGAAATCACTCTTTGTTTTATAACTGACCACACAACGCACCCTGCGATATTGCGGTTCGGTCAGATACAAACCTCCGCCGGAAGCTCCCAGCAGATTGGCTGCGCGCTCCACGATCAAATTCAACAATTCCGGAAGGGAGTGCGGGGAGGATATGTCAAGGACTGTTGTTTGAAGAGAAGTCAACTCGTTCGTGCGGCGGCGCAAGTTATCTTCCGCCTGCTTGCGCTCGGTGATGTCATGAATGATCGAGAAAAGCACCTGCTTATCATGCAAAGCGATGGGAGACGAATGCACCTCCACGATACGCTCTTCCCCGCTTGCCAGCCTGTGTGGAAAAATAAAGTAATTTCGCTCCTCGTGGATTGCTTTTTGACGCTCATCTGCCACCTGCTCTGGCGGTAAAGTATTGATTTCGTGGATCGCCATACTGCAAAGTTTTAATTTGGGATACCCATAAAAATCCACCGCGGCCTGATTGGCATCAAGAATATTCCCCGATTGAGGTTCAACCAGCAACATAACCGCGGAATGTCCCTCAAACATATGACGAAAGGTTTGTTCATCAGGCGCAGAGGTGTCCTTATTTTTCCGTGAAGGCTTTTTGGGAATCATAAAATGCTCCTTTTTACCCTGCGCTTTTCAGCCTGACATGGAGAGTATAACAATAAAGCTGGTGACAGGAATTCATTTCACGAATTGACAATCGTTGGACTGCGTGTATTTCAAAGGTTAAAATGAACCAAATCAACCGTCTTTCAAAACCTTTAGACAAAAGTATTCTGGCAGATATTCGGAACGGTTGTTTAAACTGAAAGTAAAAGGGGACATAAATCAGAATAATGATCGTTACTCGCAATTTCTTTGAATGGGTTGGGTAATTTATGCAAAAAGCAATATGGTTAATATGATTATACAATGCGGGGCTGAATATTAGAATGTAATAATAAGTCCCTACCAAATTGGTAAGGACCTTGATGGAAGCGTTCCAACTGATATATTTGACCTCTTGCATAAGTAGCCACAGAGTTGCACAGAGACCTTTCCTGACAAAGAATGTCAGGACGGTGTGAGGAAAACATCTTAAATCTCTTTTTTCTCTGTGACCTGATATGAAAATGCCTGTAGCGCGACATTCATGTCGCTCCCGCGAGATAAATCTCGCGCTACAAATTTTCATCCTTCTGAAGGTCTATTTTTTCACCGTGCCAAAGTTTTGTCAGTCACCTCAGGGTCAGCTCAGTTTATACAGGCACGAATTCCTTCAATGCTTTCTGGATTTTCTCCAACCCACGCTGGATGTTTTCCACCGAATTGGCATAGGACAATCTTAAATATCCATCGCCATAATCGCCAAAGGAGGAGCCGGGGAGCAAAGCCACGCCAGCCTTGTCGAGGATCAAGTTCGCCAGGTCGTTTGAATTCATGCCTGTTTCCTTGACATTGGGGAAGGCGTAGAACGCGCCTTGTGGTTTCTGACAGGAGAAACCGGGAATTGCGTTCAGCCCGTCCACAATAATATCGCGGCGGCGTTGATATTCAGCGACCATCACGTCCACCATATCCTGCGGACCTGTCACAGCTTCCACACCTGCAAATTGAGTGAAGTGCGCTGTGGAACCTATGGAGTGGGTCAAGAGCAAATCCACGCGCGCGGCGAGGTCACTTGGCATAATTCCAAATCCCAACCGCCAGCCGGTCATGGCATAGGTCTTGGAGAATCCGTCCACGATGATGGTGCGTTCCTTCATGCCGGGCAGAGCGGCAATCGAGTGTGCGGTCAAGCCATCGTAAATGATGCGCGCATAAATTTCATCGGACATCACCCAGCAATCATATTTTTGGGCTTGGGCGGCGATATGCTTCAAATCCTCCAGCGGAATCACACCGCCAGTGGGATTGCTCGGCGAATTGATGATGATGAGCTTTGTCTTCTCGTTGATGAGTCTGTCGAAGGCCGCCACATCGAACGAGAAATTATTCTCCTCCAACAGCGGTACCGCCACGGGGATTCCGCCCGCTACTTTGATCATAGCTTCGTAGGTCGGGAAGCCCGGATTCGGGTAGATCACTTCGTCACCCGGCTCAACCAGCGCAAGGGTGGGAAAGAAAAGATTCGGCTTCCCACCAGGGCTGACGACAACTTCATCCGCCGTGAATTTAATTCCGCGTCGATTCCCGCCATCCTCCGCAATCGCCTCGCGCAAAGATGGAATGCCCGCAGGCGGCGTGTAACGGGTCTTGCCCGCTTGGATGGCTTCGATACCCGCGTGAGTGACATTTTCGAACGTGGCATAATCCGGCTGTCCGACTTCCAGGTGAATGATCTCACGCCCGGCGGCTTCCAATTTATTGGCTTGCGCCAGCACTTGATAAGCGCCTTCGGGTTTGAGATGCGCGGTACGAGTTGCAAAAGTCATGGTTCCTCCAAATTGTTCTCTTTTTCTCTATCGGGGGCTAAGCTCCCGATAGAGCGGAAATAATAATCAGACTTCGAAAGTTTTGAAAACCTCCAAAGTCTGATTTTAGTTTACTTAAGTATCTTTTTCAATTCGTCAAATTCTTCGTCGGGCATCCCAAACCAATTTTCGGGCGCGGGGAAAGTAACACTCTTGACCTCGCTGACGTACTGCTTCAACCCATTCAGGATGACTTCGCCCGCATTACCAAAGACCTTTGCCATTTTTGGTTTGAATTTTGGATACAAGCCAAACATATCATGATAAATAAGCAGTTGCCCGTGCGCATCGGGACCGGAACCGAGACTCATGATGATGCAATTCTCGGCGCGTTCGGTGATCATCTTGCATAGGCGGTCAGGGACAAGCTCGAGCAGGATTGCAAAAGCCCCGGCCTTTTCCAACGCCTTGGCATCGTCCGCGATCTTCTTCGCCATGTCAGCCGATTTACCCTGCAAGCGGAAGCCACCCAACGCTGCGACAGACTGCGGAGTGAGACCGAGATGCCCAATTGCGGGAATGCCCGCATCGACAATTGCCTGAATCCGCGGAGCCATGGCCGCGCCGCCTTCGAGTTTGATGGCATCGCATCCGGCTTCCGCCATGAAACGTCCCGCGTTTTTGACGGCGATCTCGTTGCCGGGCTGATAGGTCATGTAGGGCATATCACCGACAACAAAAGCAGTCGGAGCGCCACGCCGCACAGCGGAAGCATGTCGGATCATGTCGTCCATTGTCACGGGCAGGGTCGAGTCAAAGCCGAGCATGGTCATGCCGAGGCTGTCGCCGACGAGGATCATCTCCACGCCAGCCTGATCCTGCAAATAGGCGGTGGGATAGTCGTAGCAGGTCAGCCAACTGATTGGCTCTTTTGCCTGTGCTTTCTGAAAAAGATAGGGCAGGTTGATTTTCTTGCGTTCAGTCATTTGAGTCTCCTTTGTAAAAATGGGACTGTCGTTTTCATCGGGGGGCATTTTCAACCACAAAGGAGACAAAGGGTCACAAAGGTTTTCCTTTGTGTACCTTTGTGACCCTTCGTGGTAAATGTTCTCCTAACAAACAGTGAAAAGCCTAAAAAATACAAGCCAGCGCCATTCCTAAAAAAGAGTCTGGCAACTGGCTTGCGAGGGAACCATTTCAAAAGCTCGATGCTATCCAACAAGTTCGCGGGCAACACGGGTGGCGCTGGATGCGTCTGCCGCGAAACCGTCTGCGCCAATCTGGTTGGCATATTCCTGTGTGACAGGTGCGCCGCCGATCATCACCTTTACCTTGTCGCGCAATCCGGCGGCTTTGAGCGCTTCAACTGTGACGCCCATATTGCTCATGGTGGTGGTGAGCAGCGCCGACATGCCAATCACCTGTGCGCCATCTTCAACAGCTTTTACAAAGGCTTGCGGGGAAACATCCACACCGAGGTCCATGATCTCAAAACCGGCACCTTCGAGCATCATCGCAACCAGATTTTTACCAATGTCATGCAAATCACCTTTGACGGTGCCGATGGCAACCTTACCCGCCGATTCAGAATCGGCGCCAACCAGGTGGGGTTTCAAAAGCGCCAAACCGGCTTGCATGGCACGCGCGGCAACCAGCATTTCAGGAACGAAAATGTCGCCCTCTTCATAGCGGGCTCCAACTTCATCCATCGCGGCGATCAGCGCATCTTTTAAGATGACATCGGCTCCGATGCCCGCAGCCAGCGCTTCCTTAACACCGGCTTCAACGCCTGGCGCAGCCCCTTCGATCACGTTATCAAATATTGTTTTCAGGTCCATTTTTTCTCCGAGAGAGTGAGGATTGAATTGAAACGATAAACCCTGACGGTGGAGGAAATCATGTCAGGGTTTTTAATTACAGATGCCAGGATTCAGAATCTTCTTCCATAATATTATCCAAAATGGCTTCATGCGCGCGATCAATATCGTCAAGCAAAGCCTGTCGCGCGGTTTCTGCATCGTGAGCCGCCACCGCATCCAAAATACGCGTATGGGTAATTTCCATAGTCTTGCCTGCCCGGCGCATGACCATGAAACGTGCCAGTTGGTCATGTATTTTTCCTACCAGGTCAGCAAGTTCGTTATTGCCGCCTGCCTTCGCCAGCAGGTAATGAAATTTTCGATTTTCATCGGTATAGCGGTCATAAGATTCGTCGTCATCCCCCGTGTACCCGGCGTGGACAGTTCGCAGTTCATGGATCTGTTCCTCGTTGATACGCTGCACGACGCGCTCAATTGCTGATAATTCCAGAATACGGCGGACATCCAGCAGGTCTCTCACTTTTTTGAGGGTGATTGTCGTCACAAAATAACCGGAGCGCGGCTTGATGACCACCAGCCCCTCGTGGCTAAGCATTTGCAACGCATCACGCACCGGCGTAACGCTGGTATTGTATTCCTGGGCAATTTCTTCAATATTGAGGCGCTCCGCCGATTCGCGATGCCCCATAATGATGGAACGGCGCATTTTTTTGTAAATCAGGCTTTTGGAAGTCGCGTCAACAATTCCCTGGTTCATAATTACTCCTCAATCCATAAAATACTACCACAAGATATATCAATTTGCAATATTAGAGCAAACTGATATATTAGTCGTTGACTAATAATATATTAGATGCTATGATTGCTATATTACGAATTTAAGTTGTGTTTCCTATTTTAAAGGTAATTGGCCTTCAAGTGATACATTTTCAGGAGGTGACCGCTCAAATATTGGATTGACGATTCGGATGTATTTTCCAACTATCTCCAACAAATCAATTCTACTAGAAAGGTTGAAAAGAAAATGGAATCAAATAAAATTCACCCCTTGGTTACAGAAGCCAACCAACAACTTCGCGAAGGAAAGATCTCCCGCCGCGATTTCCTCAGGCTTTCCACATTAGTAGGACTTACGCTCGCAGGCGCCGAAGTTTTGGCCGCTTGTGGTCCCGCAGAAACAGCCGTGCCAGCCGCTGCAACCAGCGCTGCTGCAGCAACCGAAGCCCCAGTGGTGGCAACCGAAGTCATGTCGTCCATCGTGCGCGGCGGAACCCTTACAGCCGCCACACGCATCGAACGTGTTGACAATCCCGCGACCT
>DYDH01000207.1 GCA_020717985.1 Herpetosiphon sp. | reverse complement strand
CGCGGTCTAAATCCCACGGATTACGGGTGTTGAAAAATGCGGAGTTTTCGCAGGATGACCCCATGCCGAATTCATCCATGTTGGTCTTGCCGAGCAGCACCGCACCAGAGTCCGCGAGTTTTTGGGTGACGGTGGCGTTGTACTGCGGGACGTAGTTTTCCAAAATTTTGGAAGAGCAAGTCGTCCGCACACCGCGCGTTGAGATGGCATCTTTCATCGCGAAGGGAATGCCTGTCAGCGGGGTGATGTTTTCGCCTTTGGCGATGCGCTCGTCGGCTTGCTTCGCCTGTTCCAGCGCCACGTCATCCGCAATGGTGACATAGGACTGAATCTTTTGGTCAACTTCATGGGCGCGTTGCAGGGTCGCTTGAGTCAACTCGACGGAGGAGATTTGTTTGGTGATTAGCAGTTCGTGAAGTTCACGGAGGGTGAGGTTGTGTAGTTGCATATTTTTTTACCACGAAGTGTCACAAAGGTACACGAAGGAAAACCTTTTAAAAAACTTTGTGACCCTTCGTGACCCTTTGTGGTTAATGATTTCTACTCGTCGCCCAAAACCGTCGGCACTTTGACATAGCCGCGCTCGGAGTTGGGGGCGTTTTTGATGAATTCCGCATGGCTCATGGACGGCTTGACCACATCTTCGCGCAGCACATTTTCGGCGTTGGCGATGTCCGAGGCGGGCGGGACGTTTTCGGTGTCCACTTCGTTGAGCATGTTGAAATACTCGATGATCGCGGAGAATTGTCCGCTGAACTTTTGGGCTTCCTCTTCCGAAATGCCAAGCCGCACGAGGTTGGCGACATGTTTGACGGTTTTGGTATCGATGGTTTGGGTCATAAAGCCTCTTAATGACCGAGGACGGAAGACAGTGGACGATGATTCGGTCCTCGGTCTTCCGTCCTTCGTCTAATTAAATTTGATATGCAACTCTTTCAACTGCTTCGGTTCCACTTCGGAGGGGGCGTCTGCCATCACGTCGCGTCCTGCTTGATTCTTCGGGAAGGCAATCACTTCGCGGATGTTGGGTTCGTCCGCAAGGAGCATGACAAGGCGGTCGATGCCAGGCGCCATGCCGCCGTGTGGGGGAGCGCCATATTCAAACGCTTCGAGCATGTGACCGAACTTGGCTTGAATCTCTTCATCCGTCAGACCGAGCATTTGGAACATCTTCATTTGAATGTCGCGGCGGTGAATGCGGATCGAACCCGATGCCGTTTCGTATCCGTTGCAAACCATGTCATACGCGTCAGATGCGACTGCGCCGGGGTCTGTGTCAAATTTGTCGAGGTCTTCCATCTTCGGCATGGTGAACGGATGATGTTCCGATTCCCAAGCCTTGTTTTCTTCATTGTATGCGAAGAATGGAAAGTCTACGACCCAGGCAAATGCCATCATGTTTTTATCTGCGAGGTCTAATTTATCGCGGAACCACAAACGCAGTCCGCCTAGTGTTTTGTTGACGACAGCACGCGCATCGGTGGCGAAGATGATCAGATCGCCGACGCCCGCTCCCGTTTTGGATTTCAACGCCGCAAACTCTTCTTCGGTGACGAATTTTGCGATGCCGCCTTTCATGCCTTCGGCAGTAACTGCCATGTATGGCATTCCCTTCGCCCCGAAAGTTTTCGCGACCTCGGTCAAACCGTCCAATTCCTTGCGAGACATATCCGCGGATTTTGGCGCAACGAGACACTTAATCACACCGCCCGCGTCCAGTGTAGATTGAAACACTTTGAATTCGCTCTTGGCAAATACGTCACTGACGTCCATCAACTCCATTCCAAAGCGCAGGTCGGGCTTGTCTGATCCGAATCTTTCCAGCACTTCATGATATGAAAATTTTGGCCACGGCGATGAAAATAATTTCTTGTGCGGCGCAACGGCGGGGAGCATTTCGGTGAACAAGCCTTCAACCAGCGCAAGCACATCGTCACGATGGACGAAGGACATCTCAAGATCGAGTTGCGTGAACTCAGGCTGACGGTCGCCGCGCAAATCTTCATCGCGGAAGCAGCGCGCGATTTGGAAATACTTGTCCATGCCAGCCACCATCAGCAATTGCTTCAGTTGTTGCGGAGACTGCGGCAGGGCGTAGAACTGTCCGGGGTAAACACGCGAGGGGACGAGATAATCGCGCGCGCCTTCGGGCGTGGCTTTGAACATGATCGGCGTTTCGATTTCGATGAAGCCTCTTTCGTCCAAATAGTCGCGCATGAACTTGATCACCTTGTGACGCAGGACCATATTTTTGGTTAGGCGTTCGCGGCGCAGGTCGAGGTAGCGATATTTGAGGCGCGTGTTTTCGTCTGCGAGGTCGGTATCTGTGCTGACCATGAAGGGGAGGGTCTTGGCAGGATTCAAGACCTTCACTTCGCGCGCAATGATCTCGACCTCACCCGTTTCCATTTTTGGATTTTGCATCCCATCGGGGCGCAATTGCACAATGCCTTCGATCTGCAAAACCCACTCCATGCGGACGTTGGCTACAAGGTCAAGTGATTCTTTTGAAAGGTCGGGGTTGATGGTGATCTGTACCAGCCCCGAGCGGTCACGCAGGTCGAAAAATGCCACCCCGCCATGATCGCGACGTCGGTGTACCCAGCCGGAAAGGGTGATGGTTTGCCCAGCATGGCTGGCCCGTAATTCTCCACAAGTATGAGTTCTGTACATGAATGCGCCTCCGAAGATTTTATGTCGTAGCGAGCCGCCGCTCTTGCCCTTTGGCGGTGAAGCAATCTCCTAAATTAAGGATTGCCTCGGGCAAGAACAAGAGCGCCCTCGCGATGACATGGGATATACATAAAATAAATCGCCCTTCGCGTTTGCGTCGGGCGATTTGATTTGACTTGATTTACCTGTCAACCAGCAAAGCTTCGCCCAACGATACAGGGATCGTCATTATTATTATCATTATTGGCGAAGTAATTATAGTTATAGTTGAACATCGTGGCGCGATTATAGCACAAAGTTTTTTGTTTTGAGATTTTCGCGTTTCGTGTTTCGCGATAACCGACAGCGGTCATTAACCGTTAGCTATCAGTATTTGTAACTTGAATAGAAATATTTTGTGCGTTGTTATAACTTCCAGTGGAGACCTCTACTACAACCTCATAAATATTATCCAGGTTGAAATCTGTAGCGATTTCAAAATCTGGAGCCGCTATGAATTTCAATTCGCCAGAGACGCTGTCAATGGAAAACCAGGACGCATCCACCCCGCCGCTGATCGAGTAGGTCAAAGGTTGGTCTGGATATTCAGTATCCGTGGCGCTGATAGCGGCAATTGTGTCGGTGTTTTCCAGGATAAAAAAGGTATCCTGTGATGTAAACACAAGGCTGTTGTCATTCTCAGAGGTGACGGTAATGGATATACCCTGTGTAACATTTAGCGTTCCGTCAGATGCCTGGACGGTGACGTCGTAGACATTATCGCTGTCGAGGTCATTTGGCAATTCGTAATCAGGTGCAGTGATAAAGGACAACTCACCCGTGTCGGGGTTGATGGTAAAGAGCTCGGAATCCGCGCCGCTGATGATTGAGTAGATCAGAGTTTGAGCAGGCAGGTCCACGTCTGTAGCGGTGACGGTGGTCACTGCCGTGCTGTTCTCTGAAATTGAGAGATTGTCGGTTGAGGTGATTTCAGGATTATTGTCATTAACAGCGCCGACTGTAACTGTCAAATCTTGTGTACTGACCAGCGTTCCGTCTGAAACACGGATCGCGATATTGTAGACATTATCCATTCCCGCATCTGCGGGGATCTCGAAATCAGGCGCGGAGATAAAGCTTAACTCGCCTGTGGAAGGGTTGATGTTGAAGACCGTTGAGTCTGCGCCGCCAACAATTGAATAGGTAAGAGGTTGGGCCGGCAGGTCGGCATCTGTGGCGGTGACAGTGGTCGCTGTCGTGGTGTTCTCACGGACTGAGATATTAACAATCGACGTAATAACAGGATCGTTATCGTTGACAGGCCTGACTGTCACAGCGATATCCTGCGTCACAGCTAATGCTCCATCGAATGCCTGTACGGTCACATTGTATGTGTTATCCAGTCCAACATCAGCGGGGGCTTCATAATTTGGAGCGGAGATAAAAACCAACCTTCCTGTGGATGAATTGATGTTGAAGAGTTTTGAATCTGCGCCGCCTAAAATTGAATACGTGATGGTTTGAACTGGCTGGTCTGCATCCGCAGCAGTGACCATGGTAACAGCAGTTGTATTTTCCGGGATATTAATGTTGGCTGTTGTTTTTCCGCCATTCGATGTGATTGCTGGCGGGAAATTATTAATATTCATTTCACTGGAACTTATCCCGACCGAACTTACGCCGCCGGAACTTACGGAATACGTGACAATCAACTGGGGTTGGTTGGCGGCAATTGTATTGCCGGAAAAGAATTTTATGTAATCCGCCCCCAGGTCATCGTTGTCATCTTTGCTAAATAACAGGCGGAATTGGGTGAGTCCAACCTTGTTTATGAAGCCAAGGTTGGCATTACTTAGGCTGGTTGTATACCAGTTAAGTGCTGATTCCGAGAATTTTTCCTGGCTTGATCCCGCACTGGCAATCGCAGAAAAATCTTCAATCTGTAAGACAAGACTATTACTGAAGGTCCCACCGCGGATGTCCAATAAAAGTTTGTCATGGGTTTTAAACGCATCGGTTCCCACGATCCCCTGTTTTTTGATTTTTACCTGCGCTGAAACGATAAGCGCATTGTCTGGAATGGAAATCGTATTGAACGAGAGAATGCCTCGATACTGACGATCTCTGGCATCATCACCCACGTTGATGGTGCTGGCGATTTTATCAAGACTGCCGCCTTTGTTACTATACTCGACAGATTCGAGGATCCAACCATCATAAGCATCCGCGGATTTGAATGTGAAGGTGCTTTGTACTGTGGTGGATGCGCTTGTGTTATAACGCGCCAGAATTGCATTCCCGTTGCTGGTCCCGACCACAACGGCCTTGCCATCGGCTTGAACTTCAATCCCTGCACCGGCATTGGATGCACTGCCGAAATTGCTGGTCAATTTTCCGTTACTGCCAAATGTACTATCAAGCGAGCCATCCTTGTTATAGCGCACGATCAGCAGGCTGCTTGCGGCGCTGGTGGAACTCGTCCCGACGATGATGATTTTGCCATCGGACTGGAAGGCGATATCTGAACCAAATTCGTGCGTCCCAAAATCAGTGATCACGATTCCAGTTCCGCCAAAAGTGGTATCCAGCGTGCCATTCGTAGTGAAACGGGCCACAGCCAGATTTTCATTGGGGTTGTCATAGTTTACGTTGGCGGTGCCTACAACAACGATCTTGCCGTCTGTCTGGAGGGCAAGGGAGCTTTTATAGGAAAAAAAATTAGGAACAGCAACTATTACGGTTCCTTTTCCATTAGTACCAAAGGTGGTGTCCACTGACCCGTCAGGTTTTAAACGAGCGAGGGAAATTTGTCCATCGCCTTCATAGTCTTGCATGCCGCCAGAAAGGATAATTTTGCCGTCCGACTGAACTGCAACCCCTTCACCATAGTTAAATTGACTGGTTGGGAAATAGGACTTGTCTATAAAATTGATGGCATCTCGCGTGCCATCCTCGTTGAAACGCGCGAAAAAAAAGTCGGTGTGATTGCTTTGGGTTGTGATCTCAGAACCAAACACAATGATCTTGTGATCAGGCTGGATGGCAATGGCATCACACCATATCTGGAAATCACTGCCCATAAAAAGGGTCGCTATTCCGTTCGTACCAAAACTGTTATCCAGGGTGCTTCCATTACCAAGATAGCGGATGAGAGTAATGGTATTCCTTCCGCTTGACCCTGCCGCAACAACCTTTCCATCTGACTGAATGGCAAAGTCACAGACGCTGTTTCCAATGACCGCTTTCCCACCAGCGCCGAAACTGTTGTCCACACTGCCGTTGGAGTTGTAACGCATTAGGACCGGCGTTTGACCTTGAGCGGATGCTTTCATGATTATTTTGCCATCCCGTTGCAGTGCAAGACCTTTGCCGGAATCGGAACTGCTGCCGAGGTCGGCCACTGCTATTCCGTTTAGTCCAAAGGTTGGATCCAGCACCCCGGCTGCGGCAATGGCATTCGTGGTGGAAAGCGCTATCGCGATGATGCTTACAGCCATTAATATGCAAAAATTCCTCTTAAAGAACAGACTTGCGTTCATAATTTTTTTCCTCGCAAAAATATCAATATTGTTTCACATCTATTGTAGGAACTTGGGATACCTAATACAAGTTGCATTTTCATAGCGGTTTTTGAATTTATACACAAAAATGGTGGACTTTATCGCATATTCATTTATTGGCGTCTGTTTTTACATAAAAATGGCTGCAGATGGGCTGTTTTAATAGGACAAATGTGGGATATTAATATGCGCTCCATGCAAGGTAAATGCAAGGTTGCACAGCTGATATTACTTGTCTCTTCATTTGGGAATATTGTATATTTACCTTATCTATTCAATCTTACTGATGCAATGAAAAGGAGAATAAAATGAGTTATCGTTTAATGTTTACCATCAATGCCGTTGTTCTGGCAGTATTTGGGGTGCTGCTCATGATCATGCCCGAATTTGTCCTCGCCCAGTTTGGGTCCGAAGTGTATGTCGCAACTCTGTTCGTGACAAGATTCGTAGGTGGCGCCTTGCTCATGGGTGGTTTGTTGCTCTGGTTCTTGAAAGACATTTCTGTAAAAACGCAGAAGAGCGTCGCGCTTCTTTTACTCGCCCATACAATTGGCGGATTTGTACTGAGTTTGTTCGGTATGACCTCCATTGGCGTACTCCGCACAAACGGATGGGCGCTGCTTGTGATCTTCGGTATTTTCGCCCTGGTATATGGCTACCTGGTATTCCTGCAACCCAAGCCATCCCCGGCGAAATCACACACTCCACGTAAGGCAAAGGATGCTCCATCCATGAATAGTGGACAGTCCCTCTAATTTCATTTGAGAGGATACAAAAAACCGAGGCGATGAGTCTCGGTTTTTTGTATCCTGTTTTGTTCAGAGTGCGCTGTATCAGATTTACCAGACTCCAAAAAATAAATGCTTGCATTTCAGGAAATCTTCGTGTAAAAGTATGCAATGTCTGAGTTGACCTGCAAAAAATGAAATCCATAAAACCTTTGTTCTTTTTGATAAGCGCAATCCTTTTTACGCTGGCTTGTGGAGCGGGTGATGGACTTTCAACCGCGCTCCCTGCCAACGCGCCTGTTGAAATCTTGACTGCTTCCCCGTCCATAATTCCGCGCTGGACGCATACACCACAGATCCCGATGCCTGTATTTGAATTGCCCACTCCCCAGTCCTTGGCTTTCCCAGCCTGGGTCACAGATTTTTCGGATCCCATCCTTGTTGAATTGGATGGCCAGCGCCCTGATTTTCAAGATGATTTCGCGGGACTCAACCGGGGATGGTTTTATTTTATTCCTGATAATCGCAAGGGACCCTTTTACGCGCACATGCAGGATGAGGCGTTACTGATACAACTTCCCGCGGAAAATGAAAACAAGGATTATTGGGTATATAACCCAAAGTTGGCCTACAGGAACTTTGTTTTAAGTTTTGACTTTCAATTTGCAGAAACCCAACCCGACGACACAGTGCGATTTCAATTCGACCAGACTGTGGATCAAAGCGTGGCTTTTGACTTATCCAAAAATCTAACCTGGACCCTGCATTGGGGATCCCTCACTGACTGGCAATCCGATTCGGGTACTTATACTTATTTTGCCCCCGAGCTTATAAATATTCTGATCGCTATGCAAGGGGAGGAGTGCGCTGTGTATCTAAACGATGCTCCACTCACTTATTTAAGTAATTGTAGAACTGCGTCTGTTGTGCGCTCCTCTCCCTGGGCTGTGACATTTCATA
>DYDH01000546.1 GCA_020717985.1 Herpetosiphon sp. | reverse complement strand
TTCACCGCACCGGGCATCCGCGACCTCAGCCCCGAATGGCTGCCGCCGATCAATCAGGGCTGGCAGATGAACATCTTTTTTGCGTGGCTGATTCTGCTCCCACCGCTCGCCGCATTTGCGCGCCGACGCTTGTCTGCCTTCGAGTGGATTTTGTTCCTCGCCTTTTCATGGTTTGCGCTGACGGGAATCCGCTACGTGATCTGGGACTTGTTCATCATCTCCGTGCTGACTGCATTCCTCATGCCTGAATTTATCGTGCAGAAGTTTGATCAAGCGCAGGATGCAAAAATCCCCAGCCTAAACTTTGCCTTGGGCATTCTTTTTCTTTTGATGCCGCTGATGCTTTTGCCCGGTCTCCGCGAAAGTTGGTGGAAAGAATCTCCGCCCGCGCTTGATCCGCAGACACCCGTTGCCGCCGCCGACTGGTTGAATCAGCACCCCGAGCTTCCCAGCCCAATGTGGAACGATGTGGTCTTTGGCAGTTATCTTATCCATGCCACACCGTCGCGCCCCGTTTGGATCGACACGCGCATTCAAGTTATTTACACGGCAGAACAGGCCGGGGATTATCTTTTCGTGCAGTCAGCTCAACCCGGCTGGGATGCAAAACTCAAAGACGAAGGTGTGAACCTGTTGTTTCTTGCCAGTACGCAACCCGCCTTGGTGAATGCGGTGCAAAATTCAAATGAATGGTGCAAGCAATATCAAGATAAAGTTGCTTTGATCTTTTCAAGATGTGAACCCCTGCCATGACAAAAACTTTCCCTCACAGCCTCGGACTGCAACAACGAGTCCTTCCAAGTTATCGCGTCCCGTTCTTTGACCTGCTCGCGCAATCCTGCGAAGGTATGAGTCTTTTTGCGGGGCAGGCGCGTCCTGCGGAAATGATCGCCAGCGGCAAACCTCAAATTGCAAAATATCACGAAGCGAAAAACACCCATTTGTTCAGTGGCGCATTTTATCTTTGCTATCAACAGAATTTGATCAATTGGCTCGAAGAGTCGAATCCCGATGTGCTGATCGTGGAAGCGAATCCGCGCTACTTGGCGACACCATCCGCCGTCAAGTGGATGCACGCCCGCGGACGGAAAGTCCTCGGCTGGGGGCTGGGTGCGCCAAAACAGAGTCAGGTGTGGGGACGGTTTATCGGTCAATTCGACGTGATGCTTTCGTACAGTCAACGCGGTGCAGACGAATATGCCGCCCTCGGCTTTCCGCGTGAGAAAATATTCGTGGCGCATAATTCGGTATCGGCGAAACCAAACCAAGAGCCAGACGATAGACCGTTGACCGTAGACCGTGCGACGCTCCTTTTTGTGGGAAGATTACAGGCTCGAAAGCGGGTTGACTCGCTGTTAC
>DYDH01000545.1:907-1341 GCA_020717985.1 Herpetosiphon sp. | reverse complement strand
TCAATGCGAGTCAAGCAAGCCAGCCAATCAGCCCGTACTTGTTCGGCAGTTCGCGTCGGCTTTCCATCTGGGTCAAGTGTGTCAGCCAGGTCTGCCAACCATTGGGCAGCCTGAGACAACTCCTCGTAGGCGGGCTGGTTTGCAATCAGAGCGGTTTGTAATCCGTCCAACAACTTCAGGAGGCGCGCTTCGGGGAAATGCTCGATCAACTCCCGCGTATACTCCACGACCTCTTGCAGGCGGGCAAACATCTCGATACCTGCCAAGCGAAACGGGGGGCGGCCTTTCAAAGTCAGCAGATAGCGTACCCGCGCCAGGATGTCTTGCACAATGCTTTCCCGTTCTTGTTCGGCAGCGGTTTCGGGCGCAAGCGGGGCTGTGGGCGTTGAAATGGCTGGCACAGGCGAGGGAAGCAGCCCTGTTACGACAGAGAT
>DYDH01000545.1:0-901 GCA_020717985.1 Herpetosiphon sp. | reverse complement strand
CTTTTCGGCTTGTTTGTGTCGGATCAGGCCTCCGATTTCGGCTCGCACGCCCTGACGTAACTCGATTTTCATCTGTTCATCTGCCGCTGCAATGGGTTCGGCGGCATTGTCCAGATAATGAAATTGGCAAAAGCCATGCGGGACGCCTGAAAATACAGAGGCGATTGCCAGCAACAGGGCGCGTTGCTTGTCGCTCATCACCGCCTTGATTGGCAAGCCCAAGTCCGCAATTGGCTGGAAGAATTCGACAAAGGCTGTTTCATCCTGGCTATTCATCCAGCCGCTCCGTATGGTCCAACCCATCCGCAACTCTCGCACCACCCATAATTGCGCTTCCCCGCCTTCCGGCATCAACCCATCCGCGCTCAACACCAATCCGCCTTGACGCCCCAATTCTTCCAGTTCGCTCATGTGCCTGCGCTCGTGGCAGGCCAGCAAAGGCAAATAGCGCTGGTAATACATGTAACGCACTTGCGATTCGCTAATCGGCATTCGCTCCCGCAGACGCGAATGGATCGCTTCAAAATGGGCTTTCCCTTTTTGCCGCTCCCAGCCAATTTGCCCAATCACGTCATAGCCATAGATGCTGTATTTTGGCGCAATCCCTTGCCAACTCGCGGAGGGCCAGGCGCTTCCTTGACTGGCACACTCCGAGTTTGGACAACGCTTCGGCCGATAGGCTATCGTCATGGCCTGCGTCATCATTTGTACTGTTTTGAGTCCACTCAGATAGTTCATTTCTACCAACTCATGCCCACATTGCGGGCAGTGCTTCAATTCGCTTTTGTAAATCGTGGGCGTTGTTCGGTATAATGCACTTGGGGTTCTCATGGCTCTCGGTTGCTCCTTGTCTTAGAATCAAGTTGCATTTTGCCATGAGAACCCATTTTGTCAAGCTAAA
>DYDH01000027.1:6581-32633 GCA_020717985.1 Herpetosiphon sp. | reverse complement strand
AAGGAAGCCAATCTGCGGAACAGCAAAGATGATCGGGATAAGGAACGCCGCCATCGCCACCGACCAATGAATCTGCCCCCAGGCAGGGTCTGACCCTGTTTCATTTTCGACATGCCCCGCAAAGAATGTTGTGACAATGATCGCAAGCAAAACAAGGAATGCGTCCATGTTATGCAGATCTGCACCGCCGCCAATTTTTACGCTGACAGTTATTCCGCCAACAAAAAGAACAAACAACATGGCAAAAAGCGCAGCCCAGCGTAAAGGATGTAAATTGGAGAGTTTTCCACGCACCATTTGAATGAGTGCGATGATCAACGGAGCAGCAACAAGTATGATGCCCGGCAATATTCCCATCGGGAATGTTTCATTGGGAAGCAGGCGATTCCATAGCAAGTCCGATGTAAAGCTGGAACCAAATGTGCGAATATCTGCATTCCCCGAAATATTAATATATGCAAACTGGGAAATTACCGCGGCAACAAGTCCTGAAATTCCCCAAATAAATGGAGTCAACCAGTAACGCCAGCCGTTTCCATCGAGTACCGTTTCAAGCAAATATATGGCAATCGCCAGCATGGCAGGAACAGGAAACCAATTAACCCGACTCGTCCCCGCCCAGATCGAAGCCAGGATCACAAACAACAATGACCGCCAGGGACGTCGTACCGAAACTCCAGCCAGAATAAGAATGACAGCGACATGCAGATGGTAATAAACAGCGCCCTGAAAAAAATACAGGAAGGCCCATGCAGTAACGAAGAACCGCATCCATCCTTTCAAGGACAGCCTGCGTACCAATAAAATGGACGATGCGGCAGTGAGTCCGATCCACAATAATGACTGCCACAAGCGGTGGAACCAAAGCGGCAACCCTTCAAACAGGAAAGGAAGCGACATCAAAAAATAACGCGTCGGGTGCAGGAACGGAAGCGGCAACTGCATGTCATACAAAGACTTTGCATGGAACAATGAAGCATAGTAATGCCGCCCCGCCTCAGAGTATCCAATTGAAAAGGGATAACCTGTAACAATGGTCAGATGCCCGTATATTTGGTATATCAATCCCTGCGCAAGCACGATCAAGGCAAATAGGAAATGCCATTTATGCCCCGTTATTAATTTCAAGCCCAGAGTCTGGAGAAGGCTTGCCCAAAGAAAAACCCAAAGAATGGGCGTTACCTGGGGAAGAATACCGCCGAAAAAAATCAGCCTTGCCACCCACACAAAAGAAAAGCCAAATAGAACCAGGAAGCAGCCAAACAACTTAACGGACATATTCTGTGGAGCAGCTTCAAATTTTTCGATCCAACGTGCGCCGCCGCCAAGAGATAATTGCCTAACCCCGAATGCGCCCGCAACAATATTCAACACGAATAAACCCAGCAGAACAACCCACTTGGAACGCCAGAGGACAATATCCAGAGCCGAGATCTGCTGTGAAGTCTGATAAATTGCAAACACGCTCAACAAAATACTGGATATGATAAAAGTTTGCCAGAAAAGTTTTGAAGATATTGGCTTCATTTATTCCTTCTCTTACAGGACATGCGCAGAATGATCTCTCATCCACTAATCTGCGCGAATTTTCGCTAATCGTTCTTAAATTCGCGTGGATTGGCGAAGATTAGCGGATACTTTTTGGTGTTTTGCGTAAGTCGCATCTTAATGAAACGCGCCCAAATCATCAATTGGCGGGGATTGTTTATTGTTCATTGCGGCAAGTATGGATGGCAAAAAGAAAGCGCCAGGCAGGCTTGCGAGAATAAACAAAACACGTATAAGGACAGCGATGGTCAGGCTTTCTGAATGGCTCAATCCGCCAATCTCTGAGAGTAAAAAGGTGAGTGAAAGTTCCTGAACGCCATAGCCGTTCACAGAGATCGGGATCAGGGTGACAAAATAAGTCAGGCTCCACAAACCCGCAATCAGCCAGTATGAGACGTGACGTCCCATACCGGTGATAAGGAGGAAGATCGCCAAAAAAATAAAAACCATATTGCCAAATGTGGAAAACAACGACACGACCAAAGCCAATGGTTTTTTAAACCAGATTATAAATGCGCCAAAAGTGCGCTTTACAAAGTCCACTCCCTTTTGAAACAGCGGGCCAAAGGCGGCGGCTTGAAACCCCGTCCTGCCAAGCGATAGGACGGGGATTAAACCAAACGGAAGCGTAACAAACATTCCCGCCATGCCGATCAAACGGTCCGCGACCATGGAAGCGAGACAAATGGCGCGGTCATATCCCAATTGCATTGCGCCCGCAAGACGAACCACGTCCCCGCCAATTGTGGTTGGTAAAAAATTGGACGAGAACAGTCCCGTAAATGTAAGCGTGGCTGTACGCCAAAATGAAATATCAATCCCTGCTGAGCGCAAAAGGACATGCCAGCGGCCGACAACAAACAACCGCGAAATTAACATTGCCAGCAAAGCGCCAAGGAAAAGCCAAACAGAAACGCGCTTCAGGGCGGAGGTGATTTCTTCTCCACTCTCTTCCTTCAATAATATAACCAGCAGAATAACGGCTAATAGACTACCCAACGACCGGGCGACGGTTTGGCGATTTTCACGCAACCAGTTAGTCACGAGGTTCCTGCTCCAGGTTAATGATGGTGCGAATGGTATAGGTTGGCTTACGCTGGGATTCGTGATATGTGCGAACAAGCAACTCTGCGATCAAACCCATCAGAATGGATTGAAAACCAAGAATGAAGAGCATCACGCTGACCTGGAATAATGGCGAACCGGTAACACTCACAAAAAAGAAAAAACGACGCAGGAACAAATAGATCATGGTAATGGCGCTGACGACCATAAAAAGCCCGCCTGTGCCGCCAAAGAGGTAGATCGGTTTCGAAGCAAAAGCCACGAGAAACTTCACCGTAAACAGATCAAGCACAACTTTTGCTGTTCGTTCCAGTCCATATTTGGTCTTGCCAAATTTTCGAGGGTGGTGAGTAACGGGCATCTCTGTAATCTTGGCGCCGACAGAACTGGCATAGACCGGAATAAAACGGTGCATTTCACCGTATAAACGAAACCCTTCAAGCACATCGCGACGGTAGGCTTTGAGTGTACAACCATAATCGTGCAAATGTACGCCTGTCACACGTGAAATGATCCAATTTGCGATCATGGAAGGAAAATTACGGGTGAGCGCATTATCCTTTCGGCTCTTGCGCCATCCGCTGACAAGGTCATAGCCTTCGTCGAGTTTGGCAAGCATCATGGGAATATCGACGGGGTCATTCTGCATATCGGCATCAAGCAGGACGATGGTTTCACCTTGAGCATAGTCCAATCCCGCGGCAATGGCGGCGGTCTGTCCAAAATTCCGGCGAAAAGAAATCACCCGGACATGCGGCGCGTCCTTTTGCGCGTACTCTTTTAGCACAGACAGGCTGTTATCCTGACTGCCATCATCCACAAGAATTGCCTCCCATGATCGGTTCAGGGGATTCATGACTTTGTAGATGGCTTCAAACAAAAGCGGCAGGTTTTCCTGCTCGTTGTAAACCGGAATTATGAGTGACAGTTCCATTTATTTCCTACTTCCTGCGGAAAATGCGCAAAGATGATCCTTCCAGGCAAGATGTTCCCACAGGGGAACGCGCGAATTCATCGAATTGTTGAGGATTAAAAAATTCCATCCAAGCATCATATCGTCCATCTTCAATAATAAAAAAATCGGCAGTCGCCTTCCATTCAGCGTCCATTTCCTCATTCCAAAGTCCAAATCGAAATAGCTCGGCTGTATTGCCGTTACTGAGAAAGGAGTATGCACTATTGATCTGCGGCGGGAAAATTCTCACCCCGGGCAGGTACAGGAACGGCGCCGCCGAAAGTCCTCCGTCCCAATAAACCAGACTCCCCTGAGGAATGATACCTTTTAAATGATCCCCAATTTGCTCATTTGCCAAAATGACATCAGAAGCGCAATCCTTTGCCCCCATGCTTCCATGCAAAACGGGAGAAATGACAAGCGCCAACACAAAAACCATGGACGCAAAAAACGTTCCAAACTTTGCCGGCAAATCCCGCCGCACAAGACGCCAGATCATATAACCCATCAACATGATCAAAACTCCCACCACGAACCCAAAGGCGGCGGACGCATATCGCATGGCGCTGTTACGGCTTAAGTGAAACCTATTTGATAATATTTCCCACCAGGTTACAAAGCCTGGGAGAATCCTAAGATCGCGCATCCGCGGCGCAGGCAGATTTAAAAGCGGATTTCCGATATCCTCAAAAGCGGAAAAGCCCACCCCTGCGATAATAACAAGAAGAATGATAATCAACAGGGTTTGCACCGCAATGGATGGCCGCCAGTTCCATGATTTTATCGAAACGACCATCAACAGAATACCGGCGACATTAAAAAATGCAATATAGGGTGTAAAACAAAAAACACAATAGTCCTGTCCAATGGAGGCCATGGCGTGCATATATAGCAACCCCCAGAACAAAAAGAGCAGGAACAAACTCGCGCGAAAATCTGCGCGTGATTTCCATCCGCTTAGTTTGGGCCAAAGTAATAAAGAAATAATACTCCCAACCAGAGCTATAAAATGAAAACGGACTGCCTGGAATATCGAAAGCATGCGCGAGTCAAGGTGTATTTCAGGTCTCCAAATAATCGTGCCTCCCCCGGAATATACGGTTTGCGCGGGGAGTTGAATAAGCGGCACCCAATACCATAACTGGAGGATTTCCGGCCAATACATAATATGGACCACCGCCACTACAGTCAGTCCGGAAAGAAACAACCCAATGGATTTCCAGCCATGCTGCCAAAACGCATATAAAACCAAAAGCGGCAAAAAAGGCAGCATATTCTGACGGACCAGCATCGTGAGTCCCGCAAGAAAACCGCTCAATATCAATTGCCAGAGCGGACGTTTCTCGCCCAAAGAAAGCGCAAGCGACCATGCCAACAGACAGGCAATTGTGCCTTGAGTAGCGCCCCCGCTATATATCTTGATAATCACTGGGCTGGATGCAAACACCCACACAGCTCCTGCCGCCAGCCACTTTCCGCCAATACGCCGCGCGGCAACCCAGGTCCCCAGCACAGCCATCACCCCAAAAAAGACCGCCAGATAGCGACCCGTACGCAACCCCGGTCCAAATATCAGTTGAACATAGCCCGGGATTAAGAAAGCAAGGGGAGCTTTATTTGTTGAAATACCCGGGTCAAATGGACGATATTCTCCAGTGGCGAAGAGAAGCCCCTTCAATAAGTAAGCGCCTTCATCAAGGTTTGAAACTGTGGTATGAGCAAAAACCATGGACTGAATAAAATAGAGTACCAGTCCAACCAAAGCCACAGCGTCCGCTGTCCACACTGGCCAATTTTGCTTATGGAAAATTGCAAATCTATTCATAATCTTCTGCTAAAAAAGAAAATATTACCCCTTCTTCAGCTGTGCCATATCTGAATCCACCATCATGGTAACAAGTTCCTTGAAAGAAACTGTCGGCTCCCATTTCAAAACTAAACGTGCCTTGGATGGGTCCGAGATCAGCAAATCCACCTCTGCAGGGCGATAGAATTTTTCATCCTGCACCACATAATCCTTATAATCCAGGTCCACATGTGAAAAAGCGATCTCGCAGAATTCGCGCACTGCGTGGGTTTTTCCTGTACCGATCACATAATTATCCGCATGGTCTTGCTGGAGCATTAACCACATGGCGTTCACGTAATCTCCCGCAAAACCCCAATCCCGCTGGGATTCGAGGTTACCCAAACGCAATTCCTTTGCCAAGCCAAGTTTGATACGCGCCGCCGCATCTGTAATTTTACGCGTCACAAACTCCAATCCACGGCGCGGGCTTTCGTGATTGAACAGAATGCCCGATGTGGCAAATATATTAAATGACTCGCGATAATTTACCGTGATCCAATGCCCGTACATTTTTGCCACGCCATAAGGACTGCGCGGATAAAAAGGCGTGGATTCCTTTTGTGGAACTTCCAACACCTTTCCAAACATCTCACTTGAGGAAGCCTGATAAAAACGGATGCTCGGGTCTACAAAACGGATGGCTTCCAGCAAACGCGTCACCCCGATTGCGGTCACATCGCCTGTCAAGGCAGGTTGATTCCATGAAGTCGGCACAAACGATTGCGCCGCAAGGTTATACACTTCGGTTGGCTTGTATTCCTCAAGCAGTGAAAGCAAAGACCCCTGATCCTGTAAATCACCCTGAACAACTGTGATGTCATCCAAAATATGCTTGATACGCTCACTGGTTACAGTACTCGAACGGCGCACGACACCAATTACACGATACCCCTTTTTCAATAGCAATTCAGCAAGATACGAGCCGTCCTGTCCTGTGATACCCGTGATTAAAGCAGTAGGCATATAAACTCCTTGGTCAAAATTCAGACATTGAATTATACACTACACGATGCCTCAGAAATGGCTAAACCAGAATTGATTTTTATTCTTAATTTATTCCGGTAAGTTTGGCAATTCCAAAACAAGCGGCATATCAGATTCGTTGCTTTCGATCAAGCCACCATCCTCCGAAGAAGATCAAAACCCACAAACCGAGGATGATCGCCACCATTTGCGCGAAAGGCAATTGCCTGCCAAAATGGAAATAACGATTCGCGTACCATTGTCCAAAAAACAAAAGAAAAATAACTTCCATCATAACCACACGCGGCAGCCATACATTCCGCGTCTCGCGCCACCAGACCCACACATATCCTGCAAGGATCGCCTGCCACAAAAACAGAATCGTTCGATAGCGCGGATTGTCCCATTGGTCGCCGCCGCCGCGCAGAGATGTAAACAGGATCCACCCCCAGACCGCGATACTTAACCAGATGAAAATCTTGCGCTTCTTTTCCGACCGTTCAGCGGCTGCGGCCACGAAGGACAGAATCAGCGCTGGAAGCAATGCATACCACCCCACTGCCCGCAGAATAGCAATGATCTTCCAAATCAAAGTCGTCGGCTCGACAACCGCCGCGGGCAAAACTGGCTGAAACACTCCATATACCATCACAAACGGCAGCCTCAGCCATTCGGGCATTTGATCAAAAAGTTTTTGCACCCAGCCCGAACCGCGTTCCAGTTGATACACATCCCACTTAACCGCTTCGCGCATGAAATTGTTAATGATGCCAATCGGCGATCCGCCACCCAAATTCCCCTCACGATCCAATGCTGAGGAAAGGATGAACAAACCCACGATAAACACAACCACGATTCCCGCAACCATCCGCCATGAGATATGTCCGCGCTCACTGCCGAAATACATCCAACCTGCAAAGATGACCAGAGTCACCAACGCCACAACAGGCGAGACAAACAACATTCCCATGATCCCAAGCGCAAGCCATATTAATGATTGACGATGATTGAGATTATCGAGACCCCAACTCACAAATCCCCACAACGCAAATGCACTGAACGCCAACAAATACGGCTCACGCATGGCTGAGCCGCCCAGCAGAATACTTTCAGGGTACAGCGCATACACCCAGCCCGAAGCGATGGCAACCTTACCGCCCCATTCCTGCATGACCGCCTTCCACAAAAACGGCAATCCCAGCGCCGCCATAAAAGCAGAGACCAGCACCAACATCAGCGGACGGTGGGCATCAGGCGAAATATAACGATAAATGAATGCGCTCATGGTCAGCAATCCCCCATATTGATCGTAGGCATAACTCTGGTTGAAGTCGCCGATGATGCTGTTTGAACTTGCCAACTGCCACGCCTGGTCATCACGGCGATGAGCATCCTTATAGACGAAGCCCGCCTTATCATCTGCATCGGTGAAACCATTGATTGGTAAAACAAGGTATGTTGCAACACCGCCTGCAAAACGCAAAGCGAATGCAAGAGCAACCATCCACGCCAAAGTTCTTCCGCCACCTGCCCATTTTGTGGAGAGAGTGAGAAGTGAAAAAGCAAGAAGGAAGAGAAAAGAAAATCCCAGCCAGCCTATCAGCCAATTGCCAGCCTGCAAAGCGGATAAAACCGCCCCAAGTACAAGGGAAAGAGGCAGAATCCAGAGGAAGTCACGTTGATTGAAGTTCTTCATATCCCCACTTTTACCACGAAGTGATGAAGAACGCAGGGCAAATTGCGAATTTAGCCCACGACAAAATTATTTTATACCTGCAAACTTTTCCATCACCCTCTCCACTCTCTTCACCCAAGTCAACTGATCCACACTCAAAGAGTTCCGCGCCTGAGACGCCAACACCTGCTTGCGGATGAACCTCAATCTCCAATCTCCACTTATCAACATCATCCCGTCACGCACAACACTGCATTCCCCCATTCCGTTGAGCAAGGTCGTGGAAGTTATGGTTCATATCGAGAAGCACCCTCAGGGGAAAAGTGAATGCGGGTGAATAATATAAGCTTACAAGTATGTAAGCGTAAGAACCGCGTACACTTGCATGATAAAATGATCAAGAAGGTTAAACAAAGCAGCCCTCATCAACAAACGTTAAATACAAGGGTGTTATCTTCCTGACTTTTTTATTCCTGCAAGGGCATAAATGGTATCTAATTCCTCTGCAACGTACAGCATATCTGAACTGGAAGCTCAATTAAACACAGTCACAGATCTGCAAACACGGATTGATCTGCTTAACGAACTGGCCTGGAAATTGCGTCTGGTGAACAAGGAAAAGACGCGAGTTCTGGCAGAGGAAGCTTACCAGCTAGTCTCCAGCGATCAATTTGCAGAAACCCCATATCTACCCGGGCTGGCAGCCAGCCTGCGTACCCTGGGTTACCTTAATAATGGTTCCGGCGCCTATAACCAAGCCCTATCTCAATCGCTGCGAGCGCTGGAATTACTGGGACAAATTCCTGAAGACAGCCCACAAACCAGGTCCCTGATGTCTGATGTTCTGGGAAACATCAGCTGGACGTATCGCAGTTATGGCGATTATGGGATCGCAGCGGAACATTGTACTGAAGGGATCAAAATCGCCCAGGAGCTGGGGGACCGAAAGCGGGAAGCCAGACTGCTGAGCACTTTAAGCGTGATCTATGCAGAAGCGAACGACCTGACCGCTGCGTTGGAAATAGGTAAAAAATCTCTGGAGCGTTATCAAGAGGATGGATATGTAAACGGGGAGTGCGTCGCGCTAAATAACCTGGCCATGACTTATCACGATTTGGGTGAGAATACAAAGGCCCTGGAAACAGGTCAGGAATGCTTGCGTCTGGCACGGGAAAATAGCATCGATGTGGTTATGCTGACCGCGCTGAATACAATGGGCGAGATATATCTGGGCATCAAGGATTTTGCCAGGGCTAAAGAATATCTGCTTCAAGCCTTATCCCTGGCGCGGGAAAACAAAGACAGTTCTGAGGAATTTCTCTGCCAGCTGAACCTGGGCAAAATGTATCTCAGCCAGGAGGACAATGAAGCAGCATTCTCCACATTACAAAATGCTTTAACCATCAGCCAGACCGCGGATGATCGGCCGGGCGCGTATAAATGCCACCAACTTCTCTCCGAAATTCACAAAAAACAAGGGAATTTTGAGATGGCGCTGCAACACTATCAACGGTATCACGAGATTAAAGAAACGATATTCAACGAAAATGCCTCAAAACGCCTGGACGGGTTGAAGATCATCCATCAGGTGGAGACCGCCACACGTGATGCAGAGATCCATTACCTAAAAACGATCGAGCTCAATCGGGAGATCGAAGAGCGCAAGAATGCCCAGGCGTCGCTGGAAAAACTGGCGGCGATCGATCCACTGACTGGATTACTAAACCGTCGCGAATTCTTCAACCAAGGTGAGCGGGAATTCCAAAAAGCAAAAACAAACGGACAACCCCTGACGGCAATTCTGCTTGATTTCGACAATTTCAAACAGATCAATGACTCTTATGGACATGCGATTGGCGACCGGGTGCTGATTCAAACGGCAAAAATCATTCGCGAGTACCTCAGGCAGAGTGAAATCATAGGTCGGTACGGGGGAGATGAATTTATGATTCTCCTGCCAAACGGCGCCAGTGCCCAGGGACAACGTATTAGCGAGCGTTTGCAGGAAAAGACCATTGAATTGAAGGTTGACATACCCGAGGACGATTTAGTGGTGACCCTCAGCCTGGGTATTGCCGAGCTCAAGGAAACGAAAAGTACCACGCTTGAAATGCTGATCGAGTGTGCAGACCAGGCGTTATATACGGCAAAGCGGGCCGGAAGGAATCAGATCGCTGTTTCTCCATCGCTCTAACACCATCGGTTGTATTTGTGTTTTCCGTTTCAAATGCGTCAAGCTTGCAGAAATTGCCGCCCTGGCATGGACAAGGTTTTGCTAAATCAGGCACCTGCATCTTTTCGCGCCTGAGACCCCAACACCTGCCTGGCGCGATTCAGACTCAATCGTCGCCTGCCTTCACTACCACCGACACAAACCGTTAACCAAAAAACCAATCTTCGCCCACAAACAATTCCACCACCCTCTCCTCCCTCTTCATCCAAGTCAACTGCTCTACATCCTTGAATGCCTGAGAAGTCAACACCTGTCTGCGCGGTTCATCTGCAAGCAACGCCTCAATCTCCAATCTCCAATTACCAATCTCCCCTGGCTCACACAACACCGCATTCCCCTCATTCAACACCTCGCGGATCGAAGGTAAGTCTGCCGAAATAATCGCCCGCCCCGAAGCCATATACTCGAACATCTTCATCGGGTTGATAACTTCGGCGATGTCCTGTCCGCTGCTGGCAGAGATCGAGCGGCTATATGGCATTAAAAGAATATCGGACGCGGCTTGATAGAGCGGGATGATTTCGTGCTTGACAAAGCCCGTCATTGTCACGTTCGTCATTTTGGCATCGGTCAACTTGGCGCGCCAAAAATCCACCAACTCAGGCGTGCCGCCCACCCACAAAAAATTTACCTGCGGCATTTGCTTCGCGAGCTCAAACAACAAGTCCGCGCCGCGCCCAGGGTAAATGTGACCTGTGAATCCAACCGTTAAACCTTCAGGCAAATCAAGTTGATGTCTTGCTTCAGATGGATTCGGCAACCCGTCATATTTTTCCAGCTCGACGCCATTCGGCGCGACAAGCAGCGACTCATCCTCAAACCGAATCCTGGACGAGCGTTCTAAAGCATTTCTCAACGCCGATACAGTGACCGTCATTAACTTCCGACCAGGCCTCTTCCAAAATTGACGCAGCCACCACGCGCCATTTCCAGCCACGTCCGCGTGCATCTCAAGTACAACAGGGTCTTTACGCATCAAGGCAAACACAGCAGATTGCGGCAGCCAGGTGTAGATTAATTCAGCCCCGAATTTCTCGGCGGCATTCTGGGCGCGGACCACAAAGTCAAGGCGTTTGAACAGCCTGATGGACGGAAGCAGGTCAAGGCGGGGTGCGAGGCGTAATCCATAATGCGTCATCAGTGATTCGCGAGTCGCAGGTTCAGTTTCCGCAGGGGCGAACATTCGAATCTCATGTCCCAATTGCATCAAAGCCTGAGCGACCTTCATCGCCTGAATCGAATTTGCAGTTAACGACGGAATACGTGAGTTAGTGATGAGCGCTATTTTCATTCTGACGGACTTCCTTCACGCCGCGCAGGACAATTGCGCCAACGGATGTAATGTAATAAAGCGATAAAAGCGCGGCTTCGGCAACGTACCCGAAACGCGGCACAAGCGAAAACGCGAGCGCAAGTTTTGCAACTCCCGCAACGACGGTGGCTTTGAGCGGAAACTCAGGCAAGCCCAGCGAAAGCAACAGCGGACGATTCCAAAAGAGAATGTAATTGAACGTGAAGCCGACCAACAATGCGATCAGCGCGGGATATGCGGCGGTGTATTGTTCGCCATAAATCGAGAGCAGCCATTTGCCAAAGATGACAAATCCCGCTGCAATCGCAAGGTTATACGCGGCGGCAACTGTTGTGATCTTTTTGAGAAAGTCCTTCAAACGCGACCATGATTTTTGCACAACCAATTTGTTGATCTCAGGGTACGTTGTGAGAATAAACGGATTGGCAGGCACCGAAAGCAAACTGACAATGGCATACGCGGCTTTATAATATCCCGCCGCCTCACTGGTGAGAAAATATCCCACCCAGAGAATTTCGCTTTCACGAAAGACAAGAATGGCGGTGGCGCTTAGGTTTGAACTGATCGCGAAACGGGCAAGCTCTTTGACTTTCGGGATCGAGTTGATCTTTGCCGCCCACCAGCCGCCGCCAAGTTTTTTCGTGAGTTGAAAAAACGCCGTGGAGAAAATACCAAGTCCCAGGACAACCTTACCCGCGAGATAAGCGTACAAAACAAATTGAATATCCCCTTTTGTGAAAAATGCAAAGGTTATTAATCCCGCCGTCAGCAGACTTTGGACGAGATTGATCGCGCCTTGATATTTTATTTTTCCCAACATCTGCAAAACGCCCGTGGACGTTTCGGTGTTGAAGTTCGCCAGCAAGCCAAGACTATAAATGATAAAAAACATCGCAGTTTTTGGGGTCTTGGCAATATATTGAGAAGCAAGCACAGCGGTGGCTGCAACGACCAAAAACGCGAACAAGGAAACTGTCGCTTCACTCAACGCGGCAGCTTTGACCAGCGCCGCAGTTTTTTCTTTCTCATCCTTTTCAAGATACTCGCCGCCATAGCGCACTACCAACTCACTCATGCGGAAGGATAGAAATCCGTTTACCGTTGTGGCGTAACTCGTGATGATGGCAACCAAACCAAAGCCAGCAGGGCCAAGCAGGCGCGCGGCGAGGATGCTCTGCACCACGCTCAGCCCCAGGCTGATGGTGTTACTGCTAAACAACGCGCCACTGGAGCGGATCACTTTTCCAAGCAGCGGGTCGTCTTTGAATTTTGAGAGAAGGGACATAGACGGAATTATAAACGGAACACGCAACACGGGTATTGTGACGTGTTGCGTGCTCCGTGAGAATTCGGAGTCCTTTTTATTTACTTCACAGTTACGCTTGCATCCATCAAGGAAACCGATATGGCAATTCCGTTTGCGTCAGAGAGCAATATGCCGTCAGGCGCGGCTTGCGTGCCTAGAAAACGAATGGTCGAATCGCCTTTGGCTTTGGCGCGGAATACAACCTCGAACAGGATACCGCTACCGGCGGCCGGTTCGCGGTTAAGTTGCGCGATGGCATAATCAATTGTGCCCATTGCATTATCAAAGATATTTTGTACGATAAAGTCCGGCGCAACAAAACTTCCGTCAACCACTTCCACAACTTCCAAAGTGTTTGCGTCAAAAGATAAATGCGATTCAAAGGCTGTAAGATCGGCGACATTCTTGGACTTAATGGATACTCTCAGCGTGTCGCCGACCTGAACCGACGAAGCGGACGGCTCTATCTTGACGGCAGGACCGGATGAGGCGGACGGCGCACAGGATGTTACCAGCGTCAAAGCCAGAGCGACAACAAGCCAGATGTGAGCTTTCAATAGGATTTTATGGTTCATGGGGTACCCTCTGCTACGGAATGCACAGCCGCTGTCCGGCATAAATAAGTCTGGGATTTGAAATTTGGTTAACACGCGCAATATCCGCGTAACTGATTCCATACGAGACACCAATGCGATACATCGTATCCCCCGGGCGGACAACGTAGACAGCACGGCAGGCGGAAGGTGCAACAGGCGTTGCAGACGGCGGATTAACAGTCACAGGAATAGTGGTAGTTGCAGGAACAACTGTGACAGGGACGACCGTTACAGGAATAACTGTTGCAGGAATGGTGGTTGGAGGAGGCAAAACCGGCAGAACTGGCGCGGAAAATTGAGCCTGACAGATCGGACCGCTCGGCGGCATATCCACCCACGTTACATTGGGGATGGTCAATTGTTGACCGGGGAAGATGATGTAGGGCCACCAGCGTACGCCATTCGCCTGGGCAATCGCCATGGGGTCAACGCTATAGGCGCGTCCAATGCAATAGAGCCATTCGCCCAGACGCACGACATGGATTCTTGTTTGGACGGGAGCACCCTTGACCGTGACATTGCCCGAAGTCCAGGTTGCGGGTAACACCATTCCATTGGCATCTGACAAAAGCAATCCGGACTGCATGTTACGCAAAGTCACAGATGAAGTTCCCGCAGACTTGGCGCGAAAAGCAATGGTAAGCAATATTCCGCTCCCCTTGGATGGCGGGCGGGAATTCTGTGCTATTGCATAATCAATTGTACCGGCAGAGTTATTGAATGTATTCTGTGCAGCGACGTCTGCGAAAACAAAACCACCGTTGATTAGTTCCTTCACTTCCAATATGTTTGCGTCAAACGACAAGTGCAACTCAAACGCCGAAAGATTGGCGGCATTATCAATTTTGACAAAAAGATTGAATACGTCATTGGCATTCACGGAAATTGCAGAGGGATCAATCCGAACCACTGCAAGAGATTGAGGAATTGCAGCAGTTGGGGCAATGGCGGTCGGCGTCACAGCAGTCGGGGTAACGCCGGTTGGGGTTACAGGAGTTGGAGTTATAGCATTCGGCGTCACAGCAGTTGGGGTTACAGGAGTTGGAGTTATAGCATTCGGCGTCACAGCGGTTGGACTTGCGGGAGTCGATCCACTGCCCACATTCACACTGCCGCCCACCCACGAAGCCTGTATTGCCATTCCGTTCAAGTCAGACAGCAACAACCCGCTCGGAGAAGCCGGAGTACCGCGCAACGCCAAAGTGGAATTGCCATTCGCCTTGGCGCGAAAAGCAATATTGAGTAAGGTTCCGCTGCCCTGAGCCGGAGCGCGATTCATCTGCGCGACTGCATAATCAATCGTACCCGCCGTGTTATCGAAGACGTTTTGCGCGACAAAATCTGCCGCTATAAAGCCGCCGTTCGTTATTCCAACGACTTCCAATACAGACGGATCAAATGATAAATGCAATTCAAATGCGGTGAAATTGGAAATGTTGTCAATTTTGATGGGAAGATTCACCCCGCCATTTACCTGCGCCGACGACGTGGGCGGATCAACCCGAACCACTGTCGCGCCCTGCGCCAAAACCGATGTGCCGATCAGGGATGTTGCAATAATAATCAGAGCAAGATAAATCCGAATGGAAAATAAATTGCGTGACATAAGAACGCTCCATTAATGAAGATTGCGATGAATGATCGTATCCCGCAGATTTGCTTGCGGGCAAACCTGCGGGACGGTAATATGCTTGTAATTACTGCCAGGGTGTCGAGCCAGTTTTGACCCAGTTTCCGGCGGCAATCGCCAGATCGCTAATATTAATCTGACCATCATCGTTAATGTCGGCAGGCTCATCTGTAACAGCACAGGTGGCGGAAGCCGATCCCACGGCAAGCCCAGTTTTGCCAAATTTACCTGTGATGGCGCCAATATCCAAAATATTGATCTTGGCATCGTTATTCACGTCGCCGCCGCGCAGGGTTGTTGTTCCCAAATCAATCAGCGCGGGACTGGTGGCGGCAACCGTAATGCTCTTTTCAGAAGCCAAATAACCCGGGTAAGTTGCCCTGATGGCGTATGTGCCAACTGGCACGTTGTTCAAAGTGAATTTTCCGGCATTGTCAGTTTTGACCGCCACCCCATTTGCCGTCACCTCTGAACAAGCCAGCGTCCCACCGCCCGCATTTGGGTTGGCAGGCACGCCCTGCCTCAAAACCACGCCGGTTGCGTTCTTCAGTGCGGGATTAACAGTTACACACTGTTCCGATGGCGCGGTATGCGTAACTTGAAAGCCATTGCCATCTGCCAGTGTGGATTGAACCACCGAGAAACAGGCGCTTCCGGCCGCCAATCCCTGAAAATGGAAACGCGCAGCAACGCCGCTATGCGTTACTTGTGGCGGACCTGCCAGCACTAAATGGATACAAGAATCGGTACTGCCCGGGCACTGGGTAACTTCATTGACACTGAAGTTCGATGCGCCGAAAAAGTCAGGTAACACTTCAGCAAAGGCGACACTTGGAGATGCAGGCGGACCCACCAGCGCAGAATTATATTTCACATAAACCTCGGCGCCCGCCACCCCGGGGTCTATGTTGGCAACGGAAATGACAAGATCAAAAACAGTCTCACTGCCGATATTAATTGGGTTGGGCGTCGCTGTGGTGAATGTAATCGCAGCGGATCGCGACCCTTGTGCATTGACCGTAATGGTCGGCAAAATCAACGCGATTGCGAGTATAACAACAAAAATTCTTTTATATGTTTTCATGAGCGTTTCCTTCCTGAAATGGGTTTGAATGAATTTGACTGCTCCCACTATATCACTCACGAAATACAAGAGCGTTGCATCTGTATTGTAATTAAGTTGCCAAATAGTTGGCGTTTAAAAAGCAAAACCTCCGAGGTTCTTTGAGAACTCGGAGGTCTGCGTTTGCTACGGCGTTAGTATATCCTTCGCCCAGCTTTGTTCCGCCTTATACCACTCGATCAAATTGCCAATCCCCTCTCGCAATTTGACCTGCGGATTCCAGCCGAGCATTTCGCGGGCTTTGGTCACATTTGCTTGATTCATGAACATATCCGCAAGGTTGGGCGGACCATATTGCACGTTTGCTTTTTTGCCGGTCAAGTCCTCGATCAATTCAACGAGACCGTTGATCGAAATTACTTCATGCCCGCCAAGGTTGATGACCTCATAGCCAAGCGGCTTGAGCGCGGCGATTGTTCCGCGGGCAATATCATCCACATAGGTGAATCCTCGGGATTGATTCCCGTCGCCGTTGATGCGGATCGGTTCGCCTTCCATGATCCACTTCACGAAGCGGAAGATGGCCAGGTCGGGGCGTCCCGCCGGGCCGTAGACCGTGAAATAGCGGACAACGGTCACGTCAATATCGAACAGGTGATGATAGGAATGCGCCAATGCTTCCGCGCCTTTCTTGCTGGCGGCGTAGGGCTGCATCGGCTCGCTGCTCGATGCGGTTTCAGGTGTGGGATATTCGGGATTCTCGCCGTAGATGCTGGATGTGGATGCAATGATGAATTTCTTGCATCCAAACTGTCGGCAGACTTCGAGCATGTTCAACGTGCCCATCACATTTGATTCCAAAAACACCCAGGGGTTTTCCACGCTATAGCGCACACCTGCGCGCGCCGCAAGGTTGATCACGCCGTCCAACTTTTCATTCTTGAACAAGTCAATGGACGACTTTTCTGAAATGTCATGCTGGTGGAATTTGAAACCTTTCAACGCCTGAAGTTTCTTCAGACGATAATCCTTCATGCGCGGGTCGTAGGCATCGTTCATGTTGTCAATGCCAACGACTGTATGTCCCTGCTCGATGAGCATGGTGGAAGTTCGTGAACCAATAAATCCAGCCGCGCCAGTTACCAAATAATTTGACATAAAAAGTACTCCAGTGTCAGGTATCAAGTGTCAGGAAAACGAACCTGACACTTGATACTGAAAAGCCTGAAACTATAATCTCTCGACCTTTTCGCTTGCCTTCCCGAGTTTGCCTGTGGCATTGCGCGAGTCAAAGACGAATTTGGCATTCTCGATGATTGCCTTGTAATCATATTCCTTGTGATTGGTTACGACGATCACAGCATCTGCTTCCTTCACAGACTTCATCATGTCCTTCACGCTGTCCATCTGCCAGCCGTCATATTCGTGATGAATGTGCGGAATGTAAGGGTCGTGATATTCCACAAGCGCGCCCTTGTTCCTCATCAGTCCGATCACATCCAGCGCAGGAGATTCACGCACATCGTCAATGTCGGGTTTATAAGCCACACCCAGCACCAATATCTTTGAGCCTTTGAGATGTTTGCCACGGTCATTCATGGCTTCGAGGATTCGCGATACCACATAACGCGGCATATTCGTGTTGATCTCGGATGCCAGTTCGATAAAGCGTGCATTGTAATTAAAAGACTTCATCTTCCATGAAAGGTATAGCGGGTCGATTGGGATGCAGTGACCGCCCAAACCGGGTCCGGGGGTAAATTTCATAAATCCAAACGGCTTGCTCGCGGCGGCGTCGATCACTTCCCACACATCCACACCGAGACGTTCGCACATGATCGCCAGTTCATTGACCAAACCGATGTTGATCATGCGGAAGGTGTTCTCAAGCAGTTTTGACATCTCCGCCGCCTCGGCGGTTGAGACACGATGCACGGTTTTGATCGCGCCTTCATACCAGGCAGTGGCAACTTCGCCGCACTCTTCGGTAATTCCACCCAAAACTTTAGGCGTGTTGATCGTGGTGAAATCTTCGCGACCTGGGTCTACGCGTTCCGGGGAGAAGGCCAGGAACCAGTCCTCGCCTACGTTGAGATTATGTTCAGTGCCAAGTTTTGGCAAAAGCAATTCGCGCGTGGTTCCAGGGTATGTGGTTGATTCCAAAACCACCACCATGCCCTTGTGCATATATTTTGCAAGTTCCTCGGTGGCGGAAATAATGAACGACATATCCGGATCGCCTGTTTGGCGCAACGGTGTCGGCACACAAATGCTGACCGCATCCATTTCCTTCAACACGGAAAAATCCGTTGTGGCTGTAAAATTCCCACTCTTCACCAACTTCGCGACTGCTTCCGTCTTTACATCAGGGATGTAGGATTTCCCTTCCGCAAGCACATCAATTTTGCGCTTATCAGGGTCAACCCCTGTCACCTGAAAACCCGCTTCGCCAAACACAACAGCAAGAGGCAGACCTACATACCCCAAGCCAAGAATCGCCACCTTTGCAGTTTTATCCTTCAATTTTTTAATTAGAATCTCTTTTGTAGACATTTTTCTCCTTTTGTCAGGTACAACTGACTTTTTCCTAAAATAAATTTAATTGCTTTGGTGTATCGTCAGGAATTGCTTCCTCTTTATTTTTCGCTTTCCCAACAACAACAGGTTTTCCTAATGCGGCACGCGCCTGTTGCAATTGTTCCGGCAGTTTTGAGAAATCGCCCAAAATGGACGGCTTCAACGCCGCCTGATGTAATGCCGCCGCCGGATGGAACATGGGAATCACGAAGCGTTCACCGACCTTTTGCATTTGTCCATGCACCGTGCTGATCTTCGCGCCGGGGAAAAACTTATTCATCGAAAAACGACCAAGCGTCACAATGATACTCGGATTTATGGCTTCAATCTGCGCCTCCAGATAAGTATCACAGGCAGCCAATTCATCGGGCAATGGGTCGCGGTTCCCCGGCGGACGGCACTTGACCACGTTAGCGATGAACACATCTTCACGTGTCACGCCCGCCTGAGCCAGAAGTTGATCCAGGAATTTTCCCGACGCGCCCACAAACGGATGTCCCTGCTCGTTCTCATGGAAACCCGGTCCCTCGCCAATGAACATGATCTCCGCATCTGCAGGTCCGTCACCCGGCACTGACTTCTTGCGTGATTCATTCAACACGCATTTAGCGCATGTTGAAACTTCTTTTGCAAGTTGATTTATTTTTTCATCGGCAGACATGTCTCTCCAAATCCTCGACCTTCCAACCTGCAATTTTTGGACTTCAACCTTCGACCATATCCAACGTCATCAAGATCGCGGCTTCGCCGTTGTCTTTGTAATAGCCCTCGCGGCGTCCGCTTTCGATATAACCGAATTTATGATACATCATTAATGCCGCATTATTGCTTTCACGAACCTCCAAAAATGAAGAGACTGCGCCCTCGCCTTTGGCGGATTGTAATGCAAACGACAATAATTTTTCACCAACGCCCTGCTGGCGAAAATCAGGATGTGTTGCAATTGTCGCAATATGGATCTCATCCACGATCAGCCATGCAACCAGCATGGCGGCAACGCGCCCGTCCAACTCAGCCACCCAGCAGCGCGAAGCCAGGTTCTCGGTCAACTCGTAACGAAATGAACTCAGAGGCCACGGCAGGCTGAACGAAATTTGATCAATGGCAATCACCTGCGGTACGTCATCCAATGCCATTTTACGCAAAATGACGCTCATAAAATTGGGGTTCCCTCAACGTGCAGATAAACAGGCGCAAGTGAGGCGGCATCGTCGACATCATTATTTTGCCAGCGAGCCCAGGCCAGTTCCGCAAGAATGGAGGGGCGGCGGATGCAATGCACGGGCGAGGCCAGCAGAATATTCACGCGCTTGCGGGCCAGCCGACTGCGATCATCAGATGATAACTCACCTGCGATGTATGTTGGACTCTCGATCTTGTCCGCCAACTCGTCAATGGTCGCGCCAAGAATCCCGCCCTCGGCCTGCCACTCATTCTTCAAGCATTTGTACCAGCCGACAGCGATTCGCTTCCGCCCGGCCTGTATTACCACTGCCAGCGGGTGTTTACCCACTGGCTGCGCCGCCGCGATAATATCCAAAGTGGAAATGCCAATGACTGGAATATGACGCGCCAGCGCGATGCCTTTTACCAAAGATAACCCGACACGCAGGCTTGTAAAAGAGCCCGGGCCAACCGCAACACCCAAAGCACTGACCATGTCCATAGGAACGCCGCACCGACTCAAAAGTCCAGCGAGAGCCGGGGCTAATTCAGTCGTATGATGCTGGCGGGTCGTCCAAGTCATCTCGCTTAGGATCTGATTCCCGTCGTATAAAGCCAATCCCACCTGCGCGGTGGATGTGTCAATGGCTAGTAACATTATGACCCTCCAAACATGGACTGGCGGATGGCTTCGAGCAGTTCGTCGTAGCGTTTGCCGTTTGCGTTGAAACGCATCTGGCGGTGTTCTTCCTGGATGTGGTCGAGGTTGATCCACAGCCGTTCTTTGGGAACCAAATCGCCCAGACGCTCAGGCCACTCGATGACAAGCGCGCCTTCGGCAAGCATCGAATCAAGGTCAAGTTCCTCGGCCTCCGGCACAGACTCAAGACGGTATGTATCCAAATGAAAAAGTTGACCGCCGTTTGCGCGGCGATACATATTCACGATAATAAAAGTTGGGCTTGAAACGGAATCCTGCGAACCCCAGCCTTGCGCGAGTCCTTGCACGAAAGTCGTTTTCCCCGCGCCGAGGTCGCCCTGCAAACAGATGACATCGCCTGCTTTAATCTCGCCGCCGAGCCGCATTCCAATGCGGCGCGTTTGTTCGGGGCTGCGGCTGAAAAATTCAATGGTGTGGGAATCTAAAATGGGCATCGCGGGAGAATTATACTCCCTGATAAATCACTGGAGGACGACGGACGATAGACCGTGGACGGTGGAAGTCTCTACGGTCTATCGTCCACCGTCCATGGTCCTGATTAGAATTTCAATCTCGCAGAAATGCGCGAGACGAAACTTCCGCGCCAGTTTTGCAGGATGGCTTCAAAGTATAGATTTTCAAGTGTCATCACCTGCGCTTCGATGGAAAATTTCTCGCTCAATTCCATGGAACGCTTTCCGTACCGCGCGAGTCTTTCAGGGTCAGACAACAACTTCACCAACGTATCACTGAACACGCCTACATCCATCGGAGTCAAATATCCGTTTTCATTTTCAACGATCATACCCTCGAAGGCTTCATCGCGCACTGCCACCAAGGGCAGACCAGATGCAATCGCCTCGATGATCGAAATGGGATGCACCTCTGTAATAGATGCGGAGAGAAAAACAGTTGCATCGTGCAAAAGATCGGGCAGGTCGGCGCGGTTGACCATGCCGAGAAAATGAATGCGGTCACTCACGGCCGTGGCGGCTGCGTGCTCCTCCAACTTTTTGCGCGAACTTCCATCACCGGCAAAGACAAGGTGCGCTTCGGGGATTTGGTCTGCCATACGCGCAAAGGCATCAATTAGAAAATCAAGATGCTTCTCCGGGTCCACCCGTCCGACGGATAACAGAATCGGCGCATCTGGCTTCAACCCAAGCCTGTTCCTGAAACTGCCGGGATTCTTCGCCGCCTTGAAATTGCTCAGGTCAATTCCATTTGGGATGACTTGAATGGGCTTGGTCACTTTCTGCTCCAAAAGCAGATGATGGAATTTCGGCGACGGCACAACAATTTGATCGCCCAAATTTGTGGAGGTGGCGCTGAACCAACGAGCCGCGTGACGAATGACTCCTGTTCCGCCAATGACTTTGAGGTAGTGGGTGTAATCGGTAATGGAAGTGTGATAGGTGTAAATCAGCGGCAGGTTTTTGGTGGATGCCGTTAAGTATGCCAGCAGTCCAACCGTCAGCGGGCTATGAGCGTGCAACACATCAAAGTGCTTTCGAGATAACGACCAGGTACTGCGCGGAGTACCCAGCACGGCAACATAAATGGGCGGGTCGTTCAAATATTTCAAAGATGGAAGTCGCACCACGCCGGGCTGGTCATCTGTATAACCGGGGAACTTCGGCGCAAAAATAGTGACCTGATGCCCCCGGCGCTGCAATCCCTCCGAGACCAATTGCAGGGAGATGGAAACGCCATTGACCTGCGGCGCATACGTATCTGTGAACAAGCCAATGCGAAGCGAACCCAAATGAGGTTTGGGGGCGGATTCTGTTGTGGTTTCTATCATATTTTATTTCTCCTGAAATTCTTTTATCCACAGATGAAAAAAGATGAAATGCTGAAAATCTTTTATCCAAATTCACTGTTCATCTGTGTTCATCTGCGGCGAATCAACCTGTTCTTCATGCTTTGTCAGGTTTACCTTCATGCGTTTTGCCAATTCGCGGCGGGTAAGCAGAACACGATGCTGACACCCCTTGCATTCCAAGCCAATATCCGCGCCAAGACGCACCACTGTCCATTCGTATGAGCCGCATGGATGTGGCTTCCGCAAACGCAAATGGTCTTTCAACTGCAAATCTGGAAGCATGAATAAGATTATACCGCCACGACATAAACCAACGTTCATCAGACGTTAAGGATTTGTAAAGGATTTGTTCATCCGCTGTGACATATTTCCCAGCCGCCATGCGAAAACTTTCCTTGAAGAAAATTTTATAACAGCGATAATGAAGGTGCAAGGTGACAGTCGCTTCGTAAGTGACTGTCACCTGAAAAACGGAGGCACGCCATGAACGAAGAACTGAAAATAAAATTCTGGGGTGTGCGCGGAAGTTACCCCGCGCCAGGCGCTGAAACGGTGAAGTACGGCGGGAACACGTCCTGTGTGGAAATCAACGCGGGCGGGCGCACCATCATTCTGGATGCAGGCACGGGGATTATCCCGCTGGGGCGTGAGTTGGCCAGACGTGCCATTCAGGAAAAGCGCGGATTAAATCTGCTTCTACTTTTCAGTCACCTGCACCACGACCACACACAGGGCTTCCCGTTTTTTACGCCCGCATATTTTCCGAACACGCGCCTGCACATTTTTGGTCCGGGCGGCACACCTGAAACCTTGAAACATGTTCTGGAACACAACCAAACTGCAGAAACTTTTCCGCTCAGTCTGCGCGATATGTCTGCGGCAAAAACAATCGAGTCGGTGCGCGAGTCACAGGTGATTGTTTGGGACGAGGAAAATGTTCGGGTGGTCGAATCAGGCTCGGGGTTAAGTCCCGATGCGGTGGTCATCCGCATTCATAAATCGCACGCGCATCCGGGCGGAGTCTTCGTCTATCGAATTACGTGGCGCGGCAGGTCGGTTGTGTATGCCACAGATACCGAAGGCTATGTGGGCGTGGATCGCAGGCTGGCGGCATTTGCGCGCAATGCAGATGTGCTGATTCACGACGCGCAATATTGCGAGGAACATTATCGCGGACAACTTGCGGGCTTTCCATCCACACAGGGATTTGGACACTCGACTGCGGCGATGGCTTGTGAAGTAGCCGCATCTGCCGCGACGGGTGAGTTGGTGCTGTTCCATCATGATCCTGCCTACGCTGACAGTTTTGTCGCCGCGCAGGAGGCTGCCGCTCAAAAATTATTTCCCAAATCGCGCGCAGCGCATGAAGGCATGGAGATTAAACTTCCCCTCACACCGATCCCTCTCTCAATGGAAGGGGAAAGAAGAATGGATGTAAAATATGTTAAGAATGACTGAGTTAAAAATAGACGACACCCGCAACATTCTTTCAGACATCAAGTTGTTCGAGGGATTAACGCAAGTTCAACTGGACTGGATGGCGAAGCACGCACATCGGCGCATCTTCACGGCAGGAATGAATGTGATGACCATCGAACAGCCTGGTGAGGCTGTATTCATTATTCTGCACGGCACAGTCAAAATTCACATTGAGCAAGGTGGACGAGATGTGATCCTGTCCGTTTTGGGAAGCGGCGATTTGCTCGGCGAAATGAGTTTGATTGACAGTGTGGGACGTTCTGCCAGCGCAATCACTCTGGAAAACTCGCTCATGCTGTGGATGGATAAAACCACATTCAATTATCTGCTGGATAACTTCCCGCCTGTGGCACGTAATTTAGTGAAAATATTGTCGGCACGAGTGCGGCTATCCGATCAAGTGATCCAATCGCTTGCCACGCTGGATGTGAACGGACGGGTTGCGCGTCAGATTCTGGCGTTTGCAGAAAGATATGGGCGCGAAGTGGAAGACGGTGTACAAGTCCGCATTGTGCTGACCCAGAGCGACCTTGCCGATCTAGTGGGGGCTTCGCGCAAGCGCGTAAATCAAACAATGGTATTCTTCAAAGAGCAGGGATTGATGAGCACAGATACGGATGGAAGATTCATCATCCACGACAAGGAAATGTTGGCGCGATTTTGTGATTAATGTAGTTGGGTAGTTTGGTGGTTGGTTAGTTAGGTAGTCGCCGGTTGATTGTTATAGATTCAACTGGCGACTATTTGACTACTCAACTACACGACTAAGAACTATTTGACTATAATCCCGCAATGACTGAATTCAAATTCTTCCACCCAACCGAAGTCCGCTACGGGGATTTGGACCCGCAGGGACATGTCAACAACGCAAAATACCTGACCTATTTCGAGCAGGCGCGCATCCATTATTTGATTCAACTTGGGCTGTTCAGCAAAGACCAATCCTTCATGGAAATCGGCGTGGTGATCGCGGATATCCATATCACGTACAAGGCGCCCATTCTTTACGAACACAGCATCAAAGTCGGCGCGCGGACAACAAAAATCGGCAACAAATCCATGACGGTGGAGCAATGCGTAATGGACGCAAACACCGGGGAAATCATGGCATCGGGAACGGTGGTGATGGTCACTTACGATTACAAGGTTTTGAAGCCAATCCATGTGCCTGATGAATGGAAAAAGAAGATCGGCGAGTTTGAAGGTTTGAACATTGAACGTTAAACGTTGAACTTTCAACGTTTTGGAGAAACTATGTCCCTGCCCCCCATTGACGAAAAACATTTCACAACCTTCCTCGTTGACCTGCTCAACATTCCCTCGCCAACCGGCTTTGCGGAACCTGCCATTGATTTTGTGGAAAAGGAATTATCCAAATACAAACAACTCCAACTGTCACGCACACGCAAAGGGGCGTTGGTTGCGAAATGGTTGGTTGAATCTGATCTGCCCCCCGTGGCATTGACCGCTCATGTGGATACGCTCGGCGCGGTGGTGAAGGAGATTAAATCCAACGGGCGGCTGAAATTAAGCCGCATTGGCGGACTTCAATGGAACGCAGTCGAAACCGAAGGCGTGTGGGTCATCACCTCCAAAGGCGAAAAGATTCGCGGCTCGGTTTTGATCGATACGGCGTCGGGTCATATCTATGGCGCGGCGGGCGGCGAAACTCCGCGCAGCGACGCGCACATGGAAGTGCGGCTCGATGCGCGCACAACTTCCGAAAAAGAAACGCGCGGACTTGGAATCAACGTCGGCGATTGCGTGGCGTTCGATCCGCGGGTGGAAATGGCTAATGGATTCATCCGCTCGCGCTTTCTCGACGACAAGGCCTGCGTGGCGAATCTCACAGCGGCGATTCACTCGATGGTGGGATCAGGTCAAAGTCCGGCGCGAAGCGTGTACTTCCTCATATCGAATTATGAAGAGGTCGGTCACGGCGCGGCGGCGGGGATTCCATCTGATGTCGCGGAGTTAGTCACGGTGGATATGGCGGTGGTCGGCGACGGGCAGGAGTCGGATGAATTTCATGCGACCTTGTGCGTCAAGGATAGCGGCGGCCCGTATCACGAAGGGCTGAACAAAAAATTGCGCGCGATTGCCGAGAAGCAC
>DYDH01000027.1:0-6521 GCA_020717985.1 Herpetosiphon sp. | reverse complement strand
AGCCTTCTGGCGCGCAGGCGGCGATGTGGCGCTCTCGCTGATCGGACCCGGCATTGATGCTTCACACAATTACGAACGCGCTCACATGGACGGTTTGAACGCGACCACAAATTGGATCATGGCTTATTTACTTGGAGAATAAAAATGAAACTCGATGCCGCTCTTCCCCCCATTCAATTGAAAGATATTCCCACGATTGCAAAAGCCGCAGAAGAAATTGGATTCGACGCGCTGTGGACTCAAGAGACTCAGCACGATCCTTTCCTACCCTGTGTGCTGGTTGCTGAACATTCAGAGACTCTACGTTTTGGCACGGCCATCGCGGTCTCGTTTGCGCGTTCGCCTGCGAACCTGGCCTACACCGCATGGGACTTGTCTGCTCAGTCAGGCGGGAGATTCATCTTGGGGCTTGGCACACAGGTCAAGGCACACATCGAGCGCAGGTTCGGCATGAGTTGGCCCGAATCGGTGACGGGGAAATTGCGCGAGCAAATCGAAGTCATCCGCACATTTTGGGATTGCTGGCAGAACGGCACGAAATTAAATTATCGCGGCGAATATTACAAAGCCACGTTGATGTCGCCGTTCTTTAATCCCGGCGCAATTGAACACCCAAACATCCCGATTTATATTGCAGGCGTTAATGCGGGGCTGGCAAAACTGGCGGGCGAATTATGCGAAGGATTCCACGCGCACCCGTTCAACAGCCCACGGTACATGCGGGAGATGCTGTTGCCCGCCATCGAAGAAGGTCTGCAAAAAAGCGGGAAGAGCCGCAAAGACATCACCATTTCGATGACTCCGTTTATCGCAACCACCCCCGAAGAAGAAGGCTTCGCGCGGATGCAGGTGGCGTTTTACGCCAGCACGCCATCCTATCAATCCGTGATGGATTTGCATGGCTGGACCGAAACCGCCCAAAAGTTATCGGGCTTCGCCGCCAAAGGCGAATGGGCTGAAATGCCCATGCTCATCACCGATGAAATGCTGAATGAATTTTGTCTGATGACGACGCAGGAATGCCTAGCCACAGACTTGAAGAAACGCTACGAAGGCATCGCAGATCGCATCACGCTGTACACGCCATTTGTCCCGAAGGAAAAGGATGATTGGTGGAGGGAGTTGGCGAAGGCGTTCAACTCGTGATTTTCAGTCAAAAAACAAGGAGTTGAACTCCTTGTTTTTTGACAAAAACAAGGAGTTGATGTATAGTATTTTCATGTTCAAGCGCATTTACGAACCCCTTTCAAATCATCTACAGGCAGGAAAAGCCCTGCTGATTTACGGTCCGCGCCAGGTTGGAAAAACCACCCTGCTCCAAAACTTTCTAAAGACCACACCTCTTAAATACAAACTGGATTCGGGGGATAATATTCGCACACAGCAGGCACTGGGGTCGCAGGATTTTTCAAAAATCCTTTCCTATGTCGAGGGTTATGAACTGCTTGCAATTGACGAAGCACAGAATATCCCCAACATTGGAATGGCTGTAAAAATCATCGTTGACCAGTTGCCGAATATGCGCGTTATCCTGACCGGTTCATCATCTTTTGAACTGGCCGGACAAGTTGGCGAACCTCTGACTGGCAGAAAACAAACGCTGACTCTTTACTCCATGTCGCAGTCAGAATTATTGTCCACCTACAATAAGTTTGAATTACGGGAAAAATTGGAAGACTTTCTGGTTTACGGCTCATACCCCGAGGTTGTACTGGCTTCCACGCATCAACGAAAAGTGGATGTCGTTAGCGAAATCTCCAATTCCTATCTGGTCAAGGACATTCTCGCTTTTGACCGCGTAAAAAATTCCAAGACCCTGCTTGACCTGCTCAAGCTGCTTGCCTTTCAAGTCGGTTCCGAAGTATCGCTTTCTGAAATCGGCACAAAAATCGGCGTGGACTATAAAACCGTCCAACGCTATTTGGACCTGCTTGAAAAATCCTTCGTCATCATCCGGCTTGGCGGGTTCAGCCGCAACCTGAGAAATGAGGTAACCAACAAAGCAAAATATTATTTTTTAGACAACGGCATCCGCAACTCATTGATCGCACAATTCAATGGACTTTCACAGCGGAATGACATTGGGCAGTTATGGGAAAATTTTATTTTTATTGAACGGCTGAAACACAGGGCTTATCAATCCATTTATGCCAATATGTATTTCTGGCGAACGTACGACCAACAGGAAATTGACCTCGTTGAAGAGCGTGACGGCAGCCTATTCGGCTATGAGATGAAATGGTCAACTGCCAAAATTCCGGCCGCACCCCTGCAATGGACAAAGGCTTATCCAAACTCGAGTTACGAAATTATTTCGCCTGAAGCATATCAAAATTTTATCCTGCCATAAAAAGGAAACATTCATGAACTTTACCGACTACCAAACCAAATCACGCGGCACGGCCAAATATCCCGCCATCGGACATGCCGTCATTTACCCCACCCTGGGACTTGTCAACGAAGCTGGCGAAGTGGCGGGGAAGATCAAGAAAGTCTTCCGCGACAAGGATGGCGAGATCAGCCCTGAAACCCGCGAAGCGCTCAAAGCCGAGTTGGGCGATGTGCTCTGGTATCTCGCTCAAACCTGCACCGAATTGGAACTTTCGCTCGACGAAGTGGCAGAATCCAACCTGGCTAAACTTTTGGATAGGCAGGCACGCGGTAAGATTCAAGGGGATGGAGACAACCGTTAAGCGTAGACAGGGAAACAGGTAGACATGTAAACAAGGCAAAACCTGCGTACTTGTTTACATGTCTACTTGTGTACTTACCAAAACTCTAACCTTATTCCAACACGGAGTACCCCGCCTTTTTGGTACAATGCCTAAAGATAATAGGAGATAATATTATGGCTGGCATGGAAAGATTTACCCAACGAGCAAGGCGCGTACTCAGCCTTGCACATCAAGAGGCAGAGCGCGCTCGCCAAAACAACATTGGAACCGAACATCTCATCCTCGGATTAATGGATGAAGAAGGCGGAGTCGCGGGGCGCGTCCTGCGCGACCTCGGCATGACTCCTGAACGCGTGCGCGAGATGGTTCAACGCGTTTCAGGCGCCTCAACAAATTTCGACCCCAACCACATCGAACTCGCCGCGGAAACCCAACAAGTCCTGGAATACGCAATCGAAGAAGCCCGCCGACTTGGGCATCACTACATCGGCACCGAGCATATTTTGCTCGGGCTTATCCGTATTGAATCAACTGGAATGGAAGTGCTGCGCCGACTCGGTGTCACAGGCGATCAGATCCGCAGGCAGACTCGGCGCGTGCTGAATGAATCCGCGCCCTCCTCGCCGACGCCTGCGGGCGCACCCCAACCGGGCAAAGGTGGCGCCTCATCAGCCACCGGACCCAAGACCCCGCTCGTCGATCAACTCGCCACCGATCTAACATCGAAGGCTGAAGAGAAAAAACTTGACCCCGTTATCGGGCGCCAGAAAGAAATCGAACGCGTCATTCAAATTTTGGCGCGCCGCACCAAGAACAATCCCGCGCTGATCGGCGAACCCGGTGTCGGCAAGACCGCCATCGTGGAAGGACTCGCCCAGCGCATCATTGATGGCGACGTCCCTGCTCCGCTGATGAACAAGCGTGTGCTTCAGCTCGATGTGGGCTCGCTGGTTGCGGGCACCATGTATCGCGGTCAGTTTGAGGAAAGACTCAAGCGCATCATCGACGAGCTAAAAGCTTCGGGTTCGATCCTGTTCATTGACGAAGTCCACATGCTGGTCGGGGCGGGAGCCGCAGGTTCCTCCGTCGACGCGGCAAACATCCTCAAGCCCGCGCTATCCCGCGGCGAGTTGCAAGTCATCGGCGCGACCACGCTCGATGAATATCGCAAGCACATCGAATCAGATGCCGCGCTCGAACGCCGTTTCCAACCCGTTCAGGTGGACGAACCTTCCGAGGAAGAGACCATTCAAATCCTCAAGGGCATTCGCGGCGCGTACGAAGAACATCATCATTTGGTAATTTCCGACGAAGCGCTCGAAGCCGCAACACATTTGTCTTCGCGCTACGTCACCGAAAGATTCCTGCCCGACAAGGCAATTGACCTGATCGACGAATCATCCTCGCGTGTGCGCATGTACAAGAGTCCCGCCGCGAAACATGCCAAGGATTTATTTGGTCAGTTGAAGCAGGCGCGTCAGAACCGCTCGCTCGCGCAGGAAGAAGGCAACTCGGAAGACATCAAGGAATGGGAAGAGCGCGAGTCTGACCTCGGCGCGCAGATCGAACGATTGCGCACCGGCTGGGATCGCGCGAACAGCCCCGTAGTGACCGCCGAAGACATTGCCGAAGTCGTCTCCATGTGGACGGGCGTGCCGCTGATGCAATTGGCAGAAGCCGAATCGCAGCGCCTGCTCAAAATGGAAGATGAACTCCGCAAAGACATCATCGGACAGGAAGATGCCATCGTTGCCATCTCACGCGCAGTCCGCCGCGCACGTGCTGGCTTGAAAGACCCCAAGCGCCCGATCGGTTCGTTCATGTTCCTCGGACCCACAGGCGTTGGCAAGACCCAATTGACCAAGACCCTGGCCAAGTTCATGTTTGGCAGTGAAGAAGCCGCCATCCAATTGGATATGTCTGAGTTTATGGAACGTCACACCGCCGCCCGTTTGGTGGGTGCGCCTCCCGGATATGTCGGCTACGAAGATGCGGGTCAACTGACCGAAGCCCTGCGCCGCCGTCCGTATTCGATCATCGTCTTTGATGAGATCGAAAAGGCACATCCCGAAGTCCACAATATGCTTTTGCAAATTATGGAAGAAGGTCACCTGAGCGATGCGAAGGGACGTAAAGTGGATTTCCGCAATGCGATCATCGTCATGACATCGAACATCGGCGCGGACATGATCAAGAATCAATCTTCGCTCGGCTTTGCGATGAAACGTGACGAAGCCACCGAAGAACGCCTGTCCTACGAAGACATGCGCAAGAAGTTGAACGAATCGCTCAAACGCGCCTTCCGCCCCGAATTCATCAACCGCATGGATTCAGTTGTCATCTTCCGCTCGCTCAACAAGGAAGATATTCAGCAGATCGTCTCGCTGGAATTGAACAAGGTCTCTGAACGACTCAAAGACCACGAACTTGTGCTAACCGCATCCGAAGAAGCGTTGTCACTGCTTGCCACACAAGGCTACGATACAGAGTTTGGAGCGCGTCCGCTGCGCCGTGTCATCCAGCAAAAAGTAGAGGACCCGCTTTCAGATCGCGTGCTTGCCGGTGAATTCATCAACGGCGACGCAATCAAAGTGGACGTCAACGAAGACGGGGAGTTGGTCCTCAATAAATTCGAGGAAAAGCTTCCCGAACCGAGTTTATAAAAATATTGTAGGGGCACAGCAATGCTGTGCCCCTACACGATTCTGATGAACAAACAAGAACTGCTCAAACAAGCCGATTACACCTTCCAGCGCGGCAACCGCGAACTGGCTAAAAAATATCTGACAGATTTTCTCGCGCAATATCCCAACGAAGAATCCGCGTGGATGTTGATGGCGCGTATCGTGGAAGAACCTGAACGCAAGTCTGCATGTTATGAACGCGCACTCAAGATCAACCCGAATAACGCCGAGGCCAAGATCGGACTTGTCCGCATTAAATTCCCCAACAAAACCCTGCCCAAACATAGCGTCGTGGTTGAAAATCCATTTCAAGGTCCGCGTCCATTCAAAAACCTTCTGCGTGGAGCGGGCATCTTCGCAATTTTGGTGATTCTATTTGGCACGACCTCGTATGTGGCAACGCGCAATAATCCAAAGTCGGCAGTTGCGAAATTACTAACTCTCCCAACTCCAACACTTTATGCGCAAATTCCGATCACCGGGGATATCGCCTCACAAACACGCGCGGAAATGGGCGCAAAATATCCGCAGTATGCCCCGCTTGTGGATGCCTTGATCGGCTTTGCAGTGACCAACGCCGAAAGCGGCTTGGACGGCGCACCCGAACGTCCCGGCGCACCCATCGTCCCATCTGACGCGACAGGGGCGGAGGCTAAAATCTCCCTTGAAAATGCGCTTCCACAACCCGGCTCATTATCCTCTGCCACACTCACTGAACAACAACTCACTTCGTGGCTTGCCATGGAAATGAAGAACAATCCAGATCTGCCGTTGAGCGATGTACAAGTCTATTTGCGGAATGAGAAAATACAAGTTTGGGGTGTGGTAACGGGCAGCGCGAATTCCACATCTGCGCTTCTTACGGGAAATCTCGAAATCGATTCGAACAAGAACCCAGACATTGTGGTTGAGTCAATACAGATCGGCACACAAACAATTCCTGATGCATTGGTTTCACAAATGGAATCCTGGCTCAACCAATTACTGGTCGAGGAAATAAATAAACAAGCACCCGGGTTACAGGTTATGAATATCAACATCACAAACGGGCTGCTCACACTTTCTGGAATGAGATAGAAAATCCAAAAAGGTCACCTTGATGGTGGCTTTTTTTATTTAACTGTTATCTTTCTTTAATAATATTTCAGCCGCTCACTGCGTC
>DYDH01000206.1 GCA_020717985.1 Herpetosiphon sp. | reverse complement strand
TCGCGGTAAGTTTGACCTTTTTGCAGTAGAGTCATTTATCTTTCTTGACATTGCTTTCGGCGAGTTTGCGCGCCAGATTGACCGTCGCTTCACTGCCAACGGTGTGAAGCAAAGCCATGTTGGGCGGGCGCTGCGCGCCGACAGGATAGCCGCAGACAAGCACAACCTGCTGTCCAGATTGGATGCCTGATTGCAACAAAGCCGCATCAACATCCGCGATCATGTCATCCATCGAGTTTGCATATTTTGTAAGGTGAGGTTGAACACCCCATAAAAATGAAAGTTGATTAAATGTATCCTGCTCGGGAGTAAAAGCCAGGATGCGCTTGGGCGGTCTGGCTTTTGACATGAGCCAGGCAGAACGTCCCTGCATGGTGAAAACAGCCACTGCGCGGACTTCGGAATCATCAGCCAGCACATTCGCGGCACGGGCCATTGATGCCGCGTCGCTTTCACCCAAGCCAGCTCTGCCATCCTGACGACTGCCCCACTCGCGGAAGTGAGCCTCAGCCTCCTTAACAATACGCGACATCATGGCGACTGATTCACTTGGATAGTTACCCGAAGCGGTTTCTGCGGAAAGCATGACTGCATCTGTACCGTCGAAAATTGCATTCGCCACATCCGAAGCCTCTGCGCGTGTGGGAAGTGGATTCAGAATCATGGACTCGAGCATTTGCGTGGCAGTGATGACCAACTTGGCGCGCGCATTTGCCGAGTGAATAATATGTTTCTGCAACGACGGCACACGCTCAGGCGGAAGTTCCACACCGAGGTCGCCGCGCGCAACCATGACGCCGTCCACGACATCGAGAATGGCTTCCAGTTCGCTCATGGCTTCGGGCTTTTCAAGTTTTGCGATCAGCAGCGGCATGACAAACTTGCCTTTCGCAAATTCATCAATCGCAGCGCGCACAATCTTTACATCTTCTGCGCTACGGACAAAGGAAATGGCAACCGCATCCACGCCCTGGGAAATGCCAAAAGCCAAATCGGATTTATCTTTTTCGGTGAAACCCGAGATGCGAAGTTTGACGCCTGGCAGGTTAATCCCCTTGTGTGATGAAACCGCGCCGCCCACCAAAACCTTTGCGTGGACAATGCGCCCTTCGGCAGTTAATACCTCAAGCGCAAGACGTCCATCGTCGAGGAGGAGACGGTCACCCGCCTGAACAGAATCGAAGAGTTCGGGAAAATCCACAGGGAGCAGTTGATCGTCGGTCTTTGGCGATTCGTCCTGTGTCGCATACAGACAAATCTGCTCGCCAATCGAAAGTTGAAGCGGCTTGGGCAGGTTTCCCAGGCGGATCTTCGGTCCCTGCAAATCCTGCAAAATACCAACTGGCATATCCAGTTTTTTTGAAATTGCACGAATCCTGGCAACCTTCGCCTCGTGTTCCTGATGTGTGCCGTGTGAAAAATTCAAGCGGGCTACATTCATCCCCGCTTTGATGAGCGATTCAAGCGCCTGTTCTGATTCAGAAGCAGGTCCAATGGTCGCAACGATTTTTGCTCTTCTCATATTATTTTCCTTGTTTTCGTGTGCAGTGGTTGTCACGTTATAGACATAAACTGCTGCTAATATAGTATCACGTTGCAAACGTGACCTACTGTTAATATAATAGGTGAAAAATGGATAATGTCAAGGTCACTTAATAAAGCGCCCGCCGCAAGATCAAATCCACGGCAGGCGCTTTTGTGAGGCAATATATGCCAATTCCTAAATGTAATGCAATTCCTTCGCCTGTTTTTTCAAGTCATCGCGGAATTGCGGGTCAGCCACATTGATCAAGGCCAGCACCCGTTGACGAATGGTCTTGCCGTATAACTCTGCCACGCCATGCTCGGTAACCACATAACGAATATGATTACGGGTGGTAACCACGCCCGCTCCGGGTTTGAGCATGGTAACGATCTTGCTAAGTTTTGTGCCGTCCCGCAGTGTGGCTACGCTAGGTAACGCGATGATTGGCACGCCGCCTTTGGAACGCGAAGCGCCATAAATAAAGTCAAGCTGCCCGCCTACGCCGCTGAATAATTTTGGTCCAATACTATCAGCGCAAATCTGCCCGGTGAGGTCTACTTCAATCGCCGAGTTGACACACACCATGCGGTCATTCTGCGCGATCACAAAAGGATCGTTTACATATTCCGTAGGATGCATTTCGATCAGTGGATTATCGTGTACCCACTCATACAGTCTCTTTGTGCCAAGAATAAAACCCGCCACAATTTTTCCCGGATGAAGGGATTTGCGCGCGCTGGTCAAAACGCCCGCATTGAAAAGGTCAATGACGCCGTCAGAGAACAACTCGGTGTGGATGCCCAGATCTTTTTTATCATAGAGATAATTTAAGACGGCATCGGGGATCGAGCCAATGCCAAGCTGCATGGTCGCGCCATCGGGGATCAACGTAGCCACATGACCGGCAATCTTTTCAACGATATCCGAATTCCCCTCGGAAGCCATGATATGTTCAGGAATTGGATAATTGACAGGCACGATATGCGTCAACTTGCTGATGTGAATGAATGAGTCCCCCAACGTGCGCGGCATCTGTTCATTTACTTCCGCGATAATCACCTTCGCAGACTCAGCCGCAGACTTGGTCAGTCCCACTTCCACTCCCAGACTGCAAAAGCCGTGTTCGTCTGGAGGTGAAACGTGGATCATGGCAACATCCACAGGCAAAACACCATTCTTGAACAACAAAGGAAATTCAGAAAGCAAAACTGGTGTGAAATCAGCACGCCCTTCCTGCACAGCCTTGCGGATATTTGCGCTGATAAACATGGTATTGATCCGCAGGTGACCTTCCATTTCAGGTCCAACATAATCAGCGGATCCAACTGTCAAGGCCTGGCAAATCTCCACATCCTTCAAGTTTGGAGCATACTCAACCAGAGCCGCAAGAAGTTTGGTGGGAACGGAAACATTGCCCGTCAGAAAAACGCGGTAACCCGATTTGATTACTTTAACAGCCTCCTGCGGAGTCGTCACGCGAGATTGATAAACACTTGTCGTAGTCATTTTATTCCTCCTGCGCGCTCAGGCGCACAAGATTGCGAAGTTTGCCATCGTGCGTATTAACAGCGGCTTCAATGGATGGGTTGTTCAAGATTGCATCGTGCCCAAGCGCGGCAATTTCTGAAATATATGACATGGCCGAATTCACAAAAGCGTGCGTGGCCGTGCGGGCTACAGCGCCCGGTATATTCGGCACACAATAGTGCAGAATATTTTCTTCGATATAAACCGGATGTTCATGCGTGGTCGGGCGTGACGTTTCAACACACCCGCCCTCATCAATACTGACGTCCATAATAACGGAGCGCGGCTTCATTGAGCGCACCATTTCACGCGTCACCAAAGTCGGCGCACGGTGACCGGAAGACAACACAGCGCCAACAACCACATCCGCATACATGACTGATCGCTCAATATTACGTTTGGTTGACAGCTTCGTTACAATATTTGGGAAGCGATCCCAGATGCGCTGGAGAGCGGCGAGATTCTGGTCAATGACCGTTACATGTGCGCCCATCCCCAGGAACATCTGTGTGGCGGATGTGCCAACCACTCCCGCGCCAAGAATAACAACCTCGGCAGGCGGGACGCCCGGGACGCCGCCCATCAAGATGCCTTTGCCGCCCCAGTTGTTTTGAAGCAGGCGCGCCGCGATCTGAGCCGCCATCGCACCGCCGATCTGGCTGAACGGACGCAAGACCGGCAGCGAACCATCGGGCGACTGGATCTGCTCATACGCAATGGAAGTGATTTTCTTTTCGAGCAAAATGTCGATCTTCTCCTGCTGAGTCGAAGCAAGGTGCAGGAAACCAGCCAGAATCGTACCAGGGCGAATCCAGTTCAATTCCTCCTGTACAGGACGCGACACCTTCAACAACAGATCCGCGCGCCCAAAGGCTTCTTCAGTTGAGAAGACGAGACGAGCGCCAACTTTCTCGTAATCCGCGTCGCTGAATCCAGCCGTCACGCCCGCGTCATGCTCCACGAAAATTTGATGACCATGCTGGGAAAGAATCTCCACCCCGGCAGGGGAAAGACCCACGCGATACTCAAAGGTTCTACTTTCTTTTGGAATTCCAATGTACATAATGTGCCTCCACATAAAAGACACTAAAGGTATTTGAAACCTTTAGTGCCTAAAAATTAGACCATATTAAGGACTTCACGAATAGTTGGAAGCGCCCAATCAATGGTTGCTTTATCAATTACAAGCGGCGGAGCAAAGCGGATAACGTAATCGTGAGTCTCTTTTGCGAGAATGCCTTTCTTCTGCAAAGCCTCACAGAAACGACGCGCGCCTTTTGCCTCAGGTTTAAGCTCCACGCCGACCAGCAAGCCACGCCCGCGAACCTCTTTCACATGCGGACTGGAAATCTCGCTCAACTGCTCAACGAAATACTCACCCAATTGTTGCGACCGTTCCGCAAGTTTTTCTTCACGGATCACACGCAGCGCGGCGCGGGATACTGCCGCCGCAAGTGGGTTGCCGCCGAAAGTTGATCCATGTTCGCCGGGTGTGAACAGACCGAGAAGCGACTTATCCGCCAGAACAGCCGAAACGGGATAAAAGCCGCCAGACAGCGCCTTGCCGATAATGGTCACATCAGCCCGGACACCTTCATGATGCGCCGCGAAAAGTTTACCGGTTCGGGCAAGTCCAGTTTGAATTTCATCCGCCATGAATAGAACGTTGTTCTTCTTGCAGATTTCAGCAACCTTCTTCAAATATCCGGCGGGTGGAATAATGACGCCAGCTTCACCTTGGATCGGCTCAAGCAAAACCGCGGCAGTGTTTGGCGTAATGGCTTTTTCAACCGCATCCGCATCACCGTATGTGACAGTTACAAAGCCGGGCGTGAATGGACCAAAGTCATCGCGGTATGACGGCTCTGTGGAAAATGAGACAATGGTCACAGTGCGCCCGTGGAAATTGTTCGACGCAACGATAATTTCAGCCTGATGGCGCGGAACCTTCTTGACTCGATATGCCCACTTGCGGGCAAGTTTCACGGCAGTTTCAACAGCCTCTGCGCCTGAATTCATCGGCAGGGACATTTCGTAGCCGGTCATCTCAGAGAGTTCCTTGTAGAGAAGCGGCAATTGGTCATTGCGGAAAGCGCGCGAAGTCAATGTGACACGTTTCGCCTGGTCAAGCAATGCCTGCAAAATTTGAGGATGGACATGCCCCTGGTTGACCGCTGAATATGCGCTCAAACAATCGAGATATTTTTTGCCTTCCACATCATAAACCCATACACCTTCAGCCTTTTCGATCACCACATCCAAAGGATGATAGTTGTGCGCGCCGTACTCTTCTTCCATATTTATAAAGTCTTGTGTATTCATTTGTGTCCTGTAGTAATTGGGATTGGTAATTGGAGATTTTGAACACCAATTACTAATTACCAATTACTAATTAATATTTCTATGCCACATCGAATAAACGCGCCAAAACTGCCTTCTGTGCATGAAGGCGGTTATGAGCTTGCGGGAAGATGACCGAATGTGGGCCGTCCGCCACTTCATCCGTCAGTTCGTGGTTACGATGCGCGGGCAAACAATGCATGACGATCACATCCTTATCCGCTTCATCAACCAACTTCGCATTGACCTGGTATGGAGGGAAGACCAACTCGCGTTTGGCGGTTTCCTCTTCCTGCCCCATCGAAGTCCAAGTGTCGGTATAGATCACATGTGCGCCCTTGACCGCTTCGTGCGGGTCACGCAGGAAGGTCAATTTGCTGCCTGTTTTCTTTGCAATGTTTTCGGCAATTTCAATTGCCTTGGGATTTGTATCATAGCCTTCGGGAGTGGCAACCGTAAAATTCCAACCCAGTTGCGCGGAAACATGCATCAGCGAAGTTGTGACATTGTTTCCATCGCCCACATAACTAACATTCAAACCTTTTACTTTTGAACCAAATTTCTCGATGATGGTCAGCGCATCAGCCATGCCCTGACAGGGGTGGTTGTAATCGCTCAAACCATTGACAACTGGAATCTCAGACCATTTTGCAAGTTCCAAAACATGTTCGTGTTCGAATACACGCGCCATGAGCACTTCCACGTATCCGGTCAAAACACGCGCCACATCCGCAATGGATTCACGCTTGCCCAGTCCAATTTCACTCGGTGAAAGATACAATGCATCGCCGCCACAGTGTCGCATCGCCATATCAAATGAAATGCGGGTACGCAGGCTCGGCTTCTGGAAAATCATCCCCAACACCTTGCCTTTGAATATCTTCTTGTTGCCTTTCTTGAAATGCTCCTTCTTGAGTTTAACTGCAAGATCGAGCATATCTTGAATTTCATCCGATGAGTAATCGGAGATCGAGAGAAAGTCCTTCATGGTTACTCCTTGGGTAAATTGTCTTTGGTTCAACCATTTACGGGAATTTCTTCAAAGACTGAAAAAATTGACTGCACAAAGTATATCTTTATTGTGTAATTCTGCCATGTTTCAAGCATCATACATTATGCGTGACATTTCGCCAAAATTTATCCTTCGCGCTGAGCGTAGTCGAAGCGCCAATATTTATCGTCCTTCGACTACACTCAGGACGGCTGACGCACCTTTTTCCAATAGCGCATCATTCCATCCGCGCCCATGGGAAGTGGATTTGCCAACGCATAGGATTGAATAGCATCGTCGCTCAAATTTTGCGCCAGGCTTTGTTCGCCCATCCAGGCTTCATACTTTGCGCGCAGGTCGTCCACAGGCGGGTTTGCGGGCATTACTTCTTCAAGCCACTTTTCCGTCTCCTCGAGGATGGACTGCAGAGTATCCAGGTGCCAATCTGCGTCGTCGAAAATTCCAAAATGGGTCGGCGCGATGTGGGAGAACTTAAGGGAACGCAGCCGAACGACAGTATCAATCCATTTGCTGAAATTCAACTCGGGGGGAACCATGGGCGCGCGCATGTATTGATAGCCGGGAATCCGCACCCCGCCCACATCGCCGGTAAAACAGACATCCTCGAAGAGATAACAGCAATGATGTTCGGCATGACCTGGGGTGTGAAGCGGAAGAAAACGCAGCCCGCCGATGAGGATCTCCTCCGCATCCTGCGTGACTGTGAGTTGATCCTCGGCAACGGACAGAAACTCACCCCAGAGTGTTTGCATTCGATCCCCATAAATGCGTGTGGCGCTGGCGATCAGCTTTTCGGGATTCAACAAATGCGGCGCGCCATTGGGGTGGACAAATATCTGGGCGCCCTGGCGTGAGAACCAGCCCGCCGCACCCGCATGGTCAAGATGAATATGCGTGAGCAGGACGTGGGTAATGTCGCGGGGAGATAAGCCCTCTTTCGCCAGACCAGCTTCCAGCGCGGAAATGGTCGAACCGGGTCCGCTTTCGATCAAGACCGCTCCATCAGCATGTCGAATCAAATAAGACGCAATCGCCTGTGTCTTATTCTGAAAATCAAGATCTAGTGTGACAATATTGGACTTTGCCATGTATGGTTCTCCTGTGGTTTGAAATCGGTTGAAAATTCTGAAAACGCGAGCGGAAGTTTGTCATCGCATTTAATGACGCAAACGGGCACACGGCGCTCATGTAAAGAACGGGCAATTTTATCCGTGCCGCTTATGCCGCCAAATGTTTCGATATCAAGCAAGACAACTACCGGACGCAAATAACGTCTCTGCAAGTCATCCACTGCCTGCAAAAGATCAGGACGAATGGTCGGCGTGATGAGAATGGCGGTTGAACCCTGCGGCAATTGCGAAGCCTGCGCCGCCACAAGCGCGGCGATGGAAAGGTTACCGTCGGCTTCTACAAAAGCCAGGGTTTCCAAAATCTTGCCTTCCTGCCGTTCGCCGCGTTCTGCGTGATGGACAGTGAACGCCTTACCTGCGCTTGCATATCCGACCGCGCGGCGCTGGGCAATAAAATAATGCGCCAGCGATGCAGTAATACTTATTGAATATTCAAGTGAGGATGGAGGCAACTTGAAATCCGGCCTCCGTGCAAAAAAAATTGACTCCGCTGATACTTGTTCAAATTGATGCGGTTTCTCATGATGCACATCGCTATGCGAATCAAGATACAG
>DYDH01000544.1 GCA_020717985.1 Herpetosiphon sp. | reverse complement strand
TGTTTGTCATAAATATGTTCCGATTGCGAGTGACAAGTCAAGTGCCCGTCGCAGCAATGTAACCATATAAAATCAATCAAGATTAAGCATTAATCTTAGCGCATAGAAATAATTGAAAAAAATCTAGACTTTTTTGGAACACTGTGCCATATAATAATTTATGGCGCCTCCGTTACTCATTCCGTATCCAGAAAATGCGACGATTGAACAACTGAATAACCATCGGCTATAAGCCGATGGGTTCAGCGGCCGCGTCGAATGAATTCGACTACAATGCGACCGCTTTATGGAACGGTTAAAAATGCTCATCCCTTCGGGATTTCACAGAACCTTTCTTCGCCTGAAGGCGAGGGGTTTCAACCATCCCCGAAGGGGACACTAAAAAAAGTTGCCCGGATAGGCTCCAGTGAAACCGCAACGCGCTGTACAGCAATTCAAATGCTTCTTGCAGGCGCCAATAGAGAGCTTGTTTGCAATGCACTTGTGGTAACCGAGCGTGCACTGAGAAAGTGGATTAACCTTTACAATCACGCTGGTGTTGACGGCCTTATCGTAAGGAAGCGGCCGGGTAGAACTGCAATCATAAGCACAAGCCGGGCTTTAAGGCTTACTGTCCTGGTTGACCATCCGCAAGAAGCGGGGCGAAGCTTCTGGACTGCGAAAGCGTTTCATGGTTACATCCGCGATATTTATCAAATCGACTGCAGCTATGAAACGGTGATCCGATTTTTTCATCGCGAAGGCTTTGCCCTGAAGGTGCCTCAACCGTGGCCGGATCGCCAGGATGAAGCGCAACGAGCACAATTTCTCCAAAATCTGGAAAAGCTGTGTTCCGACGAACACATCGACATCTGGTTTGCGGACGAATCCGGTTTTGAAGGAGATCCGCGCCCCAGGCGGCGATGGGATCGAAAAGGCAACAAAACTCGAGTGACTAAAAATGGCGATCACCTTCGTATGAACGTGATGGGCATGGTTTGCCCACGCACTGGTGAATTCTTCGCCATTGAAGCTTCGCATTCAGATTCTGATACATTTCAAGCTTTTTTAGATGAGGCTTCACGATTTATTACTTTTCAAAGATCGCGCAACATTTTGATTGTTGATAACGCTTCATGGCATAAAAGAAAATCAACGAATTGGCATGGGTGGAAGCCAATGTATTTACCGCCATATTCGCCAGACCTGAATCCTATCGAGAGAATCTGGCTTGTCATGAAAGCAAATTGGTTTAACAATTATATTTGCAAAAATGTAGATCAACTCATTGCTCGAATTGATAAAGCAATTTTTGATGTGATTAATAACCCAAACCAAACTCAAAAAACTGCTTCAATCGGAACGTTATTTTGAAAAACACTATAGAAGAGGCTGTATGACCTCGGATGTCAATAGTGGACACCACATCTTTCATGCTGCCA
>DYDH01000543.1 GCA_020717985.1 Herpetosiphon sp. | reverse complement strand
GGTTCCTGCTTTATCTGTCAAAAACTGCAAACCTGCCGATAAGTAGCCAGTTTCCGCTTCTCTTTTAAAGAGCCCGGCATCGTACGATCCGCTGTAGGTGCGAAAAGGATCCGAAATGCTTTGCCATTGGTTTTTGTAATTCAACACAACTCTGTGGTCGCCTGGGAAGGCACCTGTCTGAGCAGGGTTGATGTTCAACGGATTTTCGTTGAATAAGGAGAAGTGAAAGTCTTGTGCTCCGGCAAAAACAAAAGCCAGAACAAATCCGATAAAAAATGTAGTCTTTTTCATATTGTGTTGTTTTATTTTACGAGTGTGATGTCGCCTTTTTCAATTTTGGAGGTTCCGTCAACAAAAGTGACGTTCATATAGTAGCTGAATACAGCCGGATCGAGTTCTTTACCGCGGAATGTGCCATCCCAACCTGCACCGAGGCTAGTGGTTTCGAACACTTTTTCGCCCCAGCGATCGTAAACGGTGAAGTTGAGCATGGATACACCTTCGCCAAGAACATACAGCATGTCGTTTTCACCATCACCGTTTGGGCTGAAAGCATTTGGAACCACTGCATGAGGAATCACTCCGTCGCAATCGATGCCAGGATCGTCTAAAACAATGGTTTGATTGCGCGAACATCCGTTTGCATCGGTTACTGTTACAATATAATTGCCCGAGAGTAATTCACTAAGCGAAGCCGAACTTCCAGTTGGGTTCCAAGAGTAAGTATAAGGAATGGCTCCACCACTTATTATTAGGTCGATGCTTCCATCGGCTGCACCGGTACACGATTCGTCAACCGAAGTGAAACTGATGTCGGGTGCTTCGTTCACCACAATGTCAACACTATCTATGTCGCCACATCCACCCAAAATAGTATAAACAATGGTGTGTGTGCCCTCATTTGCAACCGAAGGATCGAAAGTGCCGTTTGTTGCATTGGTAATTCCTGTGCCTGACCATGTTCCACCTGGATTTGCGGCGGATAGGTTGAATGCTGCTTCGTTGTCGCAAACTGGGCTTTGAGGAACAATGGTTGCATCGAGCTGGCTAACAACCGAAACCTGAATGGTGTCGCTATCGGAACATGAACCCGAAGTGGTGTAAACAATCTCGTGTGTGCCAATTCCAGCAATTGTTGGGTCGAAAGTTCCATTCGATGCATTGGTAATTCCTGTTCCGCTCCAAGTTCCGCCTGTGTTTGCAGCAGTAAGATTGGTTGCTATATCCGAAATGCAGAACGGCCCTGCAGGAGTGATGGTTGCATCGAGTACAGATGCCACCACAATGGTAATGGTATCGGCATCGGGACAGCTACCAGATGTTGTATAAACGATATCGTGACTTCCAACTCCAGCTGTTGCAGGATCGAAAGTGCCAGCTGCAGTGTTTGTAATTCCTGTTCCAGCCCATACGCCGCCAGTGTTGGCTGCTGTAAG
>DYDH01000542.1 GCA_020717985.1 Herpetosiphon sp. | reverse complement strand
GCCAATCGGACTTACTCGTTTTGACAAATTTCTTGAAATCGTCAAAAGTGGTAAAATGTATCGTTTTCATTTTTTCTTGCGCATAACGCTCAAATCAGCCGCGCTAAAAAGCAGAGCGAAGCGGCGCTTTTTTTTTGGTGCCGGTTGGATTTGAATGTTAAGCGGTCAACAAAAACTCATTACGTAATCCTTACCAAAACCGTCCAAGATTTTGCAGACATCTTCTTCAAGAATTTTTTCATTTCGCGTCTTGAATTCCATCAATTCGTACTTCACCTTGTGCCAATACTTTTCAATTCGATTGAGCTCTGGACTGTAAGGTGGCAAGAAATAAAGAGTCAGCCCCTTTTGAGCCAGCACCTTTAACATCGGTTGAACCGCTTTCGCTTTATGGAATGACGCATTGTCCAGAATGACCGTTAACGGTTTGCCCACGTAGTTCATCAGCAGACCAAGAAAGCCGGTAAATATAAGTGAATCTGTTGGTTGCCACAGCGCAACTGAGAACAAATCACCCGTTGAGAGCATGGCGCCGATGACATTCAGGCGTTTCCCCCGATTGGCATCAATCTTGTGACATTTGCCTCTATGTGTCCAAGCACTGCGGTTTGGCTGGGCCTGTGCAAAACCAGTTTCGTCCACATAAGCTAAGATCCTTTCATCACGTTCGACTTGATCTTTCATCACTTCGAGTTCTAACTGTGCTTGTCGAAACTTGACTTCATCTCGTTTTTTTTTAAGCTAAGACGTGTTCTTTTCCATACAACGCCAAGTGCTTTCAACGCATTACGCGCGGTACCAACGCTCACTTCTACATCGCACTGTTCCTTTAACCGGGCCACTATCGCAGGGGCTGTCAGCGCTTCCTCTTCCACCCAAATATTGATCTGTTCACGGTGAATTGCGTTCAGTTTCGGAGGTGCGCCGCTTCGATGCACATCAAATAAAAAGACAAACCCTTTTGATAACCAGTTCTTACGTCGGTCATAAACCGTATCGATATTCAGGCCTTGCAACGCCACTATGGCCTTTGCTTTCAAGCCAGCGTCAAAATGTAACAGTGTTTGAGCCCGATGACGTGCTCGCCAATCACTCCCTTTAGCCACAACTTCTTGTAGCTTTGCACGATCGCTTGCAGATAATTCCAAGTCACTTAACTTCATGATTTACAGGGGCAGGGGTTTCTGTTTCCTTTCTTGCCCTTATATTACGGAAACAATTCTTGTTAACCGCTTAGTCACCAATAGCGCCATTAAAAAGCGGTCGGACCGTAACAATACCGGGATGCAGTTTATCATGCATGACAAGAGCTTCC
>DYDH01000541.1 GCA_020717985.1 Herpetosiphon sp. | reverse complement strand
TATAAATCGACTTTATTTCTTCTTCCCGCTAATAATCTCTTCTGCCACATTCTTCGGAACTTCCGCGTAGTGGGAAAATTCCATAGAATAGTTGGCGCGGCCTTGGGTCATGGAACGAAGTTGAGTCGCGTAACCGAACATCGAGGAAAGCGGCACTTCTGCGTCAATAATTTTCACGCGAGACGCTCCGGTTCCGCGATCATTCATTTCACGGATGATACCTCGTTTGGAATTCAAATCACCCACCACATCGCCCATAAAGTTTTCCGGGGTGATGGCAATAACTTTCATAACCGGTTCCAAGATAACTGGATTGGCTCTTCTGGCAGCTTCCTTGAAAGCCATTGATCCAGCGATGCGAAAAGCGGCTTCGGAGGAATCGACATCATGGAAAGATCCGTCATAAACGATAGCCTTAATGTCCACCATCGGATAACCAGCGAGCACTCCACTATCCATCGCATCCTTGGCACCTTTGCCAATTGGCGTAATAAATTCTTGCGGAATCGCGCCACCTTTGATTTCACTGACAAATTCAAAACCTTTGCCCGCTTCTTGCGGTTCCAACTTAATCCAACAATGACCATATTGTCCGCGACCGCCGGATTGCTTAATATATTTTCCTTCAGCTTGCGCTGGAATCTTGATTGTTTCACGATAGGCCACCTGCGGTTGTCCGATGTTGGCTTCCACTTTGAATTCTCGCTTCATGCGATCCACGATAATATCCAAATGTAATTCGCCCATGCCGGCAATAATTGTCTGCGCGGTTTCTTCATCGGTGCGCACTTTGAAAGTTGGATCTTCTTCAGCTAATTTGCGAAGAGCGAAGCCCATTTTTTCTTGGTCAGCTTTGGTCTTCGGCTCAATCGCAATTGAGATAACCGGCTCTGGAAAAGTAATGGATTCCAAAAGCAACGGATGATCAACATCACACAAAGTGTCGCCGGTCGTCGTGTTTTTCATGCCCACCAAGGCGCCAATACCACCAGCTTGCAATTCCTCGATTTCTTCACGGTGATTGGAATGCATACGCAAGATGCGTCCGATTCTTTCTTTTTCGCCTTTACTAGAATTCAAAACATATGAGCCTGCTTTAACCGATCCAGAATAGACACGGAAAAAAGTCAGCTGTCCAACAAACGGGTCAGTCGCAACTTTAAAAGCCAAAGCGGCAAACGGCGCATCATCTTTCGGTAAAACTTCCATGACTTTTTCCAAATCATCAACTTCAGTCGCTTTGATGGCAGGCACATCCAACGGACTTGGCAGATAGTCAACCACAGCATCCAAAACCAGTTGCACACCTTTATTGCGAAGAGCTGTTCCAGTCAAAACCGGATAAACTTTGCCGGCAAT
>DYDH01000540.1 GCA_020717985.1 Herpetosiphon sp. | reverse complement strand
ATTTGTATATAAATCGACTTTATTTCTTCTTCCCGCTAATAATTTCTTCGGCTACATTCTTCGGAACTTCCGCGTAGTGGGAAAATTCCATGGAATAGTTGGCACGGCCTTGCGTCATCGAACGAAGTTGAGTGGCATAACCGAACATCGAAGAAAGTGGCACTTCCGCGTCAATAATTTTCACCCGAGACGCCCCTGTTCCACGATCATTCATCTCACGGATGATGCCTCGTTTGGAATTCAAATCACCGACGACATCACCCATAAAGTTTTCCGGGGTGATGGCAATAACTTTCATAACCGGTTCCAAAATAACTGGATTAGCTCTTCTGGCCGCTTCTTTGAAAGCCATTGATCCAGCAATGCGAAAAGCGGCTTCGGAGGAATCGACATCATGGAATGATCCATCATAGACAATCGCTTTGATGTCCACCATCGGATAACCAGCGAGCACTCCACTGTCCATCGCATCCTTGGCGCCTTTGCCAATTGGCGTAATAAATTCTTGCGGAATCGCGCCACCCTTAATTTCACTGACAAATTCAAAACCTTTGCCCGCTTCTTGCGGTTCCAACTTAATCCAACAATGACCATATTGTCCGCGACCGCCGGATTGCTTAATATATTTTCCTTCAGCTTGCGCTGGAATCTTGATTGTTTCACGATAGGCCACCTGCGGTTGTCCGATGTTGGCTTCCACTTTGAATTCTCGCTTCATGCGATCCACGATAATATCCAAATGTAATTCGCCCATGCCGGCAATAATTGTCTGCGCGGTTTCTTCATCGGTGCGCACTTTGAAAGTTGGATCTTCTTCAGCTAATTTGCGAAGAGCGAAGCCCATTTTTTCTTGGTCAGCTTTGGTCTTCGGCTCAATCGCAATTGAGATAACCGGCTCTGGAAAAGTAATGGATTCCAAAAGCAACGGATGATCAACATCACACAAAGTGTCGCCGGTCGTCGTGTTTTTCATGCCCACCAAGGCGCCAATACCACCAGCTTGCAATTCCTCGATTTCTTCACGATGATTGGAATGCATACGCAAGATTCGTCCAATTCTTTCTTTTTCACCTTTGCTAGAATTCAAAACATATGAACCAGCTTTAACCGATCCAGAATAGACACGGAAAAAAGTCAGCTGTCCCACAAAGGGATCAGTTGCAACCTTGAACGCCAACGCGGCAAACGGTGCATCATCTTTCGGCAGAACTTCCATGACTTTTTCTAAATCATCCACATCAGTCGCTTTAATTGCCGGCACATCCAACGGACTTGGCAGATAATCAACCACGGCATCCAAAACCAATTGCACGCCCTTGTTTCTAAGCGCTGTTCCCGTCAAAACCGGATAAACTTTGCCGGCAATAACTTCGCGACGCAAAGCCGCTTTCAATTCAGCCTCAGAAATTTCTTCGCCG
>DYDH01000205.1 GCA_020717985.1 Herpetosiphon sp. | reverse complement strand
TACTCTGTGGTTAAATCTTTTGGTAAGCCCACGCAATTAGACACTCCCAGGAAAACACAAATGGAAAAATTCCAGTACATCGGGTTAATTTTGTTGATTCTATCCGCTTGCAGCTCACAGCCAACTCCGTTGCCGATTCCAACACTCACGCCAACGCCACCAGCGCAAGTAATGACATCTACTGCCACCTTCATGCCTTCCGCCACAGCGGAGACTCCCGCAGCGCAAGCCACGTCCATTGCAGGAACGCCGACAGCGTGTGCGGATTCCGCGCAAAATATAAATTGGACGCGTGACGATGTCCCATATAACTTTATGAATCTTGGCGAAAATAGACCCGTCCCGCCTAATGAACATTTCAGCATGTCGTGGACACTTCAAAATACCGGTACCTGTACTTGGGATAGTTCTTATGTAATTGCGTTTGCATCTGGATATCGGATGGCTAAATCTGTAAGCTATCCCATTGTCGCGGAGGGAGATACCGTCGCATCCGGTCAAAGTACGATTGTCAATATAAGTATGATTGCTCCCCAGGATACGGGATCGCATCAAGCCCTGTGGCAGTTGCAAAGCAGGGACGGAACCCCTATCCTGAAATTTAATATATTCGTCAAAGTGGATAAAGGGTCGTATTCGCCGCCATCGCGCCCAAGCCAATTGGCCTATAAGTCCAGTTGTGAGTCTGGCTTTGCGAAAATCCGCCTGTCCTGGGTGGATACTTCCAATAATGAAGATGGCTATCGAATTTACCGCACCAGTAAAATGCTGGTGGAATTGCCCGCCAACACAGATTCGGTTCTTGATGCCATTCCTGACGGCGAAGGGAAATATACTTATACAGTGGTTGCCTTTAATGCGGCAGGGGAAGGCTCATCCAATATTTTTGCTGATATTACAACTTGTAAGTAAACCCTATTTATTGAACTCATTGGCAACTGACAGACAAAAAGGACTCTCAAGCTTTCTAGCCTGAGAGTCCTTTTTCAATCTGTTATGTTCTCGTTTTACTTCTCTGGATAATTCACTTCGATATTATCGAATGCGACTGACATGGGTTTGTTGTCTGATTCAAAACGCCCGGCTTGCAGGGCAAAACCGCCGCCGGTGAGATTTGCATCCTGCGATGAGACCAGCAACTGCTCATTAACATAAAGTTCCAGGTCGCTGCTGGAGCAAACGATGCGCACATGATTGGTCTCTCCCAACCCGGTCTTTATGGCATTGGATGAACTCCAGTCAACGAGAGTTTCCAATGTCCCGGCAACCTTCTTTTTCAAAGTGTAGGAGCTTGTTCCGTCCATGTTGAACGAATAATAATTGTCATTGTTAATGTAGCGGCAGGCAACGCCATAAGCGACATTGGCCGGGTCGCCTTCCTGAATGACAGCGTCAAAACTCATATCCACGTTGGAAAGGGTGATGCCTGTCCAAACCCTGTAAACGGAATCTGCCGCATTTACCTTCATGACCATCTTACCATTCTCGATCTGTCCGCTGCCATCCGCTTCTTCGAATACATCCCATCCATTGTTATTGTCGTCAAAAGCATCGGTCAGAATGGCTTCTGTGGGGCGCTCCCAAGCCAGCGGCTTTCGCACCATCAAGTTGGAAAAACTGACCCCAACTGGATTTTTGTCATTTTCCTTGTTTGTATAAGCGCCTATTACCAATTGAAAGGAACCTCCTGAAATGGATGTATCCACCACGTCGGCCACAAAGCTGTCGTTTACGTACAGGGTCAGGTGATTTTCACTACAGATAACATGTATTTGGTTGGTTGTGCCGATTCCCTGTTTGATTGCGTTTGATTTTGTCCAATCTGCCAGAAAACTTACTTCTGTGTTCACGCTTTTATCAATGGCGTAGGTGCCGTCAGGCGCGATGCGGAAACGATAGTAGTTATCAACGTCTTTGAAATGGCAAAGAACGCCATAGGCGGCATTTTCCGGTGCGCCTTCGGTGAATTCAGTATCAACGGTTACATCCACTTCTGAAATGGACACCGGGGGAGTGAACCAGTAGAAGCTATTGTCAAGGACAAGGACACGCACTTTATACTTGCTGTCTTCAATAATATTTTCGGTGGTGGTGTCTGCGCCAACATACCAGTTGTTTGAACCATCGGCGAATTGCTCGTCCAGGATTATCTCTCCCAATTCAGGCTTTGGCGTTGAGGTAGAGGTGGGGGTGGGTTCCGGCGGCTGTGTCGGCTCCACTGATGCGACTGTTGTTGACGTGACTTCAACGGGTTGTTCTGTTGCGGGGGAAGGTCCTGCCAATGAGGAGCAGGAAAGACTCGCAAGTAAAAGGACGACCAGCGCAAAGAACAATTGTTTGGCGCGCGCGGATTTCATAACGATTTCCTCCAAGTTTGGAATATGATGATGAACAGTGGGATTATAACTTCAAGCTGGTCTGGTACAAGTGACTTATGGGGGAACAGAGCGTTTCGCCCTTTTGTCAGTTGGCTAGATGCAGAATTGCTTCTATCGGGTAAAATTAAACAAAAAAGAGGAGTTCCATGAACAAATTCACTGGTTATCGTTGTTCGCTTTGTGGGGCCGAATACCTGCCTGGTCAGGTCACGTACACTTGCCCGAAAGATGGTGGCAATCTTGATGTTATCCCTGATTATGATTTCATAAAAAAGAAATTTCACCCGGAAGATATTACCTCGCGGACTGAAGCTTCACTTTGGCGATACCTGCCTCTTTTGCCTGTTAACGAACCCGCAGGTGACTCTACTCCCTTGCATGCCGCAGGCTGGACACCGGTATTTGCCCTGCCAAGACTGGCGGATAAACTGGGGCTCAAGCATCTCTGGCTCAAGGATGAGTCGCGTAATCCCACGGCTTCTTTCAAGGATCGCGCCAGTGCGGTCGTTGTGACTCGCGCGCGCGAACTCAAAGCCGAAGTGGTTGTGACCGCATCCACTGGTAATGCGGGCGCGGCGTTGGCGGGCATGTCCGCTGCGGTGGGGCAGAAGGCTATTATCTTTGCGCCCAAATCTGCTCCGCCGGCCAAGGTGGCGCAACTTCTCATCTTTGGCGCGAAAGTCATTTTGGTGGATGGCTCCTACGACGACGCCTTCGACCTCACCGTAAAAGCATCGGACGAATTTGGTTGGTACTGCCGCAACACCGGCTACAATCCGTTCACACTTGAGGGCAAGAAGACCGCTGCGTTTGAAATTTGGGAATGGTGGTTGGAGGCGCATCGCGACTGGCACAAGAAGGACAGCCCGTTGGATAATCATTCCCCACTGTCCATTTTTGTTTCTGTGGGTGATGGCAATATCATCTCGGGCATTCATAAAGGATTCAAAGATCTGCTTGCATTGGGATGGATTCCCAACATGCCGCGTATCATCGGCGTACAGGCGGAAGGTTCCGCGGCCATTGCCAATGCCTTCCATGCAAATACTGAGATTATCACGCCTGTGTCGGCAACAACGATTGCCGACAGCATTTCAGTGGATTTGCCGCGTGACGGAGTCCGCGCAGTGCGTGCCGCAAAAGAAACAGGTGGGACTTATGTTACAGTATCGGATGATGAGATAATCAGGGCGATTGCGGAACTCGGCAAGATGGGAGTCTTTCCCGAACCTGCCGGGGCGACCGCCTATGCTGGGCTGGTCAAGGCGACAGGCATGGGCGTAGTCCGCAGCGATGATCCAATACTGGTACTGAATACCGGCAGTGGACTTAAGGATGTCCGCGCGGCAATGCAGGCTGTCCAGCCTGCTCCAATCATTGAACCCACTTTGGAGGCGGTCAAAAAGAAATTATGAAAAATAATCAATGGAGTCTTACCTCCCGTTATATGGCAGGGATTATCGTCCTTGTGGCGGTAGTCGCCCTGCTGATCTATGCGCGGGAGGCAATCAAGATGCTGGTCATTGCGGCATTCGTCGCATATTTGATCAGTCCCGCTGTGGCTGTATTGATGCGCAACATAAAACTCTCGCGCATGGCCGCGGTGAACATAGTTTATTTTTCTGCGTTGATTATATTGGTGGGCGTGCCTGCTACATTAACGCCGATCTTTTTTGATGAAATAAAGATCGTTGCCAGTGACCTGCTTGACCTTTCGCGTCAGACGAGTGCGCTGCTTACCCAGCCCGTGCAGTTTGGCAACATGGTATTTCATTTTGAACAGTTGGGTCAAAGCCTTGGGCAATTGCAGGAATCAATTCTCACGCCATTGCCTGAAGAGGCATTGGCTTTACTTGAGACGACATCGGTCAGCGTGTTATGGGTTTTGGTGATCATTGTCAGTGTGCATTTGTTCATGAGCGAATGGCCAAGTATGCGCGAATGGCTGATGAAGTTGGCGCCTCACGCATATCAGCATGATATGCGTGAGTTGTACAAACGCCTGCGCAATGTGTGGATGGCTTACCTGCGCGGTCAGATCGTGCTTATGCTGGTGGTTGGCATTGTATTTACCATTGCATGGCTGATCCTGGGGATTCCCGGAGCTCTGGTTCTGGGGGTGCTGGCAGGTTTTTTCACCCTGATTCCCGATGTGGGACCTTTCCTGGCGGCGGCACTTGCGGTGGGCGTTGCTTTGCTGGAAGGTTCCAGTTGGATTCCACTCTCAAATTTTTTTGTGGCAGTTATTGCCGGACTGACGTACCTGGTGTTGGTTAGCCTAAAGAACTTTTTTTTGCGACCCATGATCATGGGTCGCAGTTTACGCATGAATGAGGCTTTGATTTTCATCGCCATCATGATCGCCACGATCCTTGAAGGAATTATGGGAGCCTTGTTGGTTGTCCCTGTTTTGGCTTCTGTGGTGGTAATTACGGAATATCTACGCCGCCGCATTTTGGGTTTGCCTCCCTTTGCCGACGATGAGGAGAAGTTCGTGCCTCCAACTAAAAAGATAAAACCACGCAGACAGCTTAAATATTTTATAAAACACAAACGGAACCAAAATTTATGAAAATCACCTATTCGATCATTGCCCCCATTTACAATGAGCTTGACAACCTTCCTGAGTTATATCGCCGTGTAAAAGAAGTGATGGACTCTTCGGGCGAACCCTGGGAACTCATCCTTGTGGATGATGGCTCGACAGACGGTTCAACAGACAAGATCCGCGGACTTGTGCAAGCGGATAAAACTGTACGCCCGGTCATTTTTGCGCGCAACTTTGGACATCAGGTTGCCATTACTGCCGGTTGGGACTACGCGCGTGGCGATGCGATTATCATCATTGATGCAGACTTGCAAGACCCGCCCGAGGTGATCCTCGAACTTGTAAAGAAATGGAAGGAAGGTTACGAAGTTGTCTATGCTGTGCGCGGCGAGCGGGAGGGAGAATCATGGTTCAAGAAATTCACTGCCGCCATGTTCTATCGTCTGATCTACAGCATCACCGATGTGAAAATTCCGGTGGACACAGGAGACTTCCGCCTGATGGATCGCAAAGTGGTGAATGTGCTTAAGCAAATGAAGGAGCGCCATCGCTTTCCGCGCGGCATGTCTGCTTGGGTGGGGTTCAAGCAAATTGGCGTTACCTATAAACGCGCCGCGCGTGTTGCAGGTGTGACGAAATACCCTTTCCGCAAGATGCTTAAGCTTGCGCTGAATGCCATTACCGGCTTTTCGTATTTCCCGTTACAAGTCGCCACATATTTCGGTTTTTTCTCGGCGGGCGTTTCCATTCTTGCCATCCCCATTGTAGTTTACATGCGTATGATGGGTTCTGGCGCATTCTTTGGGCAAGCCACTACTTTAATTGCAGTGCTTTTTCTCGGTGGTGTGCAGTTGATTTCATTGGGCATCCTCGGCGAATACGTTGGACGCTTGTACGATGAAGCCAAAGGCAGACCGCTGTACATAGTCCGCGATGCGCCTGAAGAATAGTCTCTAGTTTTGATTCTCCAAAATGAAGCGATATCAGCTCCGGGTTCTGAAGCAGAGGACCGGATGTGGACGAATGAGGCTGAGGAAGTGTTGATCGAACAAATGTGGGAAAAGCCTTAGCCGGACTCAAATTGGAGTAACCATGATTTACACATTAACCCCCAACCCAGCAGTTGACCGCGAATTGACTGTGCCCGCGATGGAGTTTGATTCGGCGCTGCGGGCAACGGAATCGCGTATTGACTTTGGCGGCAAAGGATTCAATGTTTCGCGCCTGCTCAAAGGTATGGATGCCTCAAGTGTTGCGGTTGGGTTTCTGGCTGGGAACGCAGGTGAGTTGTTGCAGAAAGGTTTGCAAAGCCTCGGCATCGGCACGGACTTTGTATGGGTTGCTGGTGAAACGCGTACGAATGTCAGTATCGTGACTCAGTTGCATGACCACTATATCAAAGTCAATGAAAAAGGTCCGCTGGTGGATGCCGTCAAACAGCGGGAATTGCTCGATAAGATTGATTCTCTCGCGAAGCGCGGCGAGTGGTGGGTGCTGGCGGGCAGTATGCCGCCTGGCGTTGCCGATGATTTTTATGCTCGTGTTGTGAAAGTGCTCAACAAGCACGAGGCTCACGCCATTCTGGATACGACTGGTGAAGCCCTACGGCTTGGCTGTGTTGAAAAGCCTTATCTGGTGAAGCCCAATGCCGAAGAGGTTCATGCACTGACTGGATTGCCCGTAAATAATACGGCTGAAATTTCTGCCGCTGCTGCCGAACTCCGCAGAATAGGCGCGCAGAACGTGGTGGTTTCGATGGGCAAGGACGGTGCTCTGTTGCATACCGCCGCAGAAACATGGCTGACTCACAGCCCGAAGATTCAGGAAAAAAATCCCATTGGTGCAGGGGATTCGATGGTCGGCGGATTGGTCTGGGCGCTGTCTCAAGGCATCTCGTTGAAAGAGGCGCTGGGGTGGGGCGTCGCCAGCGGAGCCGCCACCGCCAGCCTGAGCGGAACTGAAGTCGGCGCGCGCCCGCTGATTGAGGAACTCTTCAAGCACGTCCGCTTCGAGAAATTTGAAACCGTGTAAAAATCCCATTTTCAAACACGAAGAGTCACAAAGGGGTATTTGGTTTTCCCTTGTGCCCCTTGGTCTCCTTTGTGGTTGAATCTTTTTGTCAGGAAGAAGTGAGGTCGTATGCCATTCGAACAACATCAGGAAAAGAACTATCCCAAGGATGCCCAAAGTATTTTTCAAGCCGCATTGAAAGCAACTGAAAAACTACAGGGAAAAATCATCTCCTCTGCCCCCGAACCATTCAAATTGATCGCCTGTTTCCCCAAGACTATATGGGACAGACTGTTGGCGAGCGCACTGAACCCTCGTGCGAAGTCCGCACGGATGGGGATGGCAGCATGGTCGTCGTAGACGCCTTTCCACTGGATGCGGTGGAACGCAAGTTAATGTTCGGCTAATTTTGCCGTCTTCAACCACAAAGGAGACAAAGGTCACGAAGGAAAAACAGGAATCCCTTTGTGGTTTTATTTTTTCAATGGGAGCATGAAATATGTCCGAACAAAAAACGACCCGCATTTATCTCGTTCGCCACGGAGCAACCCAACTCAGCGCCGAAGACCGCTTTGCAGGCGCAGTGGATGTCCACCTTTCCGATGAAGGGAAGTTTCAAGCAGGACGGCTGGGGGAACGATTGGCTGATGATTCGATTGCGGCGGTCTATTGCAGTCCCATGACACGCACGATTCAGACCGCAACCATTGTCACCGCCCCGCACAAAATTCCTTTATTTCATCGAGAAGGCTTGCGTGAAATCCATCACGGACATTGGGAAGGAATGCGCCGCGCCGACGTCGAAGAACAATTCCCCGATGAGTACGCTGCTTGGGAGGAAGACCCGTTCACCTTTGCGCCACAGGGTGGCGAGGCTGGTGTCAACGTGATCGCCCGTGCTCTGCCAGTCATCCGTGAAATTGTTTTGGAACATCGCGGACAAAATGTGCTGGTCGTGTCGCACAAGGCCACCCTGCGCTTGCTCATCAGCAGTTTGCTTGGCTTCGATGCACGCGGCTACCGTGACCGCCTTGACCAGTCTCCAGCCTGTCTGAACGTGCTCGATTTCAAAGACCCAGTCCGCGCGCGGTTGATGTTGTTCAACGACGTCTCGCACTACATTGATCAGCCCAAACGTTCCGGCAACCATCTGTCCAAATGGTGGGATGCGGAACAGACATAAACACCCTCAAAAATATTCA
>DYDH01000026.1:23700-32866 GCA_020717985.1 Herpetosiphon sp. | reverse complement strand
TGTTTTGTCCGTCCGTGCCGACGAGCATGGGTACCTCACCGATAATAGGTTCTGGTTCTGGGAAGATTTCTGCGCCATAAAGATTGTTGAATTTACGCGCCATTTCGCGGGCGAGTTCCACGTGGGATTGGTTATCACGTCCAACTGGAACGGCTTGCGCGCGCGGCAGGAGAATATCCACAGCTTGCAAAACGGGATAGCCGAGCAGACCAAACGGCATGGAATCAATGTGCGCGTCGCGTGCCATGTCTTTGAGCGTGGGCATCCGTTCGAGGCGCGGAACGGTGACCAGCATTTCAAAGAGCAGATTCATTTCATAGGTTTCTGGAATTGCCGACTGCACAAAAATCGTGCTGACGCTCGGGTCAATACCAACGGCGAGATAGTCCAAGACAATTTCGCGGATGTAGGTTGGGATTTCTTTGATGTACTGCGGCTCGGGTTTTGTGGTCATCGTGTGCAGGTCAGCAATGATGAAGAAGGAATCATATTGATGTTGCAGGCGCACGCGATTACGAAGCGAGCCGACATAATGTCCGAGGTGAAGGCGTCCAGTTGGGCGGTCACCAGTGAGAAGGCGGGGTTTGGTTGTCATGGGTTATCCTTTCGGTTATGAGAAAGAAGTAAAAAGCAATAAGTGAGAAGTGGCGATGGATTTACTTTTTACTTCTCACTTTTTACTGCCTCAATTAACTATTGCTCTCAGCGGCATCAATTGCACGCAACATCGCACTCGCCTTGTTCACCGTCTCTTGAAACTCGGTGGATGGGTCTGAGTCTGCGACGATGCCTGCGCCTGCTTGCACGCTGACAGTGTTGCCGCGCCCGATCATGGTGCGGATGGCGAGGCAGGTGTCCATGGCGCCGTCGAAACCGAAGTAGCCGATCATACCTGCGTAGGCGTTGCGTGCGTCAGTTTCCAATTCGGCGATGATTTCCATGGCACGGACTTTCGGCGCGCCGCTGACTGTCCCTGCGGGGAAGGCGGCTCTCACTAAATCGAAGGCGGTCAGTTCAGAGCGCAGAGTTCCTTCAACGTGAGAGACGATGTGCATGACGTGTGAATATTTTTCAACGGTGAAGAAATCAGAAACTTTGATCGTGCCATATTCGCAGACGCGTCCGAGGTCATTGCGTCCGAGGTCAACTAACATCACATGCTCCGCGCGTTCCTTCGGATCGGCGAGCAGGTCTTTGGCAAGCGATGCATCAGCGTCCGCGTCTGCTCCTCGGGGGCGCGTCCCAGCAATCGGGCGGAGCGAAGCGGTTCTTCCTTCCAAACGCACGAACATCTCAGGCGACGATCCAACAATATAAAGCGGTTCATCGTCCACGAGTCCGAAATCAAAAAAGAACATGTACGGAGAAGGGTTGAGGCGGCGCACGGCGCGATAAACATCGAAGTGTTCAACATTGGTCTCGCGGCTGAAACGCTGCGAAAGCACCACTTGAAAAATATCACCCGCCACGATATGCTCTTTCGCGGCAAGCACCATCTCTTCAAATTTTTCGCGCGTGAGATTCGATTTAATTTCAGACGGCTTGACTTCAATTTTTTGCGCGGCGGGCAAAGGCTGATGGATGCGCTCGGCGATGGCGTCCAGTTTTTGATTGGCGGCTTCGGCGTCACCATCCAAAACATTTGCGATGAGGAAGATGGTGCGGCGCGCGTGATCGAATGCGACGATGGTATCGGCAAGCAAATAAATTCCATCGGGAATAAGAGCGCGGTTCATTTTCGCCACTTCGACACGGCTCAGTGCAGGGCTGAGAGTTGGTTCAAAAAATCTGACAGATTCGTACCCGAGGTAGCCCACCAACCCACCTGAGAAGCGCGGCGCGTTCGGCAGGTGAACAGCAGGAAAGCGGCTCATTTCATTTTGCAGGAACAGGGTCGGGTCGCCATCGTGTTGCATGGTGCGTGTTCCGTTTGCGTCTTTGATTTCGATTTCGCCATCGCGCAAAATATATTCCGCTCTGGGCTGAACGCCGATGAAGGAATAGCGCGCGATGCGCTCCCCGCCCTCGACGGATTCCAGCAAAAAAGATGCGCCCTCGCCTCGGAGTTTGAGATACAAACTGACGGGGGTTTCAAGGTCGGTGGAGACTTCGCGGATGATGGTTTGAAGGGTGGTTGATTCTAGTAGCATAGGTTTTTTTCCTTAATTTTGTTGAGTGATCTTTGACTGTAGACCGTGGACGGTAGACGGTGCTTTACGGTCTATAGTCCACCGTCGGTTTTAAAACAGAATCCTCTCCGTCCATAAGGGACGAGAGAGGACTCCCGTGGTGCCACCCAGGCTTGAAGTGTCTTAACAAAAAATCCCTGTTGTGAGCAACAGAGATCCAAAAGCCAGCTTCACTTTGTCAGGTACGCCACATTGCCTTCGGCTTATGGTTATACCCTTACTCTGTAACGGGAGTTCCCGACTTGAGCTACTCACTATTTGACTACCGAACTATCAAACTGCTTTTGCTCTTGCAACTCGGAGGTCCATTCGACTTCTGCGCTTTTGCCTCGCTTTCACCATGGTTTTGCTCGGCTCTCTGGAAATCGCTTTGAAGTGTACTCGTCCTCGTCAGCGTTTTATGTATGTGATTGGGCGGTATTCTATGACGGAGAGTGGGATGTGTCAAGAGGAAAAAATAATGAAAGGCACCAACCTCGGGGCAAGACCCGAACCCTTTCTTCCGCCGCAAGCGGCGGGGTATTGAACCCGAAAGGGAATAAAATTACTCATCAAAGGATGCCACTACTCGAAACCCTATGAAATTATATCTATCACCTGGCAGATAGCCATTATGAACCGAAACTCGAGCATTTTCCTTATCGCCAAGGTAAGAACCACCTCGTATACTTAATGCTCTTTGAGAAAGATATTTTTTGTCAGAATAATTTGCCTGCCACTCCCAAATGTTTCCACTCAGGTCTAATGCTCCAGTTGGGCTTGCACCCTGTGGATACATCCAGACAGGAGTCGGGTGATTTATATCACTTTCACGAATATTCGCCAATCTAGATAATTCTTCTATCTTTTTTACTTCCCCAAATGCAAATCGCCCATTCTCATCGCCACCGGCAGCCAGTGTCCATTCTTTATCCAGCGGCAATCGAATCAAATTTGGCTGCACTAAGAACTGATTTCCTTCCTCCAAATCATTCCAATTCATTAACACCCAATTACAATACGCATTAGCTTCATACCATGATATGCCTACAACAGGCGCGTATGGATGAGCAATTCCAAAGCGTGAATCATGCCAAAATCGAGGTAATAAAACGCCATCCTGAATATCATAATTTTTTATATTTAATGCATTTTGCAACCACTTCCAAGGCTCATTATCCCAATTCTCATTCACAATCTCATTATTCTCATCGAACTTTAGAAAATTACACCATAAATCTTTATTAATAAAGTTATTTTCTCTGAGAAAACGTTCGTATTGAAGATTAGTTACAGGATATTTAGTAATAAATATTTTAGGTTCTAAGACAGGTGTAAACTCAAACAAATCATTTGGCATAAAGAGCTGTTCCAAAATATCTGCCACATCCGCTCGTTCACGTGGTGTTAATTGTGCAGTCTCCACCATTTTACGCAAGTTAGTTACGATATTTTTCTCATACGATGATTTTTTCTTTTCTTTCCAAACGCGATTATAAAAAATCAATAACTCGCCAGCTAACCATATTGCACGCCAATCTTTTCCATCAGGGTTCTCAGGAAACGGGGATGAAAGAGCTTCCAAGAGTCCATTCATAGCATTTCGATTCGGCTCTTTGCTAAAACAAAATAATTCCGCCATAAACTTAATAGGTTCACGCCAACGATCATACGATGTGTCCAAAAGTAATCGCACATCCTCAGGATCAAGATTCCTTAAATGCCTGCTTGCCAGAAATTCTTCAAAAGTTGGGTGCGGAAAAACATATTCATTTCTCGCTACATTTGAACCAGCAAGCGTAACGACACCACGCAACATAAGCAAACCATTCGCGTTTTTACAATATTCTAGGAATACATCAACTTTGTTTCTGTCCTGTAAATAGTCATGCAAGATACCATCAATCAAACCTTCGGTAATCAAGCTACCGGATTCTCCTGTGTTATATTTCCCTACCTTATGGGCCTTATGTGCTTCAAATGCAATTTCATATAGTGGTTCATAGATAGCGCTAGCGGGCACATTCAACTCCTCCGTCAAACTTCGAAACTCGGCCTTATTCTTAATTGAACGACGTGATTGCCATTTATCAAGTAAAAGTTCTACACATTGTTCATAAACTCGAGCGCGGCTGTCAGGCAAATCATAGCTCGCATGAACAATCGCCATCATTGTAAGTATAATTGGGTAACAAGCTACTTCATATAAACGACGGGGGTCATCAATCTGTACCGCAGCTAAAAGCTTGCGTTTTTTTACATTAAATTCAATTGCCCGACCAGGCTCCAGAAAAGTATGTAGGTCATACCATAATTCAATCAATCGTTTAATTTGTTGTTGTGAAAAAAGAGCTATCTCATAAACGGGCCACCCTGCTAATTTCCAACGTGTATCCTGATATGAAAATACGCGGCAAGTAACAAGGAAGCGACTAAGTTTGTTCCGAGAATATTTTTCAGTAAACGACTCAATAGATTGCACTATCATCGGCCGCAACTCTAAGCTTGCTACTTCATCTAAGCCATCAAAAAAAATCAAACCGCCGTCTTCGCCCAATATTGGAAGAACATATTGGGCGAAGAATTTTGTGCGCTCATCAGCCTCAAGTGTAGATACAATAAATTTCTCAATCATTTCTGCAGTACCAATTTTCGAATCCAAAGCCAAAGATTCAGCAAGTCTTCCAAGTGATATTGCAATAGGTAGCAAAGGTTTTCCGACCCAGTTTTCCAAAATTTCCATGGAAGAACCATTTAATTGTTTTGCCAATTGCAAAGATAAATAACGAACAAAAGTGGACTTACCTGTTCCTGGTGCCCCCAATAAAACTACACGACACTCAGGCGCTTGAATGAACGCTTCTAAAACTGTAAGGGGGCGTGTATCATCTCGACCTGATTTCCCCTTCACTTCTTTTGCAATTAAAGTTGTTGTATTTAGCGAAATATAAATATCTTCCAAAGACAATTTGGCTTTTACATCACCCGAATGGATATCCATTCCTGAAAGGCTAAGAGGGCGAAAATCAGCAATAATTGCAGAAAGATAGGCTAGTTGCGCTTCATTACGAGATAAAACAATTTCCTGCTTTTCAGCTGACTTTTCTTCGAGTTTATCAACGCCTACGGAAGAATTCGGATGGTTATAAAAATTCTCAACATAGTCAATTACGAAACTATCTTTCACATTAATCTTTGATTGGTTTTTTTCTTTCTTCTCAAAAAAAGTTTCCACCCAACCTTTTATAGTACCTCCACCTAAACCCATAATTGCCAGAAAAATTGCGGAGAAAATTGCAAAAATCCCGCCCGAACTAGAGAGTAAATTTGGAGATATCCATATACTAAATGCAGTTAACAATAGACTTGCACCAATAGTAATCGACAAAACAATAATAGTTTGCCTCATGGTTATTTCTCTCCTAAAAATGCTGCCATAAACTAAACTCTCATAAAAAAATCAATGTGACTCACTATTATCATCACTCGTTGCCCGTCATCCATGGTCAATCATCATTATTATTCCGATAATCCTCATCATCCAATATACTTCCATACGGATAAACAGGACGGTCCTGTTGTATACTACCGCGAAAGATGCCAGAGAAAAGCGGATGAACACAAAGTTCGTCATCTTGTCCCAAGCTTAATTGATGTGAGACAGTGTATTCAAAATTGCCTTTGATATAGACATCTTTTTCCTTACCTGGAATTACTCTGCCTATTGCGCCAATCTCCAGCAGCATTCTTTGAAAGTCAAAAAGGTTATCACTACCAAAGACGGCTTTGCCATGACGGGTGAAAACACGGTGCAGATCACCCATCGAAAATTTATGTCCCAGCTCGGGCAGGCAGCGCTTACAGGTCTCTTCAGCAGTGGGATGAGTAGGATTGAATGCCACAAAAATCTCCCTGATAATAAATTCCTCTACCTGACTAATGCCATTTGTAATCCTATCTTGGCTAATAGGAAAAGGAGTTACTTTTCGAATCCCACCGCCAGTATCCTTGAAGATTGAGTTCAACAACATTAAGAAATGCCTTGGCAAGAGCTGGGTATGCCGCAGGATGTAGGATAAAGTCTCTTCCTGAAATCCTGTCTGATTGGTTATTTTTTCAGGCAGCACAGCCTGAAAAAGTTTCAATGCATCAGAACGTTTGGTCAGGTCAAGCGGAAAGATAGCTTTCAGAAAATCCTGATAATACAAAGCCAGATAAAACATCAATCGCTGTGATCCGAGCAACACTAGTTCACCCGCCGTCCATTGAAGTTTAAGTGCACGCCGAAAATCCTTGTTTGGGTTGGATGAGATTTTTATAAACCTATGATAAATCTCTGCAGGGAGACAGAGCCGAATATCTACAAAATCCCTTGGCTTATTCATGGAGCCAACCAGTTTAAGCAATCCTTGAAGTGAGCGACCTACCGTGTCGATATCGGTCCGAAAATCATCCAGTGAATCCATTAGGATAACAAAAGTTTTATTAGATAATTCAAGATTTCTGAGAACAGCCATCTGAGCATCATCAAAACTAATATTTTCAAATCTCCTTAACATTTCTGAAATTACTCCTACAGGCTTATCTTTCAACCCTTCACTAAGAGTAGATGCAATACCCCAAAGCACATCATCCGAAGTATCGTTTTCTTTTACACCAACTTTACTTAAATAAGCATTAACTATTGACAAATCATCGAAAGAGAGCAATGAATATTTTCGTATTTCAGAAAAAACTACAATCCATAATACTGTTTCCCATAATTCAGAAACAGTTTCTGGAAACATGGCATCTTCCGTCATGCCCTGTATGATTTTGGCTATATATCCAAATACACGCGCAGTCCTAATTTCTGCATAATAATCATATTGCTTGTCAAAAAAAACACTTCGTAAATAATATGTTTTTCCTGAACCTCTTCGCCCAATAATGACGGATGGCCTATTACGAAGGTTTTTGTAAGTCCAGTTATGCTGTTCAAATAAAAGCTTCAAAGCGCTCAGATCGTTCGCATCAATATCCACGGAATCAATCGGGCCAAAGGGTTCATCTCTGGTAATGTAAGGGCTTATTGTATTTAACAATGAATAAATCCTCCTTAGCGATTTGCATTCATTAGAAAAATTATACAACAAAACAGGCAGATCACACGGACAGAATAAGACCCGCTATGTCTTCACGAAAGGCTTGCGTTGCGAGTCACATGTTCGCGGGAGGAACAGCTACCTGCAAACACACTGATTTCGCCCTGCATGTTTAGCGTCATATAAACGGCGGTCAGCTTCGATGATGTACCAGTCATAATCATGCTCATCCAAGGTCGGTATTGCAGAAAATACGCCCAGGCTCAACGTAACACAATCGCTCACATCCGAGTCGGCATGTGGAATGGCAAGGTTATGTACTCCCTTGCGGATCGCTTCCGCAATCAGCCCGGCTTTGGTAATATCCGTGTTTATCAGGACAATCGCAAATTCCTCTCCACCGTAACGGGCTATCAGGTCTGTGCCGCGCTGACAATGCCGTTTCAACTCTTGTGCCACTTGAACCAGACACCTATCCCCATTAATATGCCCATAGTGATCATTGTATTTCTTGAAAAAATCAATATCTGCCATGATGAGCGCCAGCGGCTCGGCACGGCGGCGGCTTTCCAAAATGCCGTATGTTAGGTTTTCGCTAAACTTACGCCGGTTTGCCAGGCTTGTCAGACCGTCAATGTGCGCCAGGTGATCGAGTTCCTGATTGGCGCCCCTTAACAATTCATCGGTGCGCTCACGTTGCAACAATAAAAAACTGCTTCCGCTAATGATCATGAGAAAGTAGGTTGATAAAAAGGTCAGGGTCTGCGAAAATTCACTGGACATCAATTTGTAATCCGCATCCAGAAAAGCGTTCGTACCGCGAACCAAAAGGATGAGGCTGGAGACTGTATAAATTACACTAAGCGAATATCGTAAAGTGGATTTTTTGGCGTCGCGTAGAAAAAAGATCGTCACTGAAAGAAACATAAGGGCCGCGAATGCGGATGATATATATACGTATTGATTGGGCTGCCTTGCAAATCCGAAAAAAACAAAAATAAAAACAGCGACAACGATCGCATAATAAGTTTCCCATTGTTTTCTCGGCTTTTCAACAGAAATGATTGCCAGAGCCTCCAGCGCAAAACCAGCCAGCAGTAATGAGTTACCGACATGAGCGGAAAGCACATCGGGGATTTTGCCGCGCAGTGCAAGCAGCATCCAGGATATGCTTTGAAACAGCTTACCCGCCAGAAATTGACGATACGCGTGATGAGAAATGGATTCGCTCGAATAAATAGCCATCAAGCCAGCGGTGACGAGGTTTCCAAAAAACAGAAAAATCAAAACCGTGGTCATATCAATCTTAAAAAAGAACATAACAGCCTCGTTGGAAATGGATTTAGTCCGACTTTCTTTGCGCCTTTACCCCTGACACAAAATAGTAACCCTCACTCAACTCATCCACCATTTGCGGGATCAATATCTGCATATTGTGTTCATAAACAGGCTTCTGCCAAAATGTTCTTAACACCGCGCGGGCATCCTCGTTGACATGGACATTATCGTCCCCGTCAATCAAGAGCATGGCAACATGATTGTCATGCTCGGTAATGGCGAAGAAAAAATCATCGTTATCTTCTTTCTTGGATTTCAGGAATTCGTCTATTTGCTCCTGTAATTCCTCCTCGAACAGCGCTTTTGACATTACCCCGTCATCGAGTAAAGCTCGAACAAGATGTTTTTTCGTGGTCATTTTACTCATAAAAACTCCAATTTTATTTTTTGTTAGTATACAGCAAAACAAGGACATTATATGAACACTGCTAAGTTCTTTATAGACATTGACAAAACTCAAAAGTATGTGTATATACACTCATTATGTTTAAAGAAATGCCAAAAGAAAGCCTTTACGAATTTGCCTGCCGTGCAGTTCCCTGTGTTGGATTCAACACCCGCCGCGCCACCCGTCTC
>DYDH01000026.1:0-23683 GCA_020717985.1 Herpetosiphon sp. | reverse complement strand
CAAGGCGCTGGCTCCCATAGGGCTGCGGTCTACGCAATATTCCCTGCTCAGTGCTTTATCCATGCTGGGGGAAGCCTCCATGCAGGATATGACCACTATGATGGCAATGGATCGGACAACACTCACCCGCAATTTGAGACCCCTGCTGAAAATGGGATTGGTCAAGGTGTCGGTTGGCAGTGACCGCCGCGCCCGTCCGATCAAGATCACGCCCAAGGGAAAGTCCGCGCTGGAGAATGCCCTCCCCTTTTGGGAAAAGGCTCAGTCACATATCCTAGATAAATTGGGAGCAGAAAATTGGGATCAAATCATGAGAGGGCTGCATCAAATCTCGATGATCGTGGAAGAAAATACATAATCAGGCATTGCAGAATAAAAACTGAGGAGAGAAAATGGCAGACAAACCTAGACCCAACTGGCTCGACGAAAAAGAATATCCATTCAAGGATCATTATTTTTCAACGCCGCAAGGCGACATGCACTACGTGGACGAAGGAACCGGAGACCCGATCGTGCTGCTGCACGGCAACCCGGGCTGGTCGTTTGAGTACCGCGAGATCATCAAGGAAATGTCCAAGACGTATCGCTGCATCGCACCGGATTACATTGGCTTTGGATTATCTGATAAGCCAGGTGATTGGGATTACCTCCCGATCAATCATGCCAAACATGTTGAAGACTTTCTCGACAGCCTCAACCTGAATAACATCACCTTCGTGTTCAATGACTGGGGCGGTCCATTTGCGATGTCCTACGCTATCAAGCATCCTGAAAAAATCAAGAAACTCGTGGTCACTAATAGCTGGTTCTGGCCTGTCAATCATATTCCCAATTTCGTGAACTTCAGCGGCATGGCAGGCGGACCCATCGGCAAACTCTTGACTATGAATTTCAACATGATTGGCAAGGCCTTATCGAAAGCCGCCTATGGACCAAAGAAAAAGATGCCCGAAGAAGTACGAAAGCATTACTACATGCCGCACGTGGAAAAGAGCGCCCGCGTGGGTACCTGGGTTTTCCCGCGCGAGATCATCGGCTCGACACCGTGGCTGGAAACCCTGTGGGCGCAACGAGACCAAATCAAGCACATCCCCACCGCCATTGTATGGGGCGACTCAGATATTGCCTTTAAGGAAGGTGAATTGAAAGTCTGGACAGACTTAATGGAGAATCACACGCTGACCGTTTTGAATAAGATCGGACACTATCCACCCGAAGAAGCGCCGGAAGAAGTCATAAAGGTATTAAGATGAATCAGACAGCAGAAAAAGCCATTGCCGCGTATGGCGGCAAAGGACTTTGGAAAAACGCAAAAACCATCGAAGCCGAAGTAAGCGTTCACGGCTGGGCGTTCACATTGAAAGGACGACCATTCTTCAAACATGCCAAGATCAAAATGGAAGTTGCCCGTCCCATCTCACGGTTAACACCCATCGGCAGAAACCCGCAGATCAGCGGCGTGCTTGACGGGCACGATGTCCACCTTGAAGATGCAAATGGCAGGGTCATCGAAGAACGCAAGAACACGCGCAGTTATTTCCCCGGCGGCAGGCGGCTGTTCTATTGGGATGACCTGGACATGTCCTATTTTGCAAACTATGCCTTCTGGAATTATTTCACCCTGCCCGCCCTGCTCATGCGTGAAGAAATCAATTGGACGGAGATCGAACCGGGCTGGCTTGAAGCGACTTTCCCAGACTCGATTCCCACTCACAATAAAGTGCAACGCTTCCGCTTTGACCTTGAAACTGGTCTGCTCCTTCAGCATGATTACACCGCCGACATCATCAGCAAACTGGCCACCGCCGCCAATGTCCCCCTTGAGCACAGGCAGGGATCAGGCTTTACATATCCATCGCGGAGATTGGTCACGCCACGTTCGCCATCAGGCAAGCCGCTGCCCGCTCCAACATTAATAGATATTACCGTACACGATTTTCAGATCAAATAAAATGTATACCTTGTGCAATTGACATCAAAACCGAGACACTTTGACTGCAAAGAAAAACTTACGTTGCGAGTCTCGTGTCCGCGCGAGGATGCGGTTAATATGTCTCTTGATGAGGCATTCTTGGCAGGCCGGAAAATTAGCGACCTGCCATTACAACTTCTTCACATAATGCACAAGCCGTTCCACCTCGGCATACCCCATCTTCACATGCGCGCGGATGCTGGGCTCATTTTCCAGCCAGGTATCCGAAGCAATCTCGGTGCAGCCTTTCCCGCGCACCCAGTCTTCGGCGGCTTGAGTCATTATGCCCACCACGCCTTGCCCACGATACTCTTCGTCAACAAACCATCCTTCAAGATAGCCAACGGGACTGGTTTCACACCCTTCCCCATAATCCCTGATCCGCACCTCGGTCAATCCAACCGGCTTGTCTCCATCACAGGCAAAGATAACTAAATCATTATCACTTGCAAGCACCTCATCCATGTTAATACCCAAATACTCATTGGACCAATCAGGCCAGATTCCCTTGCGCATACGAATCCATTCGGTCTTGTCTTCCTGTGTCACACGACGAATTTTAATATCCATAATTCTCCTAAATAACTCACAGTCCCGCAGGCAACACACATGAACTTGAAGGGCTGGCTTAATTCGAGGCTGTCTTGCGGGTAAACCTGTGGGATGCTTCGCAACATCAGTAAATAAAAAAGACCCTAAAGGTTTTTAACCTTTAGGGTCTTAAATATAAACCTATTTCCCGCGTTTTCCGAGCTGATGATCGAGCGCAAAAACGGCAGTGCCGCCCTTCTCTATCAGTTTCAGGTTTGCCACGATCTCAGCGGCATTCTTTTCTTCTTCCACCTGTTCCGAGATGAACCATTGCAGCATGATCTGCGCCGGATAATCCTTCTCCTTAAGCGCGGTTTCATACAACGCATAAATCGAAGCGGTGACCTTCGCCTCATGCGCAGCCACTTCCTCAGCGACCTCCAGGGTTGATGTCCACTCGGTCTTTGGCGCATCAATGGCTTTAAGCAGCACCTTGCCGCCGCGTTCCAAAACGAAATCATAGAGTTTCATGGCATGTTCGCGTTCCTCCGCTTCCTGCATGCGCATCCAATGGGCGAAACCGGAAAGGTTCCTGCCTTCAAAGTATGCGGCCATCGAGAGATACAGGTAAGAGGAATACAGCTCTTTATTGATCTGGTCATTTATTGCATCTTGCATTATTTTGTTTATCATACGTGCCTCCTTGATTAATAAAATTATACATTCATTTTACTGAGAAAAGAACAGGTCTTATCCGCGACTTATTTTTCACAAGCCGGGCGCGACGTTATTTTCGACAGGCCGTATTTCCAATTTTTCCAGTTTTACTCGCCAAACACAAACAAATCGCTGAGTGACTCACGATTAATATTATGGTGAATGGCATCCGCAAAGACTGGCGCAACAGAAAGCACCGTAAGTTTCGGGTGCATTTTTTCAGGCGGAATATAGACAGTGTCCGTGGTGATGATCTCTGTGATCTGGGGAACAGCCACCAACCGTTCAAGTCCGCCGCGGCTGAAAACGCCATGCGTGCAAATCACCCGAATATCCTCGACACCTTCCGCGACCAATACGCGGCTCAATTCCAGGATCGACCCGCCTGTGGCGATCTCATCGTCATAGATCAAGGCACGTTTATGTCCTCGAACCTGGTTCCCCACCAAACCGCTGATGATCACTTCGGAATCTGAAACGCGCTCTTTATTCCCGGCGGCAACAGGCAAACTTAACGCACGCGCAAAACGCGCCGCAGATTTGGCTTGCCCCATATCCGGCGAGACGATGATCGCCCCGTTTAGATCAAGGTGTGAAAGGTATTCCTTGAAAACCATGCGGCTGCTTAGCGGGTCTGTGGGGAGTCCGAAGAAACCATGAACCTGTGGCGAATGGAACATCATACTCATCACGTGTGTAGCGCCGGCGGTCTTCAACAAATCAGCCACCAGGCGGGCTGTGATCGAAATGCGCGGCGCGTCTTTTTTATCAGAACGTCCAAAGGAAAAATAAGGGATGATGGCGTGGACTTCAGACGCGGCCGCGCCGCGCGCAATATCAATCATCATCAACAATTCCATCAAATGATCGTTGACCGGCTGTGAAAGCGACTGCACAATATACACGCGCCGATAGCGGACACTGGCATCCAATTGAATGTACATATTGTCATTGCTGAAGCGCGTAATATGGGTGCCATCCAACGGTACGCCCAATTGCGTTGCAATCTTCCCTGCCAGTTGCGGATTTGAACTGCCGCTGAAAAACCGAACTTCCCCTGCCGATATAGAACCTTCTGTCATGTCGTCTCCGTTTCAAAAAAGCATAATACAGTTTGTCTATTCTACTACTCACCGCATAATTTATATGCTTTCAAATACGAAAGCATGGCGGGATTAATATTTTTGTTTGTCAATTATGCGGCACCCTGAAAGTTTTCCCTTTTGCGCCAACACCTCTTAACCCGCACATTGAACGCGGAAGGATAATCTATTTTTTCCGAAACCAGAAAACAAGAATTGCACCAACAATATACCAAAAAATAATATCCAGAGCCAAATATAACCCATTGAATTCAGAACAAGTATTTCCGGGTTTACATGGTCCCCAGGTAATATAGAAATGCATCGGGACCCCGAAATATGATGTGTCCATAAGTGTAAGTCCGAGTATAGCCTGCCACAGCCAACCAACCGCGATAAGCAGAACAAAAGTGACGATAATTTTTAACAAGGTTGGTTTGAGAATTTGTTTCATTTACCTCTCTCCTTCAACCAATGCAACAACTTCTTCGTTGACCAGGTATTGATGACATCCTCTTTCGTCAGCCAGGCGCGCCGAGCGGTGGCGACGCCATAGAATAACATATCAAAATCCTCCTCGGAATGTGAATCCGTGTTGATGCTGATCGGGATGCCCAGTTCTTTTGCGCGGCGCGCATACATATCATCCAGGTCAAGGCGCGAAGGATGGGCGTTGATCTCCAATGCCACTCCAGTTTCAGCAGCGGCATTTAGCACGGCTTCCATATCTAAATCTGCGCCTTCCCTATCGGGAATCAAACGTCCTGTTGGATGACCAATGATGTCCACATGCGGGTTGCGAATGGCATTGATCGTACGCTGTGTGACCTTCTCGCGCGGCTGGCGCAAACCAGTATGCATGGATGCGACCACGAGATCAAGCGTGGCAAGAAATTCATCCGGATAATCCAGCGTGCCATCGGCTTTAATCTCAACTTCACTAGCATGGAGAACCAAAATCTTATCACCAAGTTGCGTCTGGGTTTTCTTGATCTCAGCGGCTTGTTTCTTGTGATCTTCCATTTTCAACCCGCCAGTCACACCAAGGCTTGCCGAATGATCGGTAAATGCGATCACCTTCAAACCGCGTCTCGCTGCCGCCTGCGCCATTTCGAGCATGGATAATTTTCCATCGCTCCATGTCGAATGGGTTTGCAAGTCCGCTTTGATATCCTTGATCTCGATCAACTTCGGAAGTTTGTTTGCCTTTGCGGCAGCCACCTCTCCGTGATCTTCGCGCAGTTCGGGCGGTATCCACGGCAAGCCGAGCGTTTTGTAAACTTCCTCTTCTGTGGAACAAAAGATTTCGCCTTTGCCATCAACTCTTGCAAATGAATGTTCCGATAACGATAAACCTTTTGCAAGCGCGATCTGTCTCAACTGCACATTATGATCTTTCGAACCTGTCGCATATTGCAGGGCAGTCCCAAATTTTTCAGGCGGATGCACCCACACCTGCGCGCGCACGCCGTCGGTAAATTCGATGCTGGCTTTTGTTTCTCCTTTGCCAAGCACACGACTCACTCCCGGCAGATTGACGAACGCTTCCATCACAGCGGCTGAATCTTTGGACGCGACTAAAATATCCAGATCGCCGACGGTGGAACGCATCCTTCTCAAGCTGCCAGCTGGTTCTACTTCGACGACTCCCTTCACCCGTTTGAGTGTGGCAATGATCTCCCGCGCCAGTGGATACGCCCGACCCAACGGAATTCGCCCAGACCTGCGGGCAAGTGACGCAATCCCTTCAAGTATCGCGGACTCGGACTTGGCGCCCATGCCTGGGAGTCCGCGAAGCTGTCCGTTTTTTGCGGCAGTTTCCAGTTCAGAAAGAGCCGTGATGTTTAACGTCTTCCAGATCAACGCGATCTTTTTTGGTCCAAGTCCGGGCACTTGAAGCCAATCGGCTAAACTGGCTGGCACATCCTGTTTAAGTTTTTCCAAAAATTCAAGTTTGCCTGTCGTGAGCAGTTCATCAATTTTTTCAGCAATGGCCTTGCCCACACCAGGAATCTCTCTTAACTTTCCTTCCTTCCAATATTCGCTGGCTTCGCGCCCGAGGGTCATTAAATTTTCGGAAGCCTTGCGATAAGCAAGAATGACATAGATCACTTCACCCTTGATCTCAGATAAATTGGCGATCAGGGTAAACGTATCAGCAAGTTGACGATTGTTCATCATGGGGCACCTCTACTGCTCATTGTATAATTTCTAAATTTTTAGACACGAAAGCATCGATAAAAAATCAAGGTTTTGGATCAGCAAATTACGCGATACTTTGTAAAAGATTATACGATTAATTATGGCCTAAATCCCGAAGGAATGAAAGGATTATGGAATAATACAAATTCCCATTCTACCCCGAATGGACGGTATGATCTCACAAAATTATGAAGTTCAACAGGAATTGCCGTGACTGTGATGGTGGTTTATCACGGCAGTTCCCAGAGAGCCAATAAAAACAATTCTTAATTTCAAACACAACGTCCCGAAGGTTCTGCGAAAAGCCACCCCAATTTGTGGAAACCTTCGGGACGTTTCCCCTCTTTTTTGAAACGATTCATAAAAACAATTCTTAATTTCAGAAATAGTGTAGTATATTACGGCAGGTAGATAACCCCATTCACCACAAAAAACAATGAAAGAGAACCAGAAAATAATGGCGTCCAAAGTATCTGGCTCGCGCAAATTGAAAAAAAGTAACCTCCCCAAATTTGAGGCGGATATTTATTCCAAAATCCCGTCAGACGGATTGATCGTCTTTGCTGTTCATTATTTAATTGAGCAGAAGATCGAGATCACCCTGGAGGATATCGTCTCTGTCTGTTTCCTGTTATTCCCGCACAAGTTTGGACTCAAAAGATATCCGAAGTGGCCTGATTCTGCCCCCATCAGCAGGCACTGGGGAGATGTCCGCAGAAAGAGGTATGTCACAGCCAACGACTACCTTGGATATAGGCTGACAACAAAAGGTATCAGGCTTGTAAAGAAAGCTGCAAAGGTTCTGGGTGTGACGTTACCCAAACCAATGGCAAAGATACAACCTGTTCGGGAAGAAAAAGCAACCGTGCCAGTTAAAAAGGTGACTCCCGTTCGCGAGAAGAAAATAGCTCCTGTGACCGTGAAGCCGGTTCAGAAGCCTGAAATAAAAGTCCAGCCTGTTCGGGAAGAAAAAGCAATCGCGCCTGTATCAGTCAAAGAAGCGACTCCCGTTCGCGAGAAGAAAACAGCTCCTGTGACGGTGAAGCCGGTTCAGAAATCTGAAATAAAAATTCAGCCTGTTCAGGAAGAAAAAGTAATTGTGCCTGCACCTGTCAAAAAGGTGAGGCCAGTCCGTGCGAATAAAGCAGTTCCTGTGGAAGTAAAGCCGGTTCAGAAACCTGAAATAAAAACGCAGCCTGTTCGGGAAGAAAAAGCAACTCCGCCCGCGTCTTCGATCAAAAAGGCGAGCCCTGTTCGTGTGAAGAAAATAGCTCCTGTGACCGTGAAGCCGGTTCAGAAGTCTGAAATAAAAGTTCAGCCTGTTCGGGAAGAAAAAGCAATCGCGCCCGCGTCTTCGATCAAAAAGGTGCGTCCTGTTCGTATGAAGAAAATAGCTCCTGTGACCGTGAAGCCGGTTCAGAAGCCTGAAATAAAAGTTCAGCCTGTTCAGGAAGAAAAAGCAATCGCGCCCGCGTCTTCGATCAAAAAGGTGCGTCCTGTTCGTATGAAGAAAATAGCTCCTGTGACCGTGAAGCCGGTTCAGAAGCCTGAAATAAAACTCCAGCCTGTTCGGGAAGAAAAAACAACTACGCCTGCATCTTCGATCAAAAAGGTGCGACCTGTCCGCACGAAAAAAGCAACTCCTGCTCCTACACAAGTGAAGCAGATTCAGAAACCCAAAATAAAAGTTCTTCCTGTGAAACAGGCAGAGAAAAAGCAACCTGTTCATGAAGAAAAAGCTACACAGCTTGAGTTAATAAAAACACAGCCCGTTCGTGCAAAGAAAGCGCCCCCCACGTTTGAGAAAAAAGTGCAAGTTTTACCCATCTCAAAGCCGATTCAATCTGCAAAAGCGCCGATCAAGGTTGAAGAAACAAAACCAACCAAGCCTGTGATTGTTCAACCAGTCAAAGTGGAGAAGGTTCATACCGAACCTGTATCCAGGGAAGCCGGGGAGCGCGCTGGCAAATTCACACGCATGATGGAAAGATCGGATGCATACATTCATTATAAAAAGCATGGAAGCAACTCAAAGATCAACGAGTTTGATTTTAGAAGCCTGTTACTCTGCACCATGGAATCATCCGCTGAAACGCTCGCCAGAAATGCAGAACTGTTCAAAGGGTATGCGGGAATCCACAACCGCCAGGACTTGATCGCGTTCCTGGTCTTTTGTGAAGATAAATTTTCTTATCTGTTGAAACCACAGAATAAGTTATTGAGAAAAGAGAAGAAGTAATTTATGACCAGCAGTAGAAAGTTACAGTACGCCGACCGTGTGGCGCTTCAACAGGCAGACCAGGCAATCCGCAAGGATGTTTTGCGCGCGCTGGTGGAAGTAATCACCAACAGTAATGACAGCTATTCACGGCTTGAATCCACAAGTCAGGAAGTCAATGGCGAGATCGTTATTGACATCCTCAGGAAGCATAAAAATTCGGTCATCCGTGTGCGCGACCATGCCGAGGGGATGACCGACATCCGCATGGATAAGGTGGTGGGCACCTACGGCGAAGCCACCAGCGGACTGAAAGAGGATAAACACGTGCGCGGCATGTGGGGACGCGGCATGAAGGATTCCATTTTTGGTTTGGGACACGGGTATGTCCATTCCTTCAAAGGCACAAATTTTTATTCCTGCTCGCTGCTTTTGAAAAACGGAATCCCCACTTTTACTTTGGATACCCCCATCTACGCCAGAGCCGCATTACGGGAAGAATTTAATATTCCCGAAGGAAACGGCACGATCATCGAGATCGTTATCTCGCGTGACGATGTCAAAGTGCCGCAATTTGATAACCTCCGCAATTACCTGCAACGGCATTTTGAACTGCGCCCGATCATGAGCGACCCCAAGCGCAAGATCATCCTCAGGGATATTGTATCGGCGGGGAAAATCCGTCAGGAACACACACTCAGCTACAGGTCGCCGCGAGGCGAGAAAGTCCTCGATGAGACAATTGAAATCGAGGGCTATCCTGCCAGGGCGCAGTTGGAAGTCTTCAGGTCAGCCATCCAATTATCAACCAGAAGCGAGGAAGGCGATTATGCAGACGGGGGCTTGCTGGTGGTGAGCAAGGCAACAGTCATTTCAATGACCATGCTCAAGTTTGAGAATGACCCGTATGCAGGTTATTTCTACGGTTCGATCCAGTGCGACCATTTACATGACCTGATGAAGAATGATGAACCCGTGTTAACCGCAACCCGCGACGGCATTAACTGGACTCATCCATTTGCGAAGGCATTGAAACTTGCAGTGGAAGGTAAACTCGAGCCGATCATCGAAGCAGAGCGCAAACATGCGGTGCATGATGAACAAACCAAGCTGGATAAACAACTGCGTCAAAAAATAGACCACGCCTTACATGAGTTAAATACAATTGCCCTGACCGAGTTAAGCGATAGAAGGGATGGCATTCAAAAACAAATCGAACTTCCGCCCTCGGGAATTGGTTTTTTCCCTGAACGGGTGTATGTTCAAACAGGGCAAACCATTACGCTCACGTTATATGTGGACCTGGTGGAAAAAGCCAAAGCCGGCGCAACAGTTACCGTGCTTTCAAACAATCCTGAAATTATTGTTTTGACCCAGCAGGTTGTGATCCAGCCGCATAAAAATGATCCATTGATCGGGCAGGCGCGAATAAAAGTGGAAGGCAGGCAGGTGGGCAACGAAGGAATTGTGACTGCGTATCTAGGAAGACACAGAGCCGAGGCGCTGGTGCAGGTGCATTCCAAAAAAGAGACGCTGGTCATCGCACCGACACGAAGCAGCAATGCCTTGTTTACAGACATTCACTTCGACGACCGCACAGACCCCCGTCAGCGTGTATATTTTGACCGCGTGAATTCAAGCATTGTGATCGCGACCGCCGCGCCATCTGTAAAAATCTATCTCAATCAACAAGAGCGCCTAGATACAACCGTTCAAGGGCAGGTATTACTGGCAGAGTTGATCACCGAAGCGGTCTGTCGTGAGATTGCGCGCAGCGGCGTGGAGCGCGGAAGATTCCTTGCACCCGATGGCGCAGAAGCGGATGCGATCAACAATCACTTTATTCGTTTACAGAATCAGTACGCGCATTTGATCCACAAATACATTGTGACATTGGATTGATGATTCAAAAGTAGAGGCGGATCGCGATCCGCCTCTACTCGCGGTTTTTGCAGGAATCTTATTTCATAGACAGCCACACCCCCACCAACACAACAGCCAATCCAAGCACGCGCATGAAATCCACGGGTCTTTGAACTGCGCCCAACAATCCAAAATGATCCAGCACAGTTCCGATCAAGAGTTGACCGGAAAGAAGAATGATAAGGGCGGTTGCAACCCCAACACGGGGGATCATATAGCTCATGGAAAAAATCACGACAAGTCCAAATGCTCCCGCACAAAGCGCATACCAGGGGACAGTGCGCCAATTGCCAAGTTTGCCCCCGCCATAGATTAAGAGGGGAATCAACGCAAAGAACGCGCCGCCGATGTGGATAATGAATACGCTCTCCAACATCCCAAGCCGCTGACTGATCAGGCTGGAAAGCGGTGATTGAATGCCCACGGCTATTCCGCCTGCCAGACCGATGAGAATAATAACGATGAACGATTGCATATTGTGTTTTTCCTTTTGATTTATGGGATCGGCTCTGGGTTGCCCAACACAGGCAGAGGCTTGGACACGTACACATCCCAGGTGGCTTGCGCTGTGGCAAATAGTTCGCGTGTATTCCAGATCAAACGCGAGAGTTTTCGGAAGTAACTGTTATTCGCCTCCACGCCAGTGGACTCGACACCGAACCAGTTACACAAAAATAAAGCGCGCGGCAGGTGAAAACTTTGTGTCACAAGGATCGCCGAGTCCACTTGAAAGATGGCGCTGGCGCGATAACAGGTATCGTACGTACGGCGGCCTGCATAATCCAGGACGATATCCTTATCCGGGATGCCGAGGTCAAGCGCATATTGACGCATGGCTTCGGGTTCATTGTATTCCACAAAGCGGTTATCGCCGCTCATTAACAACTTATTTACCCTGCCTTGTTGATAAAGTTTCACGGCTGTTTCCACACGGTCACGTAACACGGGACCAGCAGAACCATCGCGCAACAAACCCGCACCAAAGACAATTGCGATTCGCCCGGCTGGGACAGTGTCCACTGTAAATGTGCGCGGCGCGGCATAGAGCAGGACAATCAGTTTTGGAAGGAATAAAGCAAAGAAAACAAGCAGGATGAGAAGTGACGTAAAACGCCAGAGGAATTTTATTATTTTTTTTAACATGATCAATGGTTTTACTTGCTGATGTTACGCACCGTCCCAAAGGTTTGATCGGCTAAATAAGGTTCTTTGAGAAAGCTTTCGGGACGTTTTGCGCAAGGTGAGCTACTCAATCAAATCCGCCAAGTCCAGACCGGAGGCTTTTACATACGAGGCAAATTCGTCATACATTGCATCTTCGGCAACCTGCAATTTATCAATGCCATACACAGTTTGTATTGCGGCTTTACCCTCGGGTGTGAGCATCAAATCAATAAACGCACGCTGCAATACGCGGCGCATTTCAATCGGCAATAAATTGGAGAGCGAAATATTTTCATAGGGAATAATCTTCGGCGCGCGCCAGATGACAACAACCCGATCCATCACATCGGGATAATTCGCCTCAAGCGAAGGCAATTGGCGCGCATCGATATAAGTTGCGCCGAAGTTGCAGATGTCATCAGCATAGACGGCGCGTACTACATTCAGTTGACCTTCGAGGAAAGCCGCGCTTCTTATTTGGACCTGGGACTGGGTCAGAAATCCAAGCGGCACAACATACGCCGAGGGTGAGGCGCTGTCGCTCCAACAGGGTTTTTTATCCTGGAATTGTTTCAACGCCGCGGTGGCATCTGCTGTATTTTCATTACGTTCGGCGTCATAATAGGAAATGAACTTACTCTCGCGGTTGGCAATAAATTGAGCGCCGTAAAAAGCCTGGTCATCACGCAAACTTGCCAGGATAATGGTAACCAGGTAACTCTCGCGCGCAAGCAGGTATCCAAACGGTGAAAGCGAGACGATGTGCGCGTTGCCCATTTTGATCGCCTCAACGAGGTCGGCCTCGGAGGATTTCACAACTGTCACCACCTTGTACCCTGTATGCGATTGAATGAAAGCCGCAATGGTTTCTCCCGCCGAGATCATCTCGGCGCTGGGGCGCGGAGACGGACCCAAAGCGAGGATCAATGGATTTTGTTCAGTACCAGGCTCGGGCGGGGCGAGAGGCGTCTGTGTGGGAGCGAGAATCTGTGTCGCGACAGCGGTTGGAATCTGGGTGGGAGTCCCTAAAGTCAATTGAATGGGAGATGAACATCCAAGAATTGCAAGAGAGAGCGAAAGAAAGAGTTTTTTCATTTTGCAGAATTGTATGCTCACAATCATACTATATTGCTATAATAGGTGACAGTCACTTTTGACAATTTTATTCAGGAGCCTGATGGAAAAGTGACTGTCACCTTATTTCTGACATGAAAGGACTATCATGAAAAATACTTTGAATGTAATTATGTCCATCCTGATCCTGGTCGTGCTGGCCGCGGGTGTATATTTTATCGTACAGACCGTGCGTGAGAGTGCGTCGGCGGCGCAAGAGGCTGTATCGGCTCCCTTCGAGCAGGTCAATCAGGCAAATCAGGCTTTGCAGACTCAAGTCGCGCAGATGGCACATCCCACGCCGACGATCATCGTTGACCCGGTGACTTATATTAACAATGTGCAGTCGCTGGCCCGGCTTGAGACGATCCAGTATAGCGTGGAGCAGGTTGTTACCTGCGAGATCAATCAGGAAGGTCCGTTAAGCGTCTTTCTTGGCGATAAAGTTCTATTTGTAGGTCATGGACTTGTGATCGCTGGAATTGACATGGAAAAAATTCAACCCGCTGATATGCGCCTGGGCGGCGATACTTTGTACGTGAGGCTTCCCCCCGCTGAGATTTTTGTCGCCACGCTTGATAACAACAAGTCGTATGTGTATGATCGCGAAACCGGTCCTTTTGCTGGAACAGATCTAAACCTGGAAACCAGCTGCCGGCAGGCGGCAGAGGATAAGATCCGCCAAAGTGTGTTGGAGGATGGAATTCTCACGCAGGCGCAGACGAATGCTGAAAATTATTTATTCAAGTTCTTCAGCTCGCTCGGTTATAAGAACATTCAATTCGAACATTAGAATTAAAGTATGTGAATTTCAGACCTGACAGGTTTTTACAAGAACTTCGACTTATATCACTATAAAACCTGTCAGGTCTTGGTATTTTTATTACGGTGTGCAGCTAACGGGGACATTCACCTGCTTTATAATTTCATTTGGCGCAAGGATATGCAGTTTTATCCAATACTCGTCGGGCGCACCGATTTGATAATAATCGTTGATGACCTGCTTTCCCGCTTCTTCAAAGACAAGGATGACATTATCGGATGAAACACCCGTGCTGGCTTCCCATCTCCACGTGACAAAGCCGGGCCCATTCGTAGTGACTTCGGCTTCGAGAAAAATGGTCTGTGGAAATTGATCACAGCCCACTACGATACGATCTGGCTCCGCACGCAAGCTGGCTTTGGTGACCGTAACCACAGGAGCCTGTACCACTGGAAGCTCTTCCACTGTCCCTTGTGTTTCTGTCACGCCTGCGGAGACCCAGCAAAAGCCATTCGGGTTGCCGGGGTCGCGGATATACAACCAGGTCAAAGATTCATTTCTCCCAACCACACGCGCAGACTGTCCTGCGTGCAATTCATCCACCAGTTCATACACTGTTCCCGGCCCAAACCTGCAATTAATCAACTCATCCATTACGCGCAAATTTACATTCAGCGGCACGGCGGTGGGAGTGAATGTAGGCACAGGCGTGGGGATGAGGGTCGCTGTGGGAACCGCAGTTGGCATTGGCGTTGCGGCGGCGCAAGCGGTTAATAAAATGGAAATAAGTCCTGTAAGCAGGACACGGCGTTTCAATTCTTCCTCCTTGTAAATAAAAGGCGACCCGTTTTGGTCGCCTTTTTCATCTACTTTACTGTAACATTGAAAATCTCTTTTTGTTGCGGTTCTGTTGGGTCATTGGAAGGTGGATAGTACCCAAGAGTGATTTGTGCCTGACCAGCATTGACAGCTTTGAAGGTCCACACCTCCACACCTCCGCCGCCGACAAGATTCGGGACGCTGGTGGAGGTGTACTCATTTTTGACAAATTTCACCACGCTCAGATCCAATTCGCCCACAATCGCCCAGTGATATCCGGTGGTGGGATTGGCTTCGAGAATAATGTTGAATTCCCGCCCCGTGCTGACCTCGATGGGCAACTGCGGGTCGGAGATTTTCAGCGCAGATTTGTCATTCCCGCTACATGCCGCAAGGGAGAGCAATACAAGAATAACGAGCAGGGAAATTTTTCTCATGACACCTCCATAAGAATAGTATACACGGATTTTTTAGCGCCGCGCAGCAAGTTCCACAACCATCGCACCCAGACGTTCAATGGCACGTTCGGTGGCGTAATCAAAAGATGCTGCATTCAGGCGGATAAAGTTGGAGAACTGATAAGTCGCCGAGAAAACGTGTCCCGGCGCAAGAGTAATTTTTCCCTGTAGCGCCAGTCCGTACAACTCAAGTGAATCCACATTTTCAGGCAACTGCACCCAAAGCACGAACCCGCCAGAGGGACGTGTACAGCGCGTGCCTTCAGGAAAATAACGCATCACTGCATCTGACATCAGCCTGACATTGCGGGCGTACTCACGGCGGGTGCGCCGCATGATCTGGTCATATCCGCCGCTTTCGAGAAATTCAGCGATTGCCATTTGAGGCAGTGTGGGAGATGATGCGCTGAGAGTGAACTTCAGCCACTCCACCTCGGCGCGATAACGTCCCGGTGCAACCCAGCCGATTCTCAGTCCCGGGCTAATATCCTTTGAAAAGGATGAAAGCAGCATCACCAGTCCTTTTGTGTCGAATGCTTTGCAGACGGTTGGACGCTTATCGCCAAAATAGAGTTCCCCCGACACATCGTTTTCGATCAAAGGAATGTCATGCCGGGCCAGCAGGTTGACGAGGGCTTCCTTTTTTTCGTCGGGCATCAGGCTTCCCAGTGGATTATTAAAATTGGGAATGACCATGACAGCCCGAATGGGATTATGCTCGATTGCAAATTCCAGCGCGGTAAGACTGATCCCGTCACGCGGGTGGGTCGGGATTTCAAGCGCGCGCAGTCCGTGTACTTCAAGGATTTGAAGAGTGCCAAAATAGGAAGGTGATTCGATTGCCACAATATCGCCTGGGCTGCAGACTGCATGAAGACACAGGTCAATTGCATCAACACCACCGGATGTAATCAAAATGTCGGACGGGAACAGATTACACCCGGCATTGACTGCACGGCGTGCGATCTGCACGCGCAAAGATTCCAGTCCCGGCGGGAATTGGTATTGATGCGCCTCCTCCCCTTTCTGGCGGGCAATGTTCGCAATGATGCGGTTGATCTTTTGTGTCATCAGAGAGTCGATGGTTGGGAGCGCCGCTCCAAGATGAACCAGGTTCGGGTTGGACGAATCATGCATCAGCCTCATCACCAGTTCATGAAGACTGATCAGGCTCGGGTCATGCTGCGGCGAAGATGTCTCCGGCTCAGGCAGGCGTTCAGCTATCTGTGCATGGACGTAATAACCAGATTGGGGCCGGGCTTCGATCAATCCTTGACTCTCCAAAAGCGAATAAGCCTGCAAGACCGTGCTGATACTTAATCCCTGTTGTTTGCTCGTCTGGCGCACAGACGGAATGCGCTCACCGGGCGGGTAGGTGCCATGGCGAATGAATTCGGCAAGGCGGTCGGCAAGTTCCTGATAACGAAGTGTTTTTGGGGTTGATGAAATCATGGATAACAGTTTGGTTTGTTTTTAGCAGTACAGTTCATTTTAACACAAACTGTTATGGTTACAATACCAGCATTCTGCTTCTGTACTCCTATGCTGGTTTATGTAATACTAGGTACAAATTAGAGCGTATTAGCAATAGGAGAAAAAAATGAATCTAACTTCAAAAGTTCCCAAAATCGAATTAATTCTTCATCCTCATCAAGTTCTTGATCTGGATGAGACACAACACCAAATGGCAATTGAGTGCAAGAGCGGCGTATTATGGGTAACCCATTCCAATGAAATCCAGGATTATATGCTGCGCGCCGGCAAGCGGTATACCTCGAAAGCCAAGGGCAAGATCGTCATTGAAGCCTTCGATGAAGCGTGTGTAAACATCGAAGAACAGTAAAGAATCAGCTGCAACCCCGTTGGTATCAACAGGGCTGCATTCTTATTCCTCCGTCCTCTTTCATGCCGTGCGGGGCAAGGCATGAGGGAGGCATTTTTATTTTTTTGCAAAGGCTTATGAAATCCAGACCATCACCTGTTCCTTGATCTTCCATTCCCCATTCTGTTTTTCCATCAGATAGTAGTAGCCTGTGCCCATCAGCGGACCTGCCACATGCCCAACATAGATCACCGCCTGGTCGAGGGAATTATTGAAACCAACACGCGAGAAGATTACATAACCATGCGCCCCGTTATATTTTTCGGTCAACAGTTCGCCCCAATTAGGCCGACTGGTTATTTTTTGTAGATCATCGGCAGTAACAATTGTGTAATCCACGCCAAGCTGCATATCCGGAGCAAGCAGGCTGGGTTGTGCGTTGCGATCAATATAACTGTTTATCGTATCTTTTGAGATGGACTTTAGTCCAGACTTCATAAATTCCATGGATTCTTTCGGGTCATCCTGTGAAATATTGGTGGAGGTTTCCTGAAAGATCAGCGCAGTTCCGTCATCACTGATGAAGAAGGAGTATACCGCCTGTTCTTCTTTTTCAATATCGGCAGCGGTGGGGGTGGCGACAGGTGTAAAGAGGGAACAGGCTATTAAACTCAAGGCAAGTAAAACAATGGGGGCTTTTGTGAACATAATTCGATTCTCCTTTGATTTTTATCAATGACAATTTATACATGCAATTTGTTCCATTGTTTTATAGGTCATTGGTACGGGTAAAGCGGCGATCTCTGTGTTTATGGTTTCTCCCTGGCACCGCCCGCCACACTGTCATCGAAGCGGAGCGAGTGGGAGGGCAGGTGCAGTACATTCTTTTAGTCACTCCCATCTTCCCATTATTGGGGATGATGAAATACCGTCCCGAAAGTTTCCGCAAAAACATGGTTGAGCCGCTCAAATCTTCGGGACGTTCCCTTCTTTTTTGAGAAGACACCCATTTTCGAATTTTCAAATGCGATTGCCTTGAATTGTGGACAAGTTCATTTGATGCTATACTGCGAACATGGCGACCAAAACCGTACACCTCAACTGGAACCCTGAAGAAGAGTTCACCCTGCAAGACAATACGGGATACACCGTACCCATGAAACCAAAAGGAGTGAGCGCGTCTGACATGCTTTCGATGGCATTGGCTGGATGCTCCTCCCATGATGTCGTTGATATTCTAAAAAAACAGAGAATGGATTTGCGCGAATTGAAAGTTTCCGCCACTTCCATTCAGGATGATGACCCGCCCTGGCGCTTCCGCAAGATTCATGTTCACTACGCAGCGGTGGGCAAGGGCATTGATCCTGAAAAACTCAAGAAGGCAATTTTGTTGAGTCAGGAAAAATATTGCTCAGTCTATGTGACCTTGCGCGATGCGGTTGAGATCACGTTTGATTATGAGGTTGTGGAAGGGTAAAAATAGCGCGGGTCATGAGACCCGCGCTTAACATTTTGCGTTTGACGCTGGTCTCTGTTTGACGCTGGTCTCCCGACCAGCGTCTTATTTACAACAACCTGCCCAAAATTTCCACCAGCGCCTGAGCCAGCAAAATCTTGAAAATCAACGCAACGGGATATGTACTGGCATAAGCAATTGACGGCAAATCGGTTTCAGTTTGGCTGTTGGCAGATGCCAGCGCGGGCGGATTGGTCATGGCGGCGGTCAGCGAACCCATCGCCGAAAGCAGATTCAACTTGTAGATTTTTATCATCACAACCAGCCCCACCAGCGCGGAAAGCAGGGTGATGGCCGCGCCTGCCAGCAGAAGAATCCAGCCTTGGTTTTGCAGAACTTCAACCAAGTGCGCGCCTGCATTCGTACCTGCGCCTGCCAGGAAAAGCATCAAACCTAGTTCACGTGTCAGATTTTTGGCGGCGGGCGGAACATAAAGCCGAAAGGGTCCGATCCGCCCAAAGTGACCGATCAACAGCGAGGTGAGAAAAACTCCGCCCGCCATGCCCAGTTTCACGGTCACGCCCTGCCCAAGCGGAACTTGAATTAATCCCACAAAAACGCCGATCAACAAGCCGACGAGATAGGCCGTCATGCTGGTTTCGGATGCTCGGCGCGGTGAACCTTGAGCCGCTTTTACGAATGCTCTCACCGCTGATTTCTCACCGACCACGCGGATACCGTCGCCCATTTCAAGAGTCACATTGCCATTTGGCGCGATCTCCAATCCCTGACGGCGAATGCGAGTGATGACCACTGTGTACTGCTCCCATACTTTCATGTGCGCCAGCGTTTTGCCGGTCAGCGCTTCATCCATCACTTCCACATCCATGCTCAGCGCCTCGGCGTTGACATCCATGCGCTCGTCGGTTCGTTCGCCAAGCAGGAGGGTCATCTTGTCGAGTTCCTCCGCCGCGCCGACCGCCATCACAATATCGCCAAGATGCAAAATGGATTCGGGCGTTGCGGCAAAGACTCGCTCGCCGTGTTTGATGCGCGAAAGATTTACCTGCGCCAATCGCCGCGGATTGATCTCCGCCACGGTGCGCCCTTCGCAGTTTGGGTTGGTGATGCGAAACTGATGCGCGACCAATCCCGGCGTTTCGATGGCTTTTTCTGCCAGCCATTTCTCTTCTTCGTGTTTGATGGGACGTTTAAGTAGTCCCGGTAAAAACTGAATCAGCAAAACCATGCTGATCATGCTGAACGGATAAGCAACGCCATATCCAACCGAAGCAAGCGGCGCGTCGGCGGGAGAGATGCGATGCAGAGCGTCCAGCACGGCGGCGAGAGCGGGAGTGCAAGTCATCGCGCCTGTGTAAAGTCCCGCAGCAAGCGCAGGCGATAGTTTAAGTAGATAGGCGATTAACACGGTAAGAACCGCGCCACTGCCGACGATGACCAACGCGAGGACAACGAACTGCATTCCGCGCCGACGGAAGGTGCGAAAAAAACTGGGACCAGCCGTCAACCCGACAGAGTAGACGAACAAGATCAGCCCGAAGTCCATGACTTCCTTCGGCACGCTCATGCCGAAGTGACCAAAGACCAGCGCGGCAAACAGCACGCCCGCTGTCCCCAACGAGATTCCGCGCCACGACCATTGCCCGATCCACGCGCCGAGGGTGAGAATGGCAAATAAAACAAACATTGATTCAGTAAATGGGTTCATAGATGGGGTGATTGTAGCGTAGAATTTTGGAATGTCATACAAAAAACATCCGAAGCAATTGCCTCGGATGTTTTTGACCTCTTGCTTTGCTTATAAATCTTCTGGCTTCAAACCTGTGGCTTTCGCCATACGAGCCAGCATTTTCGGTCCAATTTCATCGTTATCATGAAATGCAAAAACGACATCAGTCCAGCCCGAGCGTTCCAGAATTTTGTGCGAGCCAGTTTGCCGTTTTACCCGCCAGCCGATTCGTTCCAGCGCGGCTAACAGACGTTTCGCCTTGTCGCTTTTCCAATCGCTCATGCCATTGAAAACGAGAACATCAATGTGGGGATACTCTCCCCATTTTCGAGACGATCTGCCACAACACGTAACGCCAACGCTTGCGCATGGGCAATCGCATCATCAGGGTCTTTTCCATAAACCATCACGCCTGGCAATTCCTGCACTTCCGCCAGCCAGCGTCCATCTTCTTCCTGCTCATACTCAACTGTAAATGTCATTTTTGCCTGCCTTTCGTTGAAATGATTATACTCTTTTACAATGCTCTTACCAATTGCCAGCAGGCGCGGTTATACGGCGTTTTGATTCCGTGAAGTTCTGCCCGTTTTGTCACCGCGCCGCAGATGGCGTCAATTTCGGTCGGCGCGCCGCGGCGCACATCCTGAAACATGGATGAGATATTCTTTGCAGTTTTTCGCGCCACATCCTCCGCCGCGCTGACGGGGTTGCTGAACGGCAAATGCACATGCTCGGCGGCGGCGACTTCGGCGGTTTCTCGCGCAAGGGACGCCATGATCTTGCGGATGATGGGTCGCGCCAGCAACTCACCATTCGGGACTCGCAGCAAAGCCGTCAGCGGGTTGATGGCGGCATTGATCACCAGTTTGCCCCAGATCAGCGATTGGGCATCTTCGACGATTTGCAAATTGAAATTGGATGAACGAAGAGCCGCTTCCAACGGCGCGAGAGCCTGATCCTGCTCGATGGAGATGATCCCATCCCCGCCACTCCGCACGAGACCTGGCGCAAGCAGCGTGGCTCCAGTGGTGGTCACGCCCAATGAAACCCGACCAGCCCCAAGGTCGCGTGTCAGTGTTTCGCGGTTGCCGAGTCCATTTTGAAGGGTCAGCGCATGTCCGTCGTCGGCAAGAGATAATTTAAGTTGACGCGCCACGCGTTCCGTCTGCCACGACTTGACCAGCACGATGGCAAACTTCGCGCCGCTCACTTCATGCGGATCATCCGTCGCGTGGACGGGATATGCGCGTTCGTTTCCTTCGGCATCGACGATGCGCGCGCCGTTTTCGCGCAAGGCTTGAAGTCCCTGCTTCCACGTGCCAAGCATCGAAACCGAATGTCCCGCCTGACCGAGCCGCACCGCGAAGAGGGTAGCCAGTGCGCCTGTGCCGACTAAGAGAATATCTTTCATTTCAACATCCTTGGTCAATCTCTAATTACCAATTACTGTAATTAGAGATTGGTAATTTTCAAAAACTCATCCCACTCATCATCCGTCATTTCAACGGTGTGCTCAGCGGCGGGGAAGCGTTTGGTTTCCACGTCGTCGATGTAGTGCGTGAAAGCCTTGTTCATCTCCGCGTGGAAGTTTGCGTACTGCTTGACGAACTTGGGCGTGAAGCGGTCGAAGAGTCCGAGCAGGTCGTGCGTGACCAGTACCTGACCATCACAGCCTGCGCCCGCGCCGATGCCGATGGTCGGAATGGAAATTTGTTTGGAGATAGTTTCCGCGAGCCGCGCAGGGACAGCCTCAAGCACGATGCTGAATGCGCCCGCTTCTTCGAGGATTTTTGCGTCTTCGAGCAAAATCTTCGCGGCTGAAGCGGTCTTGCCCTGTGCGCGGAATCCGCCAAGCTGATGGACGGACTGCGGTGTGAGTCCGAGGTGCCCCACGACTGGAATCCCTGCGCCCACGATTTTGCGAATAGCGTCTGCGCGGTCGCGCCCGCCTTCGAGCTTGACCGCATCCATGCCAGCCTGTTGCAGGAAGCGCCCCGCGTTGCGAAGCGCATCTTCGGCTGAGACTTGGTACGACATGAATGGCATATCACCGATGAGCAGGGCGCTCTTCGCGCCGCGTGAGACTGCGCGCGCGTGGTGCAGCATTTCGTCCATAGTAACGGACAAAGTATTTTCGTAGCCCAGAACCACCATCGCCAGTGAATCGCCGACGAGGATGGAATCAATGCCAGCCTTGTCCATCGCCGCCGCAGTGGGATAGTCATAGGCTGTGAGCATGGTGATCGGTTCGCCGCGTTCCTTCTTTTGACGGAACGTGAGCGTGGTCACTCTTTTGCGTTGAGGTGCAGTTGTGGAAATTGTTGTTGTAGACATGGTACCCTCCGTGCCTTTCGGCAAAGGTAGAGTCCGCTTTTGCGCCACCCCCACGATGTTGCGCTTTGCGTCCTGAATTTGGAATGTGTCGTCACGTTCACGAAGATACATGCGACGTTTGTATTATCACATAATTTGATGGGTTGTGAAAGAGGTTAATTACGGGGGTTCTGTTTTGAACCGCGAAGCACGCAAAGGTCGCTAAGCAAACCCTTTTAAATCTTTGCGTTCTTGGCGTGCTTTGCGGTTAATAATTAAATCCCACTCCCAAATGGATCGCGCTCATCCACCAAGATCATACCTTCGGACATGACCCACGCTTCGCCCGTAATCGTTGGGATGATTCGGTTATCCTGAATCTGGATACTCCCCTCGAAAATGCTGCCGACAACGCTTTGTTGTTTCCAGATTTGGCCTGCTTGCAACTTTCCATCACCATACAAGCAGGCGAGTTTTGCGCTGGTGCCTGTTCCGCAGGGCGAGCGGTCGTAGGCTTTGCCGGGGCAGAGGACAAAACTTTTGCTATCGGCTTCGGGCGTGGAGGCGAATAACTCGACGTGGTCGATCTCTGCACCGTTCGCGCCGGTGATGCCGTTGGCAGTGAATTGCTCGCGGATGCGCCACGCGAAATCGGTCAGCGATTCGAGGTTTTGTATGTTGACTTCAAGTCCGTGGTCGTGGCAGAGGAAGAACCAATTGCCGCCCCACGCCACATCGCCGTGGATGGTTTTGCCGTCAACGGTGACAGGAACATGAGTCAGATGGCGGTAGGCGGGGATATTTTGCACCGAGACTTTGTTTGGATAATGAGTCGGGGCTCGATACGCTTCGCTACTCGACCCTCGGTGTAAGGTAGCTTCGACAACCCCAACAGGAGTCTCCACCCGAATCACACCAGGTTGGACTTTTCCCAGATAAGCAAGCGATGCAATCAAGCCAATCGTGCCGTGTCCACACATGCCGAGGTAGCCGACGTTGTTGAAGTAGATGACTCCGAATTGACAGGTCGGGTCGGCGGGTGGGACGAGGTATGCGCCGACGAGCACATCCGAGCCGCGGGGTTCGAGCAGGACGGTACGGCGCAGGTCGTCGTGATTCTTTTTTAGCATGGATAATTTGTCAGCAACGGAACCAGTGCCGAGGTCGAAGGGAAGCGAGGTGATTAATCGCGTGGGTTCGCCGCCAGTGTGGGAATCTAAGAAAGGGATACGAATCATTTTTTCACCACGAAGTGTCACAAAGGGTCACAAAGGTTTTAACGTCGTGTACCTTCGTGACCCTTTGTGGTTAAAGGTTTTTAAAAATCTTCTCGAATTCCGCGCGGTCTTCAGCGGACAGGGGCAGCAACGGCTGGCGTGG
>DYDH01000539.1:991-1381 GCA_020717985.1 Herpetosiphon sp. | reverse complement strand
CGGTATGTTATTTTCACAAACTCTCAGCAAGAAACACCAACACTGCGGGCGAAACTGGGAACAGTATACCGAGACAATCCTGTACAAGCAACTGGGGTTGTATCGGTTGGGTGGAACGGTCAAATGGTACACGACTGCGAAAGCGCAAGGATGAAGAACATCGGAGAGCCGTGTGCAGGAAAACTGCACGCACGGTTCGATGAGGGGGAGTAGGGAAACGACTCTGGGCGAGATGGTGCGGCTAACTGAGGCACTCGACTCCGAAAGGGCGAGAAACATGCTGGCTAATGCACCTTCCTTGCTGGGAGTGCAGCGATCCTGCTTTCTACTCTACACAACGGCGGTATCGGTTGCCAGCGAAGTAACTTTTTCCAGCAATACACTTGGCGC
>DYDH01000539.1:115-934 GCA_020717985.1 Herpetosiphon sp. | reverse complement strand
GTGCGCTTGAAGGCGTAGCCCTACGACCAGAGAATCGTCAATGATTCAACACCCAATCCTCATCCTGAATGACCCCGCCGTTCGCGCCGCACTCAAGCAGGCATGGCAAGAATCAAAGCCTGGAGTCAGCGGAGGACACGAAGAAGGCGGATTTATTCTGCGAGACACGGCAGGTAACTTGAGCGTTGCGCGCTGGCCCAAGGGCGCACAGGATACTATCATCCTTCCGCCCCGCCCAAATTGCAGAATCGGCGGGAAAGATATTGTTGCTTCTTTTCACACTCATCCAAACACTGGAAGCGATTATCTTCAAGAGCCAAGCGAAACAGACAAGCGCGCTATTCGAGATGCCCCTGATTTGAAAGGTGCGTTCTATGTGGGTGAGTTTGTCATTTCGATGGATAAAGTGTATCTTATCACACCGAACGGACAGGTAAGCGAAATCGGAAATAGCCGAGACATAGCAGGATGAGGAGGATTTCTATGGCAGCAACATTGACAGCCGAAGTGCTTCAAGACCACGTTGCCGTATCACTGGCACGCACAATGGCAACTGCAAACAAGCGCGCGCGTGAATTGGGTGTGGATGTGATTCAGAGTCTCATTACCATCACGCAACATATTTCCAACGGCACTTTGCTTTGGCGGGTAAACTACGGACCGCGAGATTACGTGGGGCGTCGCGGCGGTGATTTGATTATCGAAGTAGACCCGTTTGACGCAAGCATCAGACAAGTACTTCGAGGACAGTGATAACCAAGAACACGTCAGGAAACACACGCACCACGACAACGGCGGGGCGGTTCGCAAACGGTAGTC
>DYDH01000539.1:0-97 GCA_020717985.1 Herpetosiphon sp. | reverse complement strand
GTTGTCGGTGTGCTGTAGCGTTTGCAGACATGCCGTTCTTGCAGAGTTGCGCGCGATACGAGAGCGCGATAGAATATGGGCAAGGAAAGGAGTAGAT
>DYDH01000538.1 GCA_020717985.1 Herpetosiphon sp. | reverse complement strand
TCAGGTGGACGTTGAAAAGCGAGAGTGCATCGCGGGCTAAATTTTCCATGGGGTGATTATAGCAAAAAAGAGAGAGCCTGCTGACTTGCGAATTGCATCACGGTAAATGTTACTTTGGGAAGTAACGTTGCATCAGGGAAAATGTTACTTTCCGATAGGCAAATAAGCCTGTCGGAGGAGCAACATGATGAGCCTGAAAAGTAAGCATGAATTATTGGAAGTTGTGCGACCACGATACCTGAAAGCAAATAAAGTTGAGAAGCAAAAAATGCTGGATGAGTTTACGTCTGTTACTGGATACCACCGGAAATATGCAATCCGTATTCTAAAAAACCAAGTGCAAGTTCAAAACCACCTTAAAAGGAAAACCAAAACCTACAAAACCATCTATCGTGGCGAAGTGGTGCAGGTCCTTGAGCAAATCTGGGAGATTTGTGGACAGATCTGCTCCAAACGGCTGCAACCCTATTTGCCCGAAGCCATTAAAGTGTTGGAACGCTGCAAAGAAATTGAGTTTTCCAAAGGCACAAAAGAACTGCTCCTGAAAATCAGTTCAGCGAGCATAGACCGCTGCTTGCGCCCTGCCCGAATAAAATCGCCGCATGGTTTGAGTACCACCAAACCTGGGAGCTTGCTGAAGAACCTAATTCCAGTACGCACCTTTACAGAATGGGACCAAGAACGACCTGGGTTCATGGAAATTGACCTCGTCGCGCACTGTGGGAACACCACAGAAGGGCAATACCTGAATACTTTGACTTGTACTGACATTTCTACCGGCTGGACGGATGTAACCGCCCTGCCGCGTCGCTCGCAAGAGGCAGTTTCCGAAGCAATACACCTCATGCGCCAAAGACTGCCTTTTCCTTTGCTCGGCATCGATTCGGATAATGGTGGCGAGTTCATCAACGATTTGTTATACCGCTACTGTCTGGACGAGAAAATTACTTTTACCCGTTCTCGCCCATACAAGAAAAACGATCAGGCGCATGTCGAACAGAAGAATTGGTCTGTGGTTCGTCATACAGTTGGCTATGACCGCTGGGAAACAGATCAAGAGTTCGCCATTCTGGAAAGTATCCATGACGATTTACGGCTCTATATCAACTTCTTTCAACCATCTTTCAAACTGATTGCCAAAGAACGCATTGGCAACAAGACCATCAAACGGTATGATACAGCCAAGACACCCTACCAGCGTGTCCTTGAACGCCAAGACATTTCTATAGATGCCAAAGCACGGCTCATGAACTTGTATGTCCAGCTCAATCCTGCTGAACTTCGTCGTCGGATTGATCAAAAAACTGCCAAACTTTGGAAAATTTCTCGGTAACATTTTCCTTTGATGCAACGTTACCGTCAAAGTAACATTTTATCGTGATGCATTACCACCCAGGCTTCAGTCTTTAAGCGTTCACGAAATTCACGAACACCCGTTGAATTCTCCT
>DYDH01000537.1 GCA_020717985.1 Herpetosiphon sp. | reverse complement strand
GACCTTCAACATATTGTTAGGCTTACCAGGCATGGTGGTCATCGAATATGCGCTTGAGCGTCAAGGTGAACAAGAGGTGTTACATCTTTTTTGTCATCATGAACATGGGGTTGCGATCTGCCCACGTTGCGGACAGGTCAGCGATGCAGTGCATGAACAGGAGGAACGGGCTATTCGTCATTTGGACATTTGGGGCAAAGCAACCTACGTGCATTTTCCATCACGACGTTTTGACTGCAAACATTGCAAGAAACCATTCACGGAAAGCGTATCCTGGGTGGAAAGCAAACGGCGAGAGAGTACGGGATATGAGTTGCATGTGTACAATCAGTGCAAGCACACGGATCAGGCGGCGGTGGCAGAACAGGAAGGATTGCACCCAGAAACCGTGAAGGGCATTTTTCTACGCTGGGCTAAACGAGCCGAAAAACAACGACAATCCACGCTGGTACACTGTCTGGGGGTGGATGAAATCTCGTTACGCAAGGGACATCAGCAGTTTGCGCTGGTATTAAGCGACTTGGAACGCCATTGTGTGATTGCGGTACTGCCAGAACGTAGTCAAAAAGCCTTTGAAGTCTGGTTGGAAGGCTTGAGCGAGGTCGAACGTCAGTCCATTCGTCTGGTGGCGATGGATATGTGGGGTCCCTATCGTGGCGTGGTACGCTTCAAACTATCACACGCAGAGATTGTGGCAGACCGTTTTCATGTGACGAAACACTTGAACGATGCGCTGGGCAAAATTCGCCGCCGCTTACAAGCATCTGATCCAGCCTCCTACGAACGGCTCAAAGGAATTCGTTGGATTTTGGTCAGAAGGCGGGTGCAATTGAAGCCTGAAGAAGAAGCCAAGCTCCAGGCGGCTCTGGACGCTTTTCCAGAGTTACGCACGGCTTATCTGCTCAAAGAACGCTTCGTTGCGATTGCCGATAAAATCCAGGACCGCGCCCAAGCTGAACGTTTCTTGCGGGCATGGGTCTACGAAGCTCAGGCTTCTGGATTGGTTCAATTGGTAAAGTTCACGCAAACTTTGCAACACTGGTGGGTAGAATTCTTGAACTACTTCAACGAAGGCTTCACCAGTGTAGTGGTCGAAGGCTTGAACAACGCTATTCGCGGCACCATTCGTCGCGCCTACGGCTACCATGTCTTCGAACATTTCCGCTTGCACGTGCTCGTCGAACATGGCAACCTCTCAACTCCCATCCCACTAATCTGATGAGAATCACAATTTCTTTAATCATAATCCCAGTTCTCGCCTATGTGTGGATACAAAAAAATGGCGGGC
>DYDH01000536.1:1185-1407 GCA_020717985.1 Herpetosiphon sp. | reverse complement strand
GCGAATCTGGTCGGCGTTGTAGCTGTGCTGGGTCACATAGGTTTCAAATTGTCGCGCTACCAAATCTTTGTAATCGGGCAGGTATTGCATGTCCAACACCTGACGCGCCAAGCCAAGAAAACTATCAGCGGTATGAGCGAAAACCTTCTTCAAGTTTTCGGGCGTCACTTCCAAATCGCCTTCGCCAAGTTCTTTGGTCAGCGTGCGCTCCAGTTCGAGCAG
>DYDH01000536.1:0-1178 GCA_020717985.1 Herpetosiphon sp. | reverse complement strand
TCGTCAAGGCTTCCAGGCATCGGAAGTCTTATCCCTTCTTCTCGATATATTTCACGCCATCCATGCCTTTGAAATGCGCGTCCCGAGTCCAAAGAGTTGCGTTGTTGGCGCGGGCAGTGGCAAGGATAATGCTGTCTGCCATGGCAAGTTTCAATTCTCGGGAAATTTGCGCCGCGTCAATGGCGATAGTGCGATCCAACTCCACTTCGCGCCCGTGCGACATGAGTCCCACCGCGAGCAAGGCGGAATCTTCGTCGCGTTCCGCCAGCAAGCGCTTGAAAACTTCGTAAATGCAAATCGTTGGGACGATCAGGTTGTCCACGTCGCGAATGGGCGGGGAGAAAAAATTCGCATTCCCACCCTCGGTGAAATACTCGATCCAACCCGATGAGTCAACGATGTTCATTATCGCTCCTCGTCAACTTCTTCGCGAATATTATCGGTATTCATTCCCTTGAAAATTCCCCGCGCGTCTTTGATGGATGGGACAATGACAAGTCGAATGGAGTTCTTGTAGGGGATGAACATCACCTTCTGTCCAGGTTTTAGGTTGAATTGCTCCCGAACTTCCCGCGGAATCATAATCTGGTATTTGGTGGAAATTGTGGTCAAGGCTTCCATTTTTACATCTCCTTTATCGAACGATAACTGTAAAACAATTATACCGCCAGTCTGTTCGCGAAATCAACCACTTCTTTTACTTCATTTTCCGTGAACCAGCGTTCCACCGCGTCTTGCCCAAACCCGACCAAAGCAGGTGCATCATACAAATCCGCCGTTTCAAGATGACGTTTTTGCAGGAATACAGATTGAACTGCGCGAAGGAAACGAATCTGGTCGCCATTGAATTTATGACTGATGGTGTAGCCCTCAAACTGCCGTGCGACCAAATCCTTGTAATCGGGCAGGTACTGCATATCCAGCACCTGGCGCACCAATCCGAGAAAACTATCGGCGGTGTGGGCGAAAACCTTCTTCAAGTTTTCAGGCGTCACTTCCAAATCACCTTCGCCAAGTTCTTTGGTCAGCGTGCGTTCCAGTTCGAGCAGTTGCCAGTCGTCAATGTTTCCAGACTTCCGAAGTTTCCAAAACTTCGGAAGTCTTTGTTGCGGCGAAAGAAACTTGACATTCATCCACATCACGAGGAAGAGTCTCCGCGAGTTTCCAAAAAGGTGACA
>DYDH01000535.1 GCA_020717985.1 Herpetosiphon sp. | reverse complement strand
GCCAAAACTGATCGCGCCGATGTACCGGATCATTTTCCAAAGATTAGAGCAAACAGGGATGGCTCATGTTCAACACAAGTGATTACGGACTAACTTTACAATGAGACTAGGCGAGATGCGTTTATGGTTGACAGCCATTTCATGGATGGCGACATAGCCAGACAAATAAGTCTTGTGAACTCCGCGATAAGGTCGCAAGAGATTACGCAAACCTGTCCAGCCGCCTTCGTTCGAGTTGACATGGACTTCCCGAATGCCATCTCCATCGTCATCGCGTGCATATTCATTCTTTCCATGACAGACTGTGTGGCGCACGCGTTGTAAGCGATTGTAACTATCGTATTCATCCGTGTAGAGCGTCGCTTCCGGTCTGGTAAAGTTCTCGACAAATGGACACAAGCTATCGCCTTTTGTATCTGGCATCACTTGAATCCGCACTTGTCGCGTTTCGCGCCCAATCACTGCGCATACCGGTGGCCGATCATTCGCATACGTGCCTCGACCACGTCGTTTATTGGCCCTTTTTCGAGGTGGATCCTGCGGATCGCCGTGCCAGTCTCCTTTTTTCCCCAGCGTTCTGGAACATTTCGTCGGTTTCGACTTCCAGATCGCTCAAGGGTTCGGTCGCTTGTTCCTGCTCGGCATTCGCTTGAAGCAAATGCCTGACGGTCAGCCCGGTGGTGCGACTGATGCTCAATTCTCGCGACAACTTCGCCGTTGGTTTTCCTTGCACTACCTCGCGCAGGAAAAGAATGGTTTGTTCCGGAGTAAAGCGTCTGCCTTCAAACGCTGTTCTACTGTAGAGATTGTAGATGCCTTGACAAGCTTTACACCGACGCACATCCAAGCCGCTTCGTTTCGTCTGACGAAATAAAATCGACTGGTCGAGGCTGGCTTGGCAATGCGGACATTTCAATCCGTTTGGGTGAAAATGTCTGGTCAGCCAAGCGGTACACGCCTCTCGATCCATCAGTTCTACTATTGGAAAGTCCATGTCCCTATTCTACCAAATCACTTGTTCTGAACATGAGCCAAAAAGAATTGTCACCAGAACAACGTGAAGACCTACTCAGAACATTGAAAGCTCGTTTTGAGAATAACATGAACCGCCATGAAGGTCTTGAATGGGCTAAAGTACAAGCAAAGCTGGAAGCTAATCCTGAAAAACTGTGGTCACTCAATGAAATGGAAAGAACTGGCGGTGAACCGGAT
>DYDH01000534.1 GCA_020717985.1 Herpetosiphon sp. | reverse complement strand
TAAGGCCTTAATGCGCAGCGTATCACGGGCATAAAGCAGGGCATCTGGTTCAGGCTGCGCCACAAACAAAGCTTGCACCGCTGCTTTCTGCATGTCTTTTTGTTCCTTCGTATATGGATGGGCGAAAACATTAACACTTTCTGGATCTGTGTAGGCCACCGGACGATCAGCAAACAGGGCAACAGAAACGGGCCCTGCCCAAGCAGTAATCACGGTGGCATAAATATCAGAATTATTCTGAACCAGATCTCCAGGAGATGTATGCTCACGGACAGCAGACCAAGCCTCGCGCTGATGGTACAGATCTTGATGCCAAGCCAATTGCTCAGGAGTAAGCAAATTACCCGGGGGCCGGGGCCATCCCACTATTCCCAATGTAACCATGAGTCCTACACCTATGCCCATCCATATCAAAGCAACTAAGGCGCTGCGGCAACGCAATAAAAAAAGCTTGCAATGCCAGCAAGCAAAGCTGTGATACATATCAATCAATGCGACCGCAGCCCAGATGAGCAACAACATACCCGGTACCGCGACACTACGCCAACCAAAATCGTTGTTCATAATAACGCTTTGCACCCACTGCACCGCCAGTAAACCAGTAATGATCACAGCCATACTCAAAAGCCTGAAAATTTTCGTTTCCTGCTCTTGCGGCGCGTAAAAAAACACTGCAAACAGCCCAAGGATATAAACCACACCAAAACTTAAGGGTAAAACTTGCAACCAGAACAAAGCAACATGTGCTATAGTTCTCGGCAGTGTTTCCTGCTCAAAGAGATTGGTAGCATGATAAAGCTTAAACGCCAGGGGAAACCCGCTCGAAATATCTGGCCCAGAGGTAACTGCACTCAGCACCGGTAAAGCAAAAACAACACACACTCCCATTGCCAACAGTAACGGCGCCCACCAACGCGCATAATCGATACGTAAACGCCATAGTGCAAGTAGTATCGCAGGCAACGTCAACACCAGCAACACACCACCAACCCAAACCGAAGCCCCAAATCCTATAGCGGCAATCATACCAGCAACTGTGGCATAGCACCAACGTAATTGTGGTGCCAGCAGGGCGCGGGAAATCAAAACCAGCAACATCACACTGCTTAACGCAGCAAACATGTGCTGAGGCGCCCAAGACAACTGCACATATAAATTATCGAGAATAGCCAGGGAGCTCGACAATAAATAATCCCAGCGAGGCCCCATAAAATGGGGCACCAAAATTGCCAACCTACCAAGTGTCGCCATTAGTATTAACGCATATCCAGCAGCAACTTTTCCCGATATACGTACTGCCAAAGCAGCAAGAAACAACACAATGGAAAAACTGGTCATCCAGCTCAAAGCCACTTGAGCTGGCCAAGCAGTCACACAGCTCAAAGACTTGATTTGCGCACCAAGAAAATGCCATGCGTAATAGTAAATCAGCGGAATTCGCTCGCCGTCAGGCGCATAAAA
>DYDH01000533.1 GCA_020717985.1 Herpetosiphon sp. | reverse complement strand
GGGAGGGATTTATCTGCTGGTGAAATTCGGCAAAAAGCCGACTGGCAATCAAGACCCAGTTCAAGATTGAACTGGGTGTCATGAATCCATGCGTTCAAAACAAAAACTCACCCGTGAAGAAAATTTCAGGGTGAGTTTTTGTTTTGACTTTTTGTGCCTACTCAGGGCAAGACCCTAAAGGTTTTCTTGCAAAATGGATTTCTGCTATGCGGGAAAAACCTTTAGTGTTTGTTTTTTGAGGAAAATTTTGGCGGCTGAGTGGTTGCAAAAATTAATTTATTTTGTTTCTGGCTGCTGTGGTTTGATGCCAACCAGTTTGCGCAAAATATCGAACCAGAACGGAGCGCCCTGTGCGGCGGCGGCGGCGCTGAGCAGATAGCCGAAGAGTTTTACGAGAATTCCCCATCCATTATTTAGCGCCGGCAGGCTGGTCACCGAGAGACAATCACCTGCTGAGCGGATAACGAATTCATAGTCAATTATATCTATCATGCGGCAGGATTTTGTATCCAATGATGTGGTTGTCCAGCCAGCGGGGAAGTTTAGACTTTTGGCAGTGGCAAATGAAATGGTATCAGTGGGCGTGTCACTCTGTGCTGTATTCTGCGCTTGTGCCACGATTATGGCGCGTGCTGTTGGTTCCTGCCACAGTTTTTGAGCAATGTTAATGGTGTCTATATTGATAAAGACTGCAACCGCAAGTCCGATCCAGAATGCCATCCATTGTGCGCGGAGTTTATACCAGTTGCTGGCTTGTGACATGACATCGTTGAACCAGGCTTCTGTGTTTTTACGATATTCCGCCAGTTTGGCATCCATGTTATCAGCAGCTTTTTCCATATTGGGCAGGAGATAATGATTGACCCGCTCAAGGTTTGGATTTTTCTCGGCGAGCGCTTTCAGGCTTGCTTTTATCTCGCTGATGGACATTGTGTCCAGCGGGATATCTTCACCCTCTTTGCCTGCATTCATAATGACTTCACATGCAACTGCCGAGAATGTAGCATTTGGAATATATCCAGGTCGCCTGATTGCGCCGTTTTTATCCTTGATGGGATTGCCGTTGCTGTCTTTCGGAGACAGTTCGATCACCAGCGGATGCTCATAGAATTTCTTTACAAGCGCCTCATCTTTGAGCATACTTAATATGGATTTTTCCAATTGCTCTGCGCGCCAGCCTAACAAGGCGCTGATACGATTTTGAACTTCCATGGTGGCGACGCTGATGACGAGCCAGACGAACACCAGTCCAATTGCGACTTCAAGAATGGCATCTAATTGCATGGTTTCCTCTTTTTCTATGATGGCGATATGGAATTTATATCAATAGTATAGTTGCGCATGGAGCGAATTTCAAGCCCCACAGATTAGGCGTTTGGCGTTTCTTCTATTTTTTGCAAGTGTGATTGATTAACGATGTATATCCCAGCCAGT
>DYDH01000204.1 GCA_020717985.1 Herpetosiphon sp. | reverse complement strand
GGGCTTGTTCGCAAAGCCCGAGGCATGGACTCTGCTCAATGGTTAGAGACAGGTCACGGGTCATGTGATCCGGCTCCACATCATACTGATGGCAAAGCTGATTAAACAGATCATCACCGCCCTTAAGCGCGCAGGCTTGGTCGGTACAGACACGAATGATGCGCCTGCCTACAGGTTCGTTATAAAAGAGGGAATAAAATTCGATCACACCATGCACGTCCGCAAGCGGCACATGTAAAGCCTTTGCAACTTCGGCGGCAACCTCCTGCGGAAGCCAACCGTAGATCTTTTGCGCGGCATGAAGCGCAGGCAATAACCCCGAACGTCCTAAAGAGGCATAAGATTCGATTGCTGTTTTCAATGGGGTGAGGTCAATTTCAGACATGAATACTCCAATATGCCGAGTATAACCGAAAGGAATTTTTTGATGAAGAAGCAATCTCCGTACCATGTTGAAGATTGCTTCGGGCTAAGGACAAAAGCACCCTCGCAACACTTGCACCACCACGCAAGCGCAGGTGTGACATAACACCTAACTCATTACAATTCTCGTGATGAAAATAACTTCCAAAATCCATGCGGATTATATATAATATATAATCATGGCAGTGAATCTGGAAAAAGAACTCACACACAAACCACTAAAAGAAGAAATTTACGATGCGCTCCATCGTCAGATCATTGCGGGCAAATACGGACCTGGTGACTGGTTGCGTCAGGAAGACATTGCCTCTCAAATGGGCGTGAGCATGACCCCAGTGCGCGAGGCGCTTGACCTTCTGGTTTCCACAGGTCTTGCAGAACGCGTGCCTTACCGCGGGGTGCGAGTGCGCGAAATGTCCGCAAAGGATATAGCAGACGCTTACGGCTTGAGATTGATCCTCGAAGCGCTCACTGCCCGCGAGGCCGCGCTGCATATTACCCCCGAGCAAATTTCAGGTCTTGAAAAAATATTGGCTGAGATGAAGAAGCGTGTCAAGCTAAGTGAAATGCCCCAGGAACGACAGCTAAGCCGTGAATTCCACTCATTAATTGCCGAGGCATCAGGCAACAATCTACTGACCAAGTTGTACGCTGTTGTAACAAACGCATTCCCCGACTGGCTGTTATATGAAGCAGTCTTTCGCAATCCTGAGTTGCTTGCAGGCAGTGTAACCCAAACCTACGAGGAACACGCAGCGATCATGGATGCGCTTATAAAAGGTGACGCTGAAAAAGCCGTGCAAAAATCCATTGAGCATGTATTGGATTCTGGAAAATGGCTGGAAGAATATCTTGACATCCCAGCGGAATTATTAAGAGAAAAAGAAAAATTGGCAATATTCATGAACCAAAAATCAAAATAGGAGGCAGTATGTCAGAAGAACTGTATAAAGAGATGGCGCAAAGCATTATTGATGGGGATTCAGATATCTCCACTGAACTTGCGAAGAAAGCCGTCGAATTGAAGATGCATCCGTTGGATGCGATCACAAATGGATTTGTAGTCGGCGTGACCTACATCGGCGATCAGTTTGGAAAAGGCGAAGCATTCCTGCCCGAACTGGTTATGGCGGGTGAAGCGATGAAAGCTGCCATCGCTGTGCTGGAGCCTGAACTGTTGAAACTTGGCGAATCCCGCGAGATGCTGGGACGTGTTGTCCTCGCCACCGTGGAAGGCGATATTCATGAGATCGGGAAGACGCTCGTCGGAACCATGTTAAGCGCTTCGGGATTTGAAGTCATAGACCTCGGTGTTGACCAACCCGCAGACAAGATCATCGGCAAGGCGCTCGAAGTGAACGCAAACCTGATCGGCATGAGCGCATTGTTGACCACCACCATGGTCCGCCAGCGCGAAGTGATCGAAGAGCTGGATAAGGAAGGCTTGCGCCCGCGCATTAAAGTGATGGTCGGCGGCGCGCCGATCACAAAAGACTGGGTTGATAAGATCAAAGCCGACGGGTACTCGGAAGACGCGATCGGTGCGGTAAAAGTCGCAAAGCAATTGGTCGGCAAGGCAGATCAGTAATAAGAAAATAAAAATATTTCAAGTTACATGGTGGTCTTGATGCAGGCACGAAATACACTCGCCTTACTCGACCACCAGAGTAACAACAATTCAGAGAGAGTAGAGAGACATTAGCCTCGGGAGGGTCTATGTCTTCTAAGAATATTAAAACGATCAGCAACCCAAAATTAAAATTGGAAGTGCTGACGCAAGATGATGTAAAGAAAATTCACGAAGCCACTTTGCAGATCATTGAAAAAGTCGGCGTGAGATTTCCGTCCAAGCGGGCGCTGGAAATCTGGGAAGCCAACGGCGCAACTGTGGATCACGAAAAAAAGATCGTGCGCGTCAAACCGCAGATCATCGAAGATGCGATCAAAAAAGCTCCGCCTGCCTATAAGCTCGCGGCGCGCGATCCGCAACAGGATCTGCAACTCGACGGAAACCACGTCAACCTCGGCACCGATGGTTGTGGTGTGGAAATCCTGGATATCAACACAGGCGAGAAGCGCACATCATGCTTACAGGATGTGCGTGACATTGCGCGCGTGGCAGACGCAACCGAAGAGGTTGCCTTCCATTGGGTTTCGCTCTCCGCACAGGATACACCGGTTGAATCACGCGGATTACATGAACTGAAAGCCGTTTGGGAGAATTCCACCAAACACGTGCAGACCGAGTCTGTTTACAACGTGGAAGAAGCCAAAGCGGCAATCGAAATGGCGGCGGCAATCGTTGGCGGAAAAGATAAACTCCGTGAGAGACCTGTGCTTTCGCTGATGCAATGCACCGCCCCCCCGCTCGGTCACGATGGCGGAAGTTTGGATGCTGCATTACTTGCCGCCGAAGTTGGAATCCCCACCGGTTTTATGACCATGGCAGCCTGTGCCACAACTGGTCCTATCACTCTGGCTGGAGATTTAGCTGTCGGCAACGCAGAAGTTATCGCCGCAACAGCGCTTTTGCAAATTGCATATCCCGGCGCGCCCGTCTTTTACGCCGCCGCACAGACCGCCTCTGACTTGCGCAATGGATCATACACAGGCGGCGGACCCGAAGACTTCCTCTTCGGCGCGGCAACCAACATCCTCGCGGACTTTTACAACATCCCGCTTTCGATGGGCGCATTCGCCACAGGCGCGAAAGAACCGAACTGGCAGGCAGGTCTCGAAGGCGGACTTTCCAGTTTCATGGCAAGCGTAGTCATGTCAGATATGCTGCTTGGGTGCGGATTCCTGCACGGCAGCCGCATTTGGTCTTATGCCGAAATGATGATGGATTGCGAAATCTTCTCCATCGTCCACAAGATGATGGAAGGCATCGTGGTCAATGATGAAACCCTTGCACTCGACACCATCGCGGCAGTCGGTCCAGGCGGACATTACCTCGGTCAAAAACATACCCGCAAACACATGCGCGAATTATTCATGCCGCAATTCATGGATCGCCGTCCTTACTCCGAATGGGAAACAAAGAAAGACGATGCGCGCGATTGGGCACTTGCCAAAGCACGCAAAACCTTGAAGGAACATCAGCCCGATCCGTTGGATGCAAATATCAGTGCGGAGTTCGAGAAGATCATCAAGTCAGTTGAAAAAAAGTGAGAATTTGAAAAGTAAGAAGTAGCGAGAAATGAGCGACATGCTTTTTACTTCCTACTCCTCACTTATTACTTGTTACTTCCCCAAAAAGGTGACCCATGCAACCAAGACTCTCTCTTCTTACTCAAGATTTGATCGAGCGCATTGTTGACGAGGCATATCAACTGTTGCTTAAGCCTGGCATCAAAGTGCAAAACGAAGAAGCACGAAAACTTTTATTCGATGCTGGCGCGCAGGTGGACGAAGAAACACAGGTCGTCCGAATCCCCGCGCAAATAGCCAAAGCCGCGCTGAAAACTGTCCCGCGAACATTCCAGCTTTTTGACTACGACGGAAGACCCACAGTTGAATACGGCGGCGATGCAGTTCAATTTGACCCAGGCTCTTCTGGTATCAGCGTGCTTGACCCTGACACCCTTGAACAAAAGACTGCCGAAACTGCCGACCTGATCCGCTTGTTGAAAGTGGCGGAACAAATCCCACAGTACGCCGCGCAGTCTACAGCCGTGGTTTGTCACGATGTGCCAAAGGAAATCCACGACCTGTATCGTCTGTATCTTGTTTTGCTTCACTCAAAGAAACCCATCGTTACAGGCGCGTTCAGCAACAAGACCGTGCAGTTCATGATTGACATGCTCGCCATAATGTCTGGCGGCGCGGATAAACTGCGCGAGAAGCCGCGCGCAGTTTTTGATGTCTGCCCCTCGCCTCCATTGATTTGGTCAAGTTTTGGGGCGGGCAACTTGATGGTGCTGGCACGCATGGGTGTACCCGCCGAGATCGTCTCCATGCCTCTTGCGGGCGCGGCAGCTCCTGTCACATTAATCGGCGCGGTTACTCAACACGCGGCAGAATGTATCTCGGGCATCACCATTCATCAACTGGCGCACGCTGGCTCGCCCATCGTTTGGGGCGGCGCGCCTGCCATCTTCGATATGCGCAAAGGCGGCACCCCCATGGGCGCAGTCGAAACCGCAATGATTGATTCATCCTACGCCCAAGTCGGCAAATATCTGGGCATCCCCACCCACGCATACATGGGCGCAACTGATTCAAAGCGGCTGGATATGCAGGCAGGCATCGAGAGCGGCGTCACCGCCATGATCGGCGCGTTGAGCGGCATCAACATGATTTCAGGTTCTGGCATGTTGGATTTCCTCCTCTGCCACAGCGCAGAAAAATTGGTGATTGACGCAGAAGGCGTGGCAATGGCACAGCGCATGCTGGAAGGGATGAAAATCCACACCGAAACGCTTGCCACAGGTTTCTATGAAGGCGTCAATTTCAAAGGCGGCGACTTCCTCAAACAGAAAATCACCATGCAGCTTTTCCAAAAGGAACAGCACATGCCAAGCGCCATCATTGATCGTGACTCGATCCGCGGCTGGAAAGCAAGCGGATCACTGGACACATTTGAGCGCGCAAAAATTCGCGTGAAGGAATTGCTCGCATCCTACCGCCGCCCTGAGCTTGATCCTGATCAAGTGAGTCGACTCCACGCCTTTGTGCTTGATCTCTCCAAACAGGCAGGTGTCGAGACACTGCCCGTCATCGAAGATTACGAACCTGCGTAATTCGTACGTCACACTTCAAGCATGACAAATTAACCCCGAAGGGGCGGCGCATGAAAGCCAAGCCGCTCCTTCGGGATTATTTCATCAAATCTGAAGCCAAGATTAACAGTTTGAGTTTAGAGTTGGTTTACCTCTCTTGTTTCATCATGTTTTTGCCGCTAATTACACGAATTTTCGCTGATTTTTTTGACAATTCGCGCCAATTAGCGAAATTCGCGGCAAAGGTTTTTTGAACCCTAAACTCAAGTTAACAATATCAATGATAATATTTACACATTGAAATCATTAAATCCTTACCGGAGCGGATGTGATTCTAGTAATTGAAAAAATCGGCAGGCTGGGGACTACAATTTTAATTACCCTGGCATCTGTTATTTTTACCCAGATCATCAGGTCGTGCATCCTTTTGTTGGTAAACACCAATATGACCGATCCTGGCAGAATATCGTCCTTCGCTTCACCCTTAATTCTGGCTCCAATTTTTTCATGGTTTTTTATCGGGCATCTATTAAAGGTAAACGAATTGGAAAAGCAAATGCGCGAGCTGGCTGCCTATGATTCCATGACAAATTTATATAATAGGGGATCATGTCTGCTTGCGCTTGAAAACGCCATCCGCCAAATAAAAAGAGCGCAAACGGACTTAGTCATTCTGTACATTGACCTTGACCATTTCAAAATAATTAACGACACGTATGGTCATGATGTCGGCGACATGGTTATAAAACATTTTGCCAATTTCTTGAAAAAAACTCTAAGGGGAAGCGACATCATAGGCAGAATTGGCGGAGAGGAATTTCTTATAGGACTTCCCAGTTTGGGTTTGGAATGCGGAAAAAACGTGGCGGAAAAACTAAGAAGCGGCATCGCAAATGCTCCCATCGTAATAGACGAAAATATAACATTACACACCACTATCAGTATCGGAATGTCCATATATCATCATACTGAGGAAATAAACTTAAGGGAAATATTGAAAAAGGCAGATAATGCGTTATACAACGCCAAAAACAGCGGTCGCAACAGGGTTTGCATTCATTAGAGTAGGAACAACAAAACAATGCTTAGTCTCTCACAACTTTTGCGCGTCCCGCATGTAGATAGCGGATTAAAGTTCGACATCTCACCCGACGGGCAGAGGTTGGTATTTTCGTGGAATAAAACGAGAAAATGGGAACTCTACGAAATGTCTTTGCGAGGGCGCACTTCGCCCGAAGCAACCTCCACCGCAACAGAAGATTGCCACGTCGGGGAGAGCGCCCTCCTCGCAATGACATCAAACATCAAAGGCGCAAAGTTTGCGCCGGTATTTTCGCCTGACGGGAAATATCTTGCCTTTGCGCTGGATGTGGACGGGAGCGAGTCTTACCAAATCGTCGTACATGATTTCGAGAGCAATACTTCAACCAATCTCACGCCCCGAATTGCCTACGCGCATCAGCCAAATATTACATGGTCAGCAGATGGAAAAATGCTGGCTGTGCTGTCTGACAAACATGGTCAATTTGCCCTGCACCTGCTCCCCGTTGACGTTGATGCGGATCCAGGGCGAATGATAAAAAATGTATTCCATCCCTGCTGGGATGCGAAGTGGTCACCTGATGGTCAGTGGATTGCAATCGAGGCTGAGTCAACGGCGAGCGACCGAAGCATTTATGTAATGCCCGTCAATCGTCCGCGCAAGACAGGCAAAGGCAAGCCGACGAAAATTCCCACCACACAATTAAAGATCAACGATCAATTATTAAACGCGCAACATCCTGCGTGGTCGCCTGATTCAAAATTTGTGGCATTCTCGGGTGAAAACGGAGAATGCCACGACATTGGATTGTTCAATGTTGAGACTCAGGAAATTACATGGGTCAACGAATCCGTTGGCGATGATACACAGCCTGCATGGTCGCGGAGCGGGCAATTAATCGGCTGGGTACATGCTGAGGGGGCGCAAACCAGTTTTCAGTTTAGGGATGGAAGCGGTGTCATTCATGAGAAAAAGATTGGAGATGGCGTCCACCATCATCCGCAGTTCACATCTGAGGGCGTTGTAATTCTGTATGAAGATACAAGTCATCCGTGCGACTTGTGGAAAATAAATCTCGAAGATGATTCGATTGAGCAACTGACAAATTCATTACCCAATGAGTTGCGTAATGCAAAGTTTGTTCAACCTGAGGAAGTTCGATATGAAAGCAAAGATGGAACGCAAGTACCGGCGCTTTTGTATCGCGCGAAGGATAGCACGCGCGCGGTGATTGATATTCACGGCGGACCGAATTGGTTATATCAATATTTATGGCAGCCGATGATCAGCCACATGGTTTCGCGCGGATGGACAGTGCTTGCGCCCAATTATCGTGGATCAACGGGCTACGGCAAAAAATGGCGGAACGCGAGCCGCTACAATATGGGCGGCGTGGATGCCGACGACTGCGCGGCTGGCGCGAAATATCTAGCCGAGAATGGACTTGCAAATAAAATTGCGGTAACAGGCAGAAGTCACGGCGGTTATTTGACGATGACTTGCATGACGATGTATCCTGAATTATGGGCGGCGGGTTCGGCAATTGTGCCATTTTTGAATTGGCTCAAGTCTCATAAAAATTCGCGGGAAGATTTGCAACATTGGAATATCGAAAACATGGGCGACCCCGAAGACAACCGCGAGTTGTGGATTTCGCGCTCACCGTATTTCTTTTTGGATAAAGTGAACGCGCCTGTGCAATTGATCTGCGGCGGGAATGATCCGCGTTGTCCGGCATCCGAGTCAATGGATGCGCGTGATAAACTAGTTGAGTTGGGCAAGGAAGTTGAGTTGTTGGTCTACAAAGATGAAGGTCATTCGTTTTTGGATGTTGAAAACGTAATTGATTCGGAAGAGAAGGTTGTGGCATTTTTGGCGCAGGCGTTGGATAAGGAAAGCGGATTGTGAAACAGATAAGCGGACAACTGATGATAAAGGAGAGATTATGGGTCGTTTGAATTTTTTATCAAAGGATGAAGTGAAGTCCACTCACGAGACCACTTTGTGAATTCTGGCGGGCTGTACGGATAAAGTTTGTATATCCATTTTATCTGTGCCTACACCGCACCGGCGTTCGGCGCCAGTATCTGTGGTTCAAAAATTTTTTA
>DYDH01000203.1 GCA_020717985.1 Herpetosiphon sp. | reverse complement strand
CAGGAAGCTGCCATGGCCAAACTATTCTGCACCGAGGTATCGGAGCGCGTGTGCTACAAGGCCATCCAGGTCCACGGCGGCTACGGGTACGTGCGGGAGTATGCGGTCGAGCGCATGTACCGCGACCAGCGCCTGTGCGCCATCGGCGAAGGGACGAATGAGATCCAGCGGCTGGTGATCGCGAGGCAGGTGTTGGGGCTGTGAACCAAAGTTATCATCCTGAGCGACCACTTCGCTTCGGCTCCTTGAAATGACACTTAAAACACCCCCCGCACCGGAAACCATATTCCCGGGGCGGGGGATTGACCGGCGTGCTATAATATTTTCAGGATGATATGGCGGCGCAGTGAAATCGGAGACTCGTCTTTCTCCCTTTCTGCTACATCAATCCTTATCGGTGGGCTTCTCGCCGAGCGAACAATACTCTCTTACATTGGCAATCAGCGAATGCCTTTGAAATCGTCAATTAGATAACCGTTTGAAAAAAATGATTGCATGTAGAGGAGGAAACCATGAAAACTAAAAAGGCGGATCGTGTTCACTCCATTTTGATAAGCAAGGCAGAAGGGATTCTGCAGAGGCTCTTCACACCGGGACCACTGATAAAGATAGGCTCGGCAATCAATGCCGATGCTAGCATCCGCGAACAATTCGAGAACGCCAGTTCGCTGTACAAAATTGGAAAATTCACTGAAGCTCTTCAAACCTTCGATTCCCTTGGAACAACTATTGATACCAATCAAACTTTACTGAGGCGTTTTATGGCTTTGAACGCGGCGGCGTGCGCAATTATGGTGGGAGATAATGACCGTGTAGTGAAGTTACTTTCCCCATTGTATGGAACAGGAAATCTTTTCGGTGTTCCTCTGTGGAATCTCGTTATCGCTTATTATCGGCTTGAACGTAAAGAAGATGCGCTCAATGCAGTGAAGGTTTTGATTGCCCGGGATTTGAAAGGCAATAAGTATAACCTAGCCAAAAACGAGTTGGTTCTTGCTTGCTTGTATGTTCTCACAGAGGATAATGATGCTGCTCAAATTCATTTACAAAAGGCAGCACAACAGAACGCGTACCTTGTTAGAAGTCAGTTGGGCGTGGGTCATGAGGATCTTGCTACCATAATTCGCGGTACTATTTTACAAGGTCCCTCCCTCAAAGTAGCTTTGGACGTTTCCCCTGAAGTTCAAAGGCAATTGATACAAATTGCGGAGCCAAAACGCCCTCAGCGAAATCCGGCTCTCTCTGCCAACCTGACACCTGATGAAATGGAACGCTACACGCGCGCCCTGGAAATACTAGCTGAAGGAAATAACGAACAAGCAGCCCGCGAATTACATCAATTACGTGACGACCGACCTAATGTGCCACTACTAGATGCTGCTGCGGCTGCGGCCTTGTTATTTGCTGGAAGAAATGAGACTGCTCGCGATATTCTTTTGCAACTTGAGCAATCAAGTACCCAGCCCACAGGTGCCGAGCTTTGGAATCTTGCTTGTGCGCAGATTCGCTTGGGCAATTGGAATGATGCTTTGCAAGCACTGAGTGCATGCGCGGAAACTGAGTACCGAACCAAGCCACAGTTGAGGGAGGCGCTCAAGGTATTAGGTGCAGATTGGGTCAAAACGAGTCAACCTTCTCAAATTGTAAAATCAGTGACACCCATCCCACCTTCTCTAATTCATAATTTACCTAAGTCGGTTAATGAGTGTCGTCCTGAGATATTGCGTCGAATTATCCGACCCAAAAAGATACCCAAGTCAACGTATCCAGAGCTCATGCGCCTTCCGCAACGGGAGCGAGAAAAGGTCGCAGATGTTCTCTCTGCTGCTCACAAGACGACTTCAGCTGAAGCTGTCGAAATGCTGTTGCCGCTTACCGATCAATATCCGGATTTGTACACAGTGAAGGCACATGCAGCCGCGCACAGTATCTTGAATGGGGATTTGAGTCGTGCACGTTCTCTGCTTCGTCAGGCGCAAGCTATTCAACACCTAGATGCAATTTCGCGATACAACCTTGCCTATACCTATCTGCAGGACAAGAGCATTGATAACGTTGCCAAGTTGCTGGAGGAAGCTACGGGTTCTTCTCTGGCGGAAGAATACACATTCTGGCTTGCAACAGCAATCGCGCGTTCAATAACCGGCTATGGCAAACCAGATGATGCTGCCGCACGTGCTCTTGCCTTTGTCCGCGGTAGACCAACCGAAGCAATCGTAAAAGAAGCCTTGCGCGCAACTGGTATCCGCGCTGCGCCTTCAATCGCGACAGAAAGTCCCAGTGTCATTGTGGCGCGCACAGCTCTTGCTCGAATCGAGGAAGGTGATATCGAGGGAGGAATTCGCGCATTGACTGAAGCCCGCGTCAACGCAGAGCAAATCCCTGAAATTGGTCGCGATGTTCTTGAGCCTCAGTTTGTTAGGCAACCTTATCGCGGGTGGGATAACGAGGTTGTGAAAGCTTTTACTTCAGCAACCCGCCAGTATAGGGAAGAACGATACAGCGAAGCCGCCACTTGTTTTGCCACGCTCTATCGAGAATCTCCTAAAGCCGGTATCGCAATCAATGCCACTGCGGCTTATCTAAAAGCAACAGAACCAAAGAGAGCGCAAGAAAGAGGCCGGGCCGCGCTGCGCCTCCATCGACGGCTCAGAGAGTGGTCATGGCGACTGGCATATAACCTTTCGTTGGCCTATTCAAGGCTTGGTGAAATCAACAAAGCCATTCAGACCGTTCAACATCACCGACGCCTTTTGTCTACTACTCTCGAGAGATTAGCGAGCCCTCGAGCATCGTTGGGCGCGGAAATATCGATCGGCCATAGAAGATTGACTGCCCTGCTTATTGCACTGTGTTCTTCGGATGATGCTCCTGTTGAAACACGTCAGGATATGGCCTCTGCGCTCGACGAGTTACGGCAGTCTGTCTACTCCCCTAGCGATGATTTGATTCTTATCCTGGCATGGGCAAAACTGATTCAAACTACCCCTGATATCGAAGGGGCGCAATCTACATTGCGCGACTTAGCTCAACGGAAAGAGGGTGGGCTTCAACCACCAGCAGAGATACGAGCAATGCACCAAGTCCGCGCGGCATATGAACGTCTTATAAACGCAGGTGAAATAAACAAGGCCGCAGATTACATGACCACTGTCATCGAGACGAAAAGTCGTGAGCGCCAGACTGCAGCCCCGCGCGGTACTCCATCCCGCGATCTCGAACATAGCATAGGAGTAGAACTCACTGCCCGCATGTGCTTGGTTCGAGCATACAGCACCCTAGATGAACGTGAACGGGCAATCAGAGAGCTTGACGAGACAGAAACGATGCTAAGGGAGAATGCGCCTCTACTTGCCCAAGGATTACTCGTGCGCGATTGGTTTGAACTCGCTCAGACGGCCGAAGCCTTTAGCCTGCCATGGGCTGCATTGCGATATTGTGAGCAGGGATTGAGAATCGAGCCTGAGAACAGAGGGCTGTGTCAGTTAAAGGAAAAACTTGCAGCGGCAACTCCACCAGAGAAAGAAGCCCAACTGCGGGAGATAACACTCGAGTTACGGTCACACATTGATAGAGACAAGAATCAGGCAATGCAGATGGCCGAAAAGATCAAGCCTTTTGCACCAGTTCTCGCCAATGTTCTAAATGAGTTACTCGATCAAATTGATCGGGACGAAGATGTTGACATCGAAGAATTGTGTGACCGCGTAGGCGTACTGGCTCGGATGCAATTACCCAATCAAGCTTACGTAGAGGTTGAAACTTTACTTGCATGGTTCATTCGTACAAAAGGACGTGAGGAGTCGAAAATCCCTGTGGATATTGATGTCCAAGATGAGAAAATCTGGCCGAAAGTAGACGATGAGCGAGAAGGATCTTGTCTGCTAACACTGATAAGTCGCCGCGATATGGATCATCTCATCGTGATAGATCCGATGTCGGAGAGAAAGATTTGGGAGGGAAGCCTGAAAACGGGAAAGATCTTGTATGTTCGCTGGAATGTTTATCGCGAAGACGGTTTCACGCCTGACACTTATCTAGATTTGCCGTTGCTCTTGCGTGTGGATGAGCAATCAGGGCAAACAACCGTTCATACATCCGTGAATGTTCTTGTTGGATCCAACGATCCTATTTGGCCTACCTATCCCACAGGCGCGCTTACGCCCGACGATGTTCCCGGAGAAGAATTGTATGGCCGCTTACATCTCATCAGTACTATCATTCGCAGTCTGGGCGGAAAGCGCAGTCAGGCAACCTTCTTCCTGCAAGCTCCCCGCCAGATGGGGAAGACATCCTTGCTGTATTTCGTTAAGAAACGCACTCCCGACCACGTTCTGCCTGTTTACGTCAATCTCGAGAAGGAATGGTCCAAACATGAGCCAAGTAATTTATGGAATTTTCTTGTGCAGCTTGTGCTAGAAGCTGGTTCTAGAGAGGGGATGGTACAGTCTAGTCAGGGTCTGGAGGAGACAGACTTTGTTAAGGCGGTAGCTTCTGTCTGCAATCGCCTCAATAAGGATTATATTCTCATATTGCTAGACGAAGTGCATTGTCTTTTTGATAGATCAAAAAACGCTGGCGCAATATTGGCTTCTTTTCGAGACTTCTTGAACAATCGGGAGAATCGCAGCGCGCTTTTACTGTCTGATCGTTATACCCGAGAAGAGCTTGAAAAGCGCTGCCCTAGTGAGTACTGGGCACAACTTTCAGTCTTATCTGTTGGTCCACTCGATCAACCCAGCACTAAACAAGCCATTGAGTTTCCAACCCGTGGTACCGATGTTACTTTTTTACCGGAAACGATTGACCGACTCTATGAGCTCACCGGTGGCTATCCCTATCACGTACAGCGAATTGCTCAATATACACTTGAGCGCATGTATTCTGGACCTTGGTTGACATCCTTGCCTAGTACAGGTTGGCATAAATAAATCTATTGTGGTATAGGATAAGGCAAACTCTTGAAGGAGAGATACCAATTATGCCAATACCGAAAGCACAAATCGTAAAGTTGTCGGATGCCGAAAGAAATGGTTTAGAGAAATTGATCAAGCGGCATCAAGTAGGTCAGCAAATTGCGTTACGAGCCAGGATCGTTCTGAATGCGGCAGACGGACAAACGAACAAAGCGATTGCTACGGCATACGCCGTCACTTTAGACACAGTCAGGCTGTGGCGCAATCGATGGGTCAAGTTGCAAGACATTTCGCTGGATGACTTGAGCCTGGAAGATCGTTTACAGGATTTACCTCGTCCAGGAGCGCCAGCCAGGATAACCGCAGATCAGCGCTGCCAGATAGAAGCTTTGGCCTGCGAAAAACCTGAAAACTCAGAGCGGCCCATTACACAGTGGACCGCGCGTGAAATTGCGGATGAAGTGAAGAAACGTAAGATTGTTGATAACATCTCGCCTCGACATGCGGCCAGGCTTTTTAAAAGAAGCTGATATAAAGCCGCACTTGTATCGCTACTGGTTGACGCCTGAATACGAAGAAGGTTTCGACAACAAGGTGTCTGATATCAACGAAGTCTACAAACAGGCCCCTGAAAGGGCCAAACAAGGCCAACGGACCGAAAGTTTGGACGAAATGACAGGCGTTCAGGCCTTGGAACGCAAGCATCCGGGATTACCAATGCGTTCAGGCAAAGTCGAGAGGCGCGAATTCGAATACATTCGGCATGGCACGTTATCCTTCACCTGCAATTTCGATGTTGCCCAAGGCAAATTGGCAGCTTGTACCGCCAGCAAGACCCGTACCGAAAAGGATTTTGTCGAACATATCAAACGGCGGGTAGATTCTGACCCGCTCACCAAGCAATGGCATTTTGTCAGCGACAACCTCAACATTCACCTGTCTGCATCTTTGGTGCGCTACGTTGCCGAAGAATCGGACCTCAACATTGACTTGGGCGTGAAAGGCAAATCTGGCATTCTGAAATCCAAGCTTTCTCGGGCTGCTTTTCTGAGTGACCCAACACATCGCATCGTTTTTCATTACACGCCCAAGCATGCTTCTTGGATGAATCAGATCGAGATCTGGTTTAGCATCCTGGTTCGCAAGGTCATCAAACGAGGCAATTTCAAATCTGTCGATGACCTGAAACGCAAAGTATTGGCTTTTATCGAGTATTACAACCGCACGATGGCCAAGCCTTTCAAATGGACCTATCAAGGCAGGGCGCTTACCGCCTAGTTATTTAAGCCAAGATGTACTAGGCTAATCGCCATGAGGATGAAATTCATATTTCCGTGATTGATACCGGGATTGGAATCCCGGCCGAACACATTCCACATCTCTTCACCCGTTTCTACCGCGTGGACAAATCCCGTTCCCGCCAGGCCGGCGGAGGCTCGGGAATTGGTCTGACCATCGCCCCCCACCTGGTCGAGGCGCAAGGTGGGCACATCTGGGCCGAAAGTGACGGAGAAGGGTACGGAAGCACTTTTACCTTCACTTTACCGATATCAAAATAAACTCGACCTGGATTGGAGATCAAACTTTCAGGCGCTTCGGAACTTCAAGAACTGGGATAGTTACCCAGTTCTTTTATTTGTTTTAATCAAGCACAAGGAGGGGTGATTTAGTTCATTCAGAATATTTTCGGCGATCACCATATCCTTGACACCCAGCAATAATATGCTATACTGGGGTATAGTATGTTATTGGCAACCAGGTGAGAAGTGTATGCCTATTTACGAGTATGAATGCAACGAGTGCGGTGAACCTTTCGAAAAAATGGTTCGATTTTCGGACGCAGATCAAATTCCTGCCTGTCCAAAATGCGAAAGTAAAGACACCCGCAAGAAAATTTCCGCAGTTGTTTCTTTTGGAACATCCAGTGTCGGGATTTCGAGTTCGTCCAGCAGTAGTTGCGGTTCGTCAAGAGGCTTTACCTGAGGCGGGTAAAGCGTATCCGGCCGGGTGCCGGTTCAATAAAGAAGAAAACGGATGAAAATTCAAAATCTGGAAACCAAAGAAAATCTAATTCGCCGTTTGAAACGGATCGAGGGGCAGGTGAGAGGGGTACAGACCATGCTAGACGAAGAGCGGGACTGCCAGGAGATCATGCAGCAACTGACCGCCATTCACTCGGCAGTTCAATCGACCAGCCGGATCTTCCTCCAGGATTATGCAACCAACTGCCTGCTGGAAATGGACAAGGAAAGTACTGGACCGGGCGAGCCTTCGAAGGAGAGCAAGCGCGTGAAGATGATCCAGAACATGATCCAATTGCTCGACAAAACACCGTAAGAGACCAAAAATTATCGTTACCAGGAGAGAAGATCATGAACGAACCAATCCATGTAACAGACGAGGCATTTGAGAAAGTCGTTTTGAAGTCATCCGTACCGGTAATTGTGGATTTCTGGGCGCCGTGGTGCGGACCCTGCCGGATGGTGGCGCCAATACTGGACAAGATTGCTAAAGAGCAGGATGGAAAGCTGATCGTGGCGAAGGTCAACACGGACGAGAACAGCCGCTGGGCGATGCAATATGGTGTTCAGGGGATCCCGACGATGTTGTTCATCGCCAATGGAGAGCTTGTGCACAAACAGGTCGGCGTGTTACCCGAGGCGAAATTGAAGGAGATTGTGAACCTTTTTCTCGACAAGGTCGCCGTTGTGAATTGACAGAGGTCGCGCAGAGCCCTGCAGTTGTGTGACAAAGTCACAGACAGTACTAGCAGAAGTGCCTATAATCAAACTATCAATCAAACAATATATTAATCATGCAAACAAACAGGAGATTTAAAATGAACCCATTCGTAAAATTTATGGCTTCCCCCGCTGGCCGCATCACCCGTATTGTGGCAGGCATTGCCCTCGTCGCTCTGGGACTGCTGGTCCTCAAAGGCACCGGCGGGATCATCCTTGCTGTGGTCGGCCTCGTGCCGCTGGTGGCCGGGCTGTTCGACTTCTGCGTCTTCGCCCCGCTGTTCGGCGCTCCGATGAGCGGCCCCAAGATCCGCGCCGGCAAATAATACAACAACGTAATGCAGTCAGACCGGGGCGCGATCCAGGCGCCCCGGCTTCTTATTTTTGGAAGACAGGAGCGTTTCATGATTGAAAAAGATCTGCTCGAAAGATTGAAAAGCAACCCTCATCCAGTGGTACTTGACTTCTGGGCGCCCTGGTGTGCTCCGTGCCGGATCATCGAACCGGCGGTGAAAAGATTGGGTGAAGAGCATTGGTCATAACTTAAGCGCTTTTGTGCAGCAAA
>DYDH01000202.1:4907-8242 GCA_020717985.1 Herpetosiphon sp. | reverse complement strand
GAAGGTTTCCCAGTTTGCGAGGATGCGTTGGGCAAGCGCGCTTTGGGTATTATCGGCGTGACGCTGGATCAACTGGCGCACTTCGTCCGCTTCCTGCGGGTCTTCAATCTTTTGAATGGTGACCATTTCCTGATTGCAGTAAAGCGAGAAGTTGCCTTTTTCGTTGAAGACATAAGCCACGCCGCCAGACATACCCGCCGCAAAATTTCGCCCGTACGAGCCGAGTACCACCACGCGCCCACCGGTCATGTATTCACAGCCGTGGTCGCCCACGCCTTCCACAACGGCATCCATGCCGCTGTTGCGGACGCAGAACCGCTCGCCGGCCACGCCGCGCACATAAGCCTCGCCACCTGTCGCGCCGTAAAACGCCACGTTGCCGATGATGATGTTTTTCTCTGCGGCAAAAGTGGATTCCTTCGGCGGGTAGACGATGATCTTTCCGCCCGAAAGTCCCTTGCCGATGTAATCGTTGGAATCGCCTTCGAGGAGCATGGTCATACCTTTGGGGATGAACGCGCCAAAACTCTGCCCGGCCGATCCCTGAAAGTGCAGGCGGATGGTATCTTCGGGAAGTCCGTTCGCGCCGTGTTTGCGGGTGACTTCACTGCCCACGCTGGTGCCGGTGACACGGTTGATATTGTGAATCGGCAGGGTGGCTTCGACAGATTCCCCGTTCTCGATGGCGGGTTTACACAGGTCAAGCAACACCTGATGATCGAGCGTGGATTCCAATCCATGATCCTGTTTCACCGTGCAGAATACGCCGTTATCCGCTTCATCATCCAAGTGATGCAGAATTTCGGAGAAGTCGAGGTTGCGCGCTTTCCAGTGGTCGATATTTTTTCGGGTGCGGAGATAGTCAGAACGTCCCACCATTTCCTGCACGGTGCGGAAGCCGAGTTTCGCCATCAGCTCGCGCATATCCTGCGCGATGAAATGCATAAAGTTGATCACGTGCTGCGGGTCGCCTTTGAAGTTCTTGCGCAGTTCGGGGTTTTGGGTTGCCACGCCTTCGGGGCAGGTATCGAGATGACAGACACGCATCATCACACAACCGAGGGCAACCAGCGGCGCGGTGGCGAAACCAAATTCCTCGGCGCCAAGCAATGCGGCAATGACCACATCGCGCCCGGTCTTCAACTGTCCATCCACTTCGATGGCAATCCGGTCGCGCAAGCCGTTCAACATCAGGGTCTGATGCGTTTCGGCCAGTCCCAACTCCCAGGGCAAGCCGGCATGTTTAATACTGCTGACAGGCGATGCGCCGGTGCCGCCATCATGTCCGCTGATCAGCACCACATCGGCGTGACCTTTTGCGACGCCTGCTGCGATGGTCCCCACGCCCACTTCTGATACCAGTTTGACGGTGATCCGTGCCTCGCGGTTTGCGTTCTTCAGATCGAAGATCAGTTCAGCCAAATCTTCGATGGAATAAATATCGTGATGCGGCGGCGGCGAGATCAGTCCCACGCCGGGAGTCGAGTGACGCACGCGCGCGATCCACGGGTAGACCTTGCGCCCGGGCAGTTGTCCGCCTTCGCCGGGTTTGGCTCCCTGCGCCATTTTGATCTGCAACTCTTCGGCATTAACCAGATATTCGCTGGTGACGCCGAAACGCGCCGAGGCCACCTGTTTGATGGCGCTACGTTTCCAGTCACCGTTGGGCAGGCGTTTGAAACGTTCGGGGTCTTCGCCGCCTTCGCCGGAGTTGCTTTTTCCGCCGATGCGATTCATGGCGATGGCCATGGCTTCGTGCGCTTCCTGACTGATGGAACCGTAGCTCATGGCTCCGGTCTTGAAGCGGTGAACAATCGACTCGACCGACTCCACTTCTTCAATCGGGATCGGGGTGACGCTGGTCCTAAAATCGAGCAGGACGCGCAGGGTGGCCGGTTCCTTTGTTTCTTCGCTGATTAGGCTGGCGTATTTTTTATAAAGTGAATAATCATTGTTACGGCAGGCAGTTTGCAGGTAGTGGACGGTCTGCGGGTTGAAGGTGTGTCGCTCGCCATCCTTGCGCCATTTGTATTGGCCGCCGGTACGCAGGGTGTGGACGTTAACCTCACGCGCGGGGAAGCCATCGTGATGGCGCATTTCAGCTTCGGCAGCGATCACATCCATGTTAATGCCGCCGATGCGCGAGGGCGTGAGGGTGAAATATTTATCAATCACAGCCTGATGAATGCCGAGCGCCTCGAAGATCTGCGCTCCGCAATAACTTTGGATGGCCGAGATGCCCATCTTGGAAAGCGATTTGACCACGCCCTTGACCGCCGCCTTGGCATAATTTTTGAGCGCGTGTTCGATATCCACGGTCGTGAGCGTGCCGTCGTCGATCAATCCTTCCAATGATTCATAGGCAAGATACGGATTGATGGCCGTCGCGCCGTACCCAATCAGCGCGGCAAAGTGATGCACTTCGCGCGGTTCGCCGCTTTCGAGAAGCAGACCCACCTGGGTGCGGGTTCCCTGACGAATGAGATGGTGATGCAAACCGGAGACGGCCAAAAGCGCGGGCATGGGCACGTGAGTCGAATCCATGCCGCGGTCTGAGAGGACGAGCAAATTAAATCCGCGCGCGATGGCGGCATCTGCCAGACGGCAAATTTCCTCGAGCGCGGCTTCAAGTCCGTGCCCATCGGTGCCGGCTGGGAAAAGGATGGGCAGGGTGGTGGTGACGAACCCTGCAATTTTTCCGTTCCGAATCTGCGCGAGTTCCTTGTTGGTCAGGATGGGCGAATCAAGGCGGATCTGGTGACAACTCTGCGGGGTGGGCTTGAGCAGGTTGCTTTCCGCGCCGACCATGACCTCGGTGGAGATGACCAGCGCTTCGCGGATGGAGTCGATCGGCGGGTTGGTGACCTGGGCAAAGATCTGCCGGAAATAATCGTAGAGCAGGCGCGGCTTTGTCGAAAGCACGGCCAAGGCTGCGTCATTTCCCATCGAGCCGACAGGTTCAACGCCGTCGCGTCCCATGGTGAGCAGGATGAAATTCAAGTCTTCCACAGTGTAGCCGAATGCCTGTTGGCGCTGAACCAGCGTCGGGAGGTCGGTTTGCGGAATGTGTTCAGGACGCGGGTCGGGCAGGTCTTCGAGTCGCACCTGATATTTATTCAGCCAGTCGCGGTATGGGTGTTCGCCCGACATGGTGGATTTGATCTCTTCGTCGTGGATAATGCGTCCCTGTTGGGTATCCACCAGCAACATGCGCCCCGGGGCGAGGCGACCTTTGAAGGCGATCTCTTCGGGGGGGATATCCAGCACGCCCACTTCCGAGGCGAGCAGCAGCCGGTCGTCGGTGGTGACGTAATAACGGGCGGGGCGCAGTCCGT
>DYDH01000202.1:0-4038 GCA_020717985.1 Herpetosiphon sp. | reverse complement strand
CTATGCCGTTCGGCTTTTCGGGAAAGAAAAGCGTGCGGTACCTGCATCACAATTCCTGCGCCATCGCCGGTGTTTGGCTCTGCTCCGCGCGCGCCGCGATGGGTCAGATTCTTCAACACGGTCAACGCCTGGCGGATAATCTCATTGGATTTTTTTCCTTTGATATTAACGACCACGCCCATTCCACATGCGTCATGTTCGAAGCGGGGATCATACAGTCCCTGTTTTTGGGGAAGCCCCGGAAATAGTTTGTCATCCTGTTGTTCTCGATACATAATCTCTCCTTGCCAACTTGCGACACCCCAGATCGTTTTCTTTTCGCCGCGAATAAAATTAACCGGTCATCATACCTGAAACGATTGACAGCCCAAGTACCCGTTTGGGTACTTTTTGATTGGGCGAATATTCACAACCTAACGGAGGTTTTGCCAGATTTCAAAACACAGGTTCGAAAGAAGAGTCACGCGCCGCACATGAACAGATGTGCAGGCGATCCCTTGATAAGTTTGGCCGAAAATATTTTACACAGGCATGTGGAAAAACAAACACGCCCGCAAAATTAATTTTGCGGGCGTGTTTGTTGGGGGAAGTATATTTTCTTTATTGCGCGGGCGCGCCTTCGATGGGATAGCCTTTGGCATACCATTCTTTTAATCCGCCGGTCATGCTGGTGGCGTTGTAGCCTGCCGAGAGGAGAATATCGCGTCCTTCCTGGCTGCGATTCCCGGAGCGGCAGATGACCAAAATTTCCCTGTCCTTTGGCACTTCGCTCAAACGGTTTGGTAGTTGGTCAAGCGGAATGAGCACGGCGTTTGGCGCATGATACTCGTCCCATTCCTCCTGCGTGCGGACATCCACAACGAAGGTGCCGGCTTGATACATCTCATAAGCCTTGTCCACACTGACTTCGCGGGCCAGTCCGCTGGCGCTGCTTCCGCCGCCGGCCGCCGCGATCAGGTAAATAACAAGAGCCACCAGGGCAAGCAGCCCCAGTTGCACCGCAGGTTTGCGTAAATAAGCGGAAAGTCCACTGCGGGTGTTTGCGTTTTTACTTTTTCTTCGAGACATTTATCCTCACAAAATTCATTTATTTTCCACACCCTATTGGATGCAAAAACTTACGCAAAGTTACACATTCGGCAAAATAAACCGCGAGGAAAAGTATTAAATCCTCACGGTAAAAAAGTCGTAGGTCACGCTTGCAGCGTGACTGCCCGCCGATAAGGAATGTCACGTTACAAACGTGACCTACTAAAACGACTGAATCGCAGTTTCAAGGTCGGTGTGGATATCCAGGAATTGTTTCAATCCCACGACATCCAACACCTGCTCGACGGTAGATTGCGGGTTGAGCAGTTTCACATGCTGGCGGACGGTTTTCTCATTCTGCGCATTGATCGAGCGAAAGGCGGGGCGTCCGGATTCCTTTGAATTTACGGCAAATCCTCCAAAGACCAACGCCACAGAATGCAGAGACATCAACCCGGCGCTGCTGACGTAGGGCACTTCGCTCAGGTCAATCAGCAGGTCACGCGCGCCATCATCATACATTCCCTGCGCTTTGGCGATGACGTCTGCATAGTTCGATGCATCCAAATTGCCCGTTAATTTCATGACAGTCACAGGGACCCGGCTTTCGTGCTTGGAAAAATTAATTTGCATGTCATTCTCCTGCTAAGTGGATAAAAGCATTTTACCTGAAATTGAACTCCTCATAGTGGATATTCCCAGCCGCAACCCCAACCTCGAGGAATTTCTTTTCAAAAGACTGCACCATCGGGAGCGGACCGCACATGTAAACATGATGCCCGCTGATATTTCCGCCGGCGTTCTTTACGATCTCATCCACGGTCAACGAACCGTCTGTGGATGAAAAGCGGATGTATGCCTTCAAACGCGGATTCTTTTTTGCCGCGGCTTCGATCTCATCCACAAAAATGGCTTCTTCGCGGTGACGAACCGTGTAGTAAAAATCCACGTCTTGCGCCAGATTTCCGTCCATATCGCGGATGAAGGAAAGGAAGGGCGTCACGCCGATTCCGCCCGCGACCCAAATTTGTTTCTGTCCGCCGGTCTTATAGTCGAACATGCCGTACGCGCCTTCGACAACCGCATCCATGCCGGCTTGTAGATTGCCGAACAGGTGACGGGTAAAGTCACCGCAAGCCTTGACCGTGACCCGCAGCACATCCTCACGCGGCGCGCTGGAAATGGTGAATGGATGTGACTCGTTCAGCGTCTTGTCGCCCGGAAAACGCACGAACAGAAATTGTCCGGCACGCTGTTTCTGGATCGGCTGCTTCTTTGCGCGCAAAATAATTTCGGTGCTTGAATTGTTGGGGTACCGAACAGACTCAACAGTGTAAGGCAGAGTTTTCTTAAAAAATCCACCAAACAGTTCGGTGTAGAAATATGAAAGCGCGCCAATAATGAAAAAGACCTGCACCCATGTGATCGCGATCAACGCATGGAGCGGATGTGGAACAGTCAGCGAGTGGATAAAGGCAAGGATAAAAAAGATGCCGATAAAACGTTTGAGCTTTTTCCAGTCATCATAATCGCCGCCGGTGATGCGGTTCAGGAAAGGGATGCGCGGCGCGAGCGTGACCAGCACAATGGAAACGATGCCCGCAAAGGCAATGACCGCCAGATAATTTCCAAGCGTCCAACCTGTGGTGGTGATGGGCACGGTCAAGACATGGACGAAGATCAACACGAAAGCCGCCGTGCCGGTGTACCGATGGGTCAGGTACATTTTATCCAGTCCGCCGAAGTATTTTTCAGCCCATTTTGGGCGGGTGGAGAGGAACAGCGAACACGCCATCAAAATAATGTTATTCGCGCCGATGATCTCCCCTGCGTATTGACGCACAAAATTCTCGCGTCCGTCGTTCACGGGAGGGAACACAAGCCAAACGACGATGTTCAAAAGGACAAGAACAAGGATGCTGATATTACCGATATTACGTTTCATAGAGCCTCCAACCAATAAAGTAAATCCAACAGGTCTTACGCAGAATGACCTTTCATCCGCTAATCTGCGCGAATTTTCGCTAATCGTTCTTAAATTCGCGCGGATTGGCGAAGATTGGCGGATGCTTTTTGAGGTTTTGCGTAGGTCCTAACAATAAAAAATTAACAGCGACGCAGTTCACCACCGCATTGCTGTTAATCAACTTCAACTAAAAGGAGTCAATTGCTTTTTGCCTGTCTGTGAATATTTCAAAGAACGCAGAGAAGCCCACCATATCCAAAACACTTGTAACCTCGGGGCGCGGATTGAGCAGTTTCAAATGCTTCTGCAAACCGCCATCGCGCGTGCTGTCCATTGACTTGAGCGACGACCATCCCTGTTCGACGTTGGGCAGGGACTCGCCCCGCGTCATCAACGCAATGGTGTGCAGGGAAACAAGTCCCGCGCTGGAAATATAAACAAGGTCGCTGAGGTCCAGCAAAATATTGGTTGTGCCGCCCTCCACAACTTCCCTCGCTTTTGCGATCAGTCCCTGATAGGTCTGGCTGTCGAGATGTCCGCTGATGTGGATGACTGAAACAGTAACACGTCCTTGCTCTTGCGAAGTTGTGATTTCCATGAAGCGCTCCTATTGAAAAACGGTTCTCAAATTATAAACCCGCTTTGCGCCCCAGCCGCGCCAGCCGATGGTCTATCTCATCGAGCCAATGCCTGCGGATGTATTCGGGCAGGTCGGCGCGCGCGGCTTCCTCTCGCGCAGATTTTGCCCATTCGAGCGAAGCCTGCACATCGCGTTTTTTATGCTCGTAATATTTCGCCAGTTCGATGTGGGCATAAATGTGACCCTTCTCCGCCGCCTGCTCCCACAGCCTCAGAGCCTGATCCACATCGCCGCGCTTTTTCTGGAGGATGGACAAACGCCTCACAGCCACGCCGAAATCTGATTCGTCCAACCCTGACTCGAGTCCACGCTCGAAGAGACGGGCGGCCTCATCCCAGTGGTTGAGGTCTTCATAAAGTTTCCCGAGTGCGATGAAATCCAGCCCATGCTCCACGCGCCCGTT
>DYDH01000201.1 GCA_020717985.1 Herpetosiphon sp. | reverse complement strand
TATCCATTTCATCCATCTATAACCATGATGAGATCACGCGCGTCGAGCCAGTGCGTTACCCTGACGGCTCATCATTGATGCGCTTCCTGGCCGCGCCGCTGATCGATACCGACGTAAGCGTGCCGGTGCGTCTCTTGAAATTTTTCTGGTGGTCGCTCACGCATCCAATCGATTTTTTGAAGGCGCTGGTGCTGCCGGGTTGGGCGCACAACGTGACCATCCTGCTGGTGATGCAGCACGCAGACAATCGAATGCGATTCCGCATCGGGCGAAGTTTTTTTACATTATTTCGCACCGGCATGGTGGCAGATGAAGAACCCGGCTACGAGATCGGCGCGCAGGTGAAAGGCTCACACGAATTGACTCGCGAGTTTGCAAAACGTACGAATGGGGTGGCGCTTGGATCAATTGGCGAAAATCTTTTGGGGCTGCCCACCACCGCACATATCCTCGGCGGCGCACCGATGGGAAAGAATGCCGATGAAGGCGTGGTGGATGAAAACTTCGCCCTGCACAATTACGAAGGCTTGTATGTGATAGACGGCTCGATCATGCCCGCCAACCCCGGCGTAAATCCGTCGCTGACGATTACCGCTCTGGCGGAGTATGCAATGAGTAAGGTGAAGAGTAAAAAGTAATAAGTGGAGTTTGCGAAATGAATTCAAAACCTGATACGATCAAAATCTCAACTTCATACCGCGAGGAGATTTCTGCAACTCATGCAGATTTATTCGTGACCGTGCGCGGGTCATCGATCATCAGCGGGGACGAGGCGATGAAGAAGGCAAAGGAAGTAAGCCAGCTTGTGGACGAGTTGACGCGCTTCGGCATCCCTGCGGAAAATATCCATTTGCAGGGCGTGCGGGTGGAAACTTCCAGCGGCGCACTGCTCAAATCGTCGAGTGCCAGTTATCGGCTGAGAATCAGATGCGAGGCGCTTGGTCAAATCGCGGAACTGCTCGACATCATCACATCCCAGAAAAATTCCACACTTGAACGCATTGATTGGAAATATCCCGATGAAGAAGCCCGCGAACGCGGGTTGGACGCCGCGCTGACAAAAGCCAAATCCAAAGCGGAAAAAGTGGCGGCAAGTTTGGGGGTTAAGTTATTGGGTGTTTATGATTTCATTGAAAACACGGTGGATCAGGAGTCGCCTATGCAGTCATTCTACCCACAGACGGCGGCAAAGACACGCAGTGCGGGAATGCTCGCGGAGCCAAACCTCGGCATGGATGTGCAACACAGCAAGATGATCCATGTCAATGTGGATATTTGGTATCGCATTTCTGAGTTTATGTAGTTTTTTGCAAGCAGGTCGCGGATTTTATTGTATATATTTGGGGCTATAATAAATTTAAAAATGCCGTTTATATATTTAACTCCCGCTTCGATCAGCTATTTGAATCAATTCCTTTTGGCTGTGTTGATTACTGCGCACCTGATCATGCGAAGTTTTGTATGGAAACGCCAACAGGCATCAATACTGGTAAATTTGCTGATCGGCTTTTTTGCCAGCGTGACCATTTTTTCGGCGCTTTTGTTTTTTGATGCTTCGCTTCTGCCAAACCAACAATTACAAGCTATTTATCTGGAAAACACAATTCTTGGCGTTATCCTGATTCAGCTTCTGCAGTTTGCATATCACTTCCCCGTTCCAAATCCGAAACAAAAATATGAAAGATGGTTCGCGCTTGCCCTAACCGGCGCATACACTTTATTGGAAGCGGGCATAGCCATCTGGCGTTTTTCGCTGCTTGACCATGGACAGGTTGAATACCGCCCAGACTATCTGGATTACGCCCCCATGAGTGGATTCCTTTGGGTGGTTTTTGCCTTTGCTCGCAGCACATTCCAAAACTGGCACAACCCTGCCAGCCGCCGGTTTGCGCTCATTTTTATCATTCCGTTATTTCTGGCCAGTCTCAATATTCTGCGTTCGTTTTATTATGTTTCCACTTCGGTCTATCACGTCAGTATGTCGGTGGGGATTTTATTTACATTATTCTTCTTCGGTCTCAATTTTCTCTCTTCACAACCTGAATCAACCACCTTTTCGGCAAAATTCTCAGGAGCCATGCTCACCATCAGCCTGGCTGTTTTTGGAACCGTCGCGTGGGCCATTACCCCCGTCCATGCGGCAAACTTCTCTCCGGCCATTATAGATCATCGCAGCATTCTTTTTTCGCCCAACAACCGCGGAGGATATGCCGTAACAGAAATTCCCTTTGTCTTTCAGGTCAACCTGGGAGAAGTGTTACCACTGACAGACTCACATGTTAATCCCACAGAAAAAATAAATTTTGATTTCCCATTCTTCGACCGGCAATATCAAGACATCTACATCAGCAATGACGGCGCATTGGGGATTGGGACAGACATTGACCACAAGGAGTTCCAGGCTAACTTTACCCGATCCCCCGCCATCTTTCCATTATTGCTGGACCTGGATCCCGAAAATTATCCGGATGGAAAAGTTTACCTGCGCAGGGAAAACGACCAGCTTGTCATCACATACGACCATGTCCACGCCTTTCATCACCCCAATGAAACTTACACTTTTCAAGTCGTCCTTAATTCCAACGGCGAATTCAGCATCACGTATAACGGTCTGCCTCAATTAAATTATTACCCCAATGACCGCCCTGAAAGCACAGTCTGGGCTATCGGCATAAAACCAGCGCAGGTGCCTGAGGAGCAAACAAACTTCCTGAACCTGCCGCTTGAAAGCGGTCCACAGGGAATCATTCAGAATGAATACTTCTCCTTCCGCCAACACCTGCATCATTTTCTATTTCCGCTTGCCATCACAATATTCATAAGTGGTTTTATATTATTGCTGGGTGTGCCGCTCGTCATCCGTTACAGCCTCGCACGTCCGCTCAATTTACTTGTGGCGGGGGTCGAAACCATGAATCAAGGCAATCTGGATATCTCCATCCCCGTTCAATTCAATGACGAGATCGGATATTTGACAAATTCCTTCAACCACTTAAGCGCGGAATTAAATAACCTGGTCAGGGAATTGGAGACCCGCGTCTCAGAGCGGACCTCGGACCTGATTGCTGTTAATGAGCAGTTACGCAAGCTGTCGGTTGCGGTGGAGCAAAGCCCCAGCGTCATCGTCATCACAGACATTCTCGCCAACATTGAATACGTCAACCCGGCCTTCACCGCATCCACAGGCTATACATTCGAAGAAGTCAAAGGAAAAAATCCACGCATTCTAAAATCAGACTTGACCCGGACAGAAATTTATCAGGAAATGTGGGAAGAGCTTACGGCAGGGAGATCATGGCGCGGCGAATTGATCAACAAGAAGAAGAATGGGCAGACATTCTGGGAAAACACCGTCATAACCCCCATTTTGGATGCAGACGGAAACCTGACACATTACGCCGCCATTAAAGAAGACATCACCGCCCGCGTATTGGCGGAACAAAACCTGCGCGAAAGTGAAAAGCAATACCGCCTGCTATTTGACCTTGAATCTGACGCCATTTTTATTATTCGAAATAAAGATGGCCAGATCCTTAAAGTAAATAAAGCAGCCGCCTTCTTATATGGGTACACCCATGAAGAATTACTGTCGCTCAAAAATACCGACCTTTCAGCGGAACCTGAATTCACACAAAAGGACACAAACACTCTCATACCCAGCGAACAAACACTCGTTATCCCTTTGCGTTATCACCGTAAAAAGGATGGAACCATCTTCCCAGTGGAAATCACAGCCCGTTTCATCACCTGGGAGGGGCAATCCGTTCACATCGCCGCCCTACGTGACATCACCGAAAGAAAGTTAATCGAAGAGGAACTGGTCAAACTTTCCGTCACAGATCCGTTGACCGAGATTGCCAACCGCAGGTATTTCTACATACAAGCCGAACAGATATTCAACCGCGCACAACTGCCCAATGCGCTTGCCGTTCTCATGCTGGATATAGATCACTTCAAACAGGTCAATGATAAACACGGGCACGCCGTAGGGGATGCAGTCCTGCGCCAACTGGCTAGCCGCTTAAGTCAAAACCTGCGCCCCACGGATATTCTGGCCCGTTATGGCGGCGAAGAATTTGTAATTCTCCTGCCGCGCACGCCATCAAATGAAGCTGAAGAGATTGCAAAAAGGCTCCGGCACGCAACAGGAGACAAGCCTTTTGATACGAAAAAAGAATCAATCCATGTAACGATCAGTATCGGCGTCGCAGAATTGGACGAAGAAACATACGACCTGGATACCCTCATGCGCCATGCGGACGAGGCGCTATATCAATCCAAACGAGCAGGGCGAAATCAATGGACGCTTTGGAAAAGAGACGGTTAATGATGCATTCATCACTGACTCTTTCTATGAACTGCCTGCAAGTTACACTTGCGGATACCCAACAATGCCCCAGAAGTAGAACTTCTGGAATCGAAATTACGCAAACAAGCTACTTGCGTTCAAGAACCATTACAGAGTTTCCATCAGCAGACGTAATGGTCAGCAGGTTGCCTTCAAGTTTGAAGGCGGCAGTATTGGCAAGCACATTGAACGCCGCGCTTTCCTGCTGCATGACCGGGTCGGCGCAAGCCATCAGTGTTGAAGCAATGGGACCGAAAGTTATGCTGCCGCCATCAACTTTATAATCACCGCCGAAGCCATTGCAACCCATATTGCCGTTTAGTTCTCCATTTGTTCCAAAGGTCAAAGACGCCTCGACATTTGGTTCGGCAGGCGTCGGGTTGATTGACGAACCGTACGAGATCAGCTTCCATGTCCCAGCCAACGAAACAGATTCCGGCCCAACACAAGCGGACAGCATTGCCCCAATGACAACAAGCAAAGCGATCCATAATAAAAGCGGTTTTTTCATTTTCATCTCCAAAATTTTAGATTTATTATATTCGACGCTGGTCGGCAAAATAAGTTCCATACATTCAAGCCCGGAATCTATCTAGCACTTTTGTTCTATCAATGATACAATTTTTCCCTTTTCAGGAGAGATTGTATGTCCTCAAATACCATTATCGTTGAACAACTAAGCAAAACCTATCAGGTGCCTGAACGCGAAGCGGGGTTCAGCGCGGCAGTTCGTAGTTTTTTCAAACGAAAGTACAAGGATGTAAAGGCTGTGCAAACAGTCAACTTTAGCATTGCACAGGGCGAGGTCGTTGGCTTCCTCGGACCAAATGGCGCGGGCAAAACCACCACGCTCAAAATGCTTTCGGGGCTGCTGCATCCCACAGGCGGAAAAGCCAACGTGCTGGGATTCACTCCCTGGGAACTCAAGCCCGAATACCTGCGCTCGATGACCCTTGTCATGGGGCAGCGCAACCGCCTTTCATGGGATATCCCCGCCGCGGATTCGTTTTTACTCAACCAGGCGATTTATCGCATCCCGGATGATGAATACAAAAAGACCTTCAAAGAATTGGATGAACTGCTCGAACTCGACCCGCTGATGAAAAAGCCCGTGCGGAATCTTTCGCTGGGCGAACGCATGAAATGCGAGATCGCCGCCGGACTGCTTCACCGTCCCAAAGTTTTGTTTTTGGATGAGCCCACTATCGGGTTGGACATCACGGGACAAGTACGCATCCGTGAGTTTTTGCGCGAGTACAACCGGCGCACTGGCGCGACCATTCTGCTTACCAGTCATTACATGGCAGATGTAACCGCGCTATGCGAACGCATCATTATCATCCATCAAGGTCAGCTCAAATATGATGGCGGCATCACCGACCTTTCGCACAAGATCGCGCCGTTCAAGTTGATCGGGGTCATGCTGGCCGACGCTGACTCTCACGACTTGAGCGGATACGGCACACAGGTTCAAAACGAAGAGGATACGGATAAACGTTACATCCAGGTCAAAGCGGAGGATGTAACCCGCATCACATCCAGGCTGTTGGCTGATCTGCCGATCCACGACATCACCATCACCGATCCGCCCATCGAGGATGTGATCGAGCAGGCGTTTAATCAGTAATCCATGTCATTGCGAGGGCGGCGGTCTTCCGCCCGAAGCAATCTCCAATCAATTGGAAGGTTGCTTCGTCGCAAAGTGCGCTCCTCGCAACGACATACAACAGGAGTTCTTATGTTTCTTATCATCAAACGACTCTGGCAGGTGAATTGGGCGGAGCAATGGCAATACCGCGCCAACCTGTTGATGTATTTACTTTACTGGCTGGTTTCTCCCATTATTTATCTCGCCGTGTGGACAAGCATCGCCAACCAAAAAGGCGACGTGAACGGATTCACCGCCAACGATTTCATCACCTACTACATGCTGCTGTTGATCTGTGACCAGTTCACCAGCAATATCGTCATCCACAAGTTTGGATACAAAATTCAAGACGGCAGCCTTTCAGGCGAATTGATTCGCCCGATCCACCCGATGCTGACGAATGCGCTGGTCAACAATATTGCCTTCAAAGCCCTGACCATCATGGGGCTGACTCCGATCTGGATCATTTTATATTTTCTATTCAAGCCTGATTTCAGCAGCGTAACCGTCACCGGCGTATTGCTTGCCCTTCCCGCCATGCTGATGGCATTCTTCATGGGATTTTTGCTTTCAGCCGCCATCACATCCCTTGCCTTTTGGACAACACGCATCTATTCCGTTCATGAATTTTATTTTGCGCTGATCCTGCTTTTCTCCGGCCAGTTCGTACCTCTGCCGCTAATGCCGAAGGTCATTCAGGATATTGCCCAATACCTGCCCTTTCAACTTCTCATCTACTATCCCATTCAATTAATACAGGGAAACCTATCCACGCAGCAGATCGTTCAGGGTTATGTGATGGCATTGATCTGGCTGGCCGTGTCTGCGCTGATGTTCAACTGGGTATGGCGCAATGGCGTGAAGCGTTATTCAGCGGTGGGAGCATAAATATGCAAACTTTGAAATTACTCTCTTCGTTCCTCAAAGTCAACATTCAAATGTCGCTGGCCTATCGCGCCGATACGGTGGTCAACATCTTGTTGAATTTGATGTGGCTCGGCTGGGAATTGCTCAGTTTGAACATTATCTTCAGCAACACCACCACCCTCGGCGGCTGGGGACTCGGCGAGTTGATTGCCCTGCTGGGAGTCTTCCGCCTCGTCAACACGTTGATGATCGCGCTCATTTGGCCCAACACCGAAAAATTCAATCAAAGCATCCGCGATGGCTCGATGGACTACACCATCCTGCAACCGGTCAACAGCCTGTTTCTGGTCACCTTCTCGCGCATCACCATCTGGCGGATCTGGGATTTGGTTCTGGCAATCATTTTGATCTTTGTCGGCATCAACATGGCCGGAAACATCGTTACCCCGTTCAGCTTCCTGACCTTTATCCTGCTCGCCACTTCAGGCGGAATGATCATCTACAGCCTGTGGATCGTGTTGATCGCGATGACCTTCTGGTTCACCAAATTTGACAACAACGTCACGATCTTGCAGGCTTTGCTCGACGCAGGCAGATATCCCTCGACGGTGTATCCTGTCTGGCTGAGGGTGATCGTGACATTCATCATTCCCATCGCCGTGGCAACCACAATCCCCTTGCAAGCCTTGCGCGGTGAATTGAGTCCAAATCAGATTCTTTTATTTATCGGGGTCAGCGCCGCGAGTTTTTGGGTCGCCACAAAAGTTTGGAAGTTGGGACTCAAACAATACAGCGGCGCCAGCAGCTAGAAGAAAAAAACCAGTGCCTCTCGTCACTGGTTTTTTTCTCACTTTTTACTTCTTACTTTCCACGTAGATTGTTACTGCCTCACGCATGAACCCGGCAAGTTTTGGGTGCATGTTGTCGAAGTTGGCTTTGAACTTCGGATCGTCGTTGTACATATTGGCAAGCCCAAGCAGTTGATCGAGATTCGGCGTCCAGAAATAATCCATGTGACTGCGCCAGCGCTCGACAATCGCCTGAACCTCCGCGCTGGATGCGCCCTTGGGCATGGCGGCGATCATGTCCGCGTAAATCTGGTTTCCTTCTGCAAGAATCGCATCCTTCTTTTCCTTTGGGTACGCCTTCCATTTTCGGTTGGACTCGCGCACCGTTGCAGGATCATACTTCTGCTCGGCTTCCTTCGCGTACTGCTCCTGTTCCTCTTCGCTAAAGCCTTTGAATAAACCTTTTTGGCTCATCAGTTTTTCTCCTTTAATGTGTTGAATGGTATTGTCCACTGTCACAAGCAGTTGATTCAGCCGCGCCGCCTTTTTTGCAGCGACTCGCGGTGACTTTGCAGCGCGCCCAACAGATCGAAATCACGGCGTCCCATGATTCGTCTGATGTCTTCGAGCGGGAAATCCAACTCGCGATAGTACAGAATTTGCTGTAACTTCAACAGCGCCTCCTCCCCGTAGTAGCGATAGCCATTCTCGCCGAT
>DYDH01000200.1 GCA_020717985.1 Herpetosiphon sp. | reverse complement strand
CGCCTTTGATGCCCGATCCGCCTACGTCAATTCCGAGAATGTGCATGGCTTGTTCCTAAGTTTGGATTTTATAGTATTACGGCGCAGGATTTGCGCGAACAGCGCAAATCACGAGCAACCTTTGGTTGCGGCACGCGAAGCGGTTGCGCTGTGTGCAGGGGGATTTAACCACAAATATTCAGATGGGACAATATGAAACGGATTTTTTTATACGGTTTGGTTTTTTATCTTTTTGACAAATCCCCTGTGACGTGGCAAAATGAGCAACCATATTTTGAAGTAAGGAAAAATCATGACACAACAATTGAACAAGAGTCAAAGACGGGGCACAGGGAATCGCTCGCGTATGCTTACCGTAGGGATTATTATCGTTGGCGCATTACTGATCGCAATTGTATTGATAGCGCCGAATGTAAAGCCCGCAGCTGATATTCCGCCTACGATGGCCAGCCGTCCGGTTGGGACTGGGTTAACCCTGGGCGATGTCTCAGCGCCGGCCAAAATAGAGGTGTTTGAAGATTTTCAATGCCCCGCCTGCAAACAATTCAGTGAATATATAGAGCCGCTTGTGCTTGAAAAACTGGTTGTGACCGGAAAGGCTTATTATATTTTTCATAACTATCCATTTCTCGATACGGACAGCCCCGCAAAAGAATCAAGGGGCGCGGCCAATGCCAGCCTGTGCGCCAATGAACAGGGGAAGTTTTGGGAATATCATACTGCCTTGTTTGCCAATTGGAATGGGGAAAACCAGGGCGCTTTTGCTCCCGCACATCTTGTGGAGTTCGCAAAACCGCTTGGATTAAATCTGAAGGATTTTCAGGCTTGTGTGGATGAAGACCGCTATGCGGCAGAGGTTCAGTCTTCCTTTGAGAATGGAAATACAATGGGCGTAAGCGGTACGCCAACGGTGTTTGTTAATGGGGTGATGATTACGCCGGGGTATATCCCTTCGTATGATGACATTGCCGCCGCTGTGGAAGGCGCGCAACCGTAACTGGGTGTGGTGGTTATAAAAAAGGTAGGGCGAGGAACTCCCGCTCTACCTTTTTTAGTTAATAGACGTTATCGGATATAACTTATAGAGACCGTCCCGAAGGTTTCTTTCGTTTGAGGGCTGGATGGCAACCTTCGGGACGTTTTTTTCTAATTACCGATAACGTCTAATACCCTATTCCTGAGTCACAATCAGGATCACCCTATACTCAGATGCCTTGATCGGTTTCGATGGCTTGGCAGGATAGGGGGTGACGCCCATTACCTCGATCAAATAGCCTTCAAACGTTTCGCTGTTTTGAATTCCTTCAAACTTGCCGCCAGGCGCGCGCCCGTTATTATCTGTAAAGGTTTGCAGGTTTACGTTGACCGGGTCTCCTCCACTCTTTTGAACCGACAGGGAAATGGAGACAGGTCCGCTCATGGCGCATTCGATTTCGCTTGGACAACGCTCGTCGCCTGCCACGCCGATCAAGCGGATGGTCAAGCCTGTGTCGGTGACCATGGCGGTTTGATCTTCCGCCAGCGTGAATTCCACATCTTTTGTTGCGGTCACAGGAGAAGCCGGTGCCGGTGTTAATGTTCGACATGCCAACAGCATGGTTATCAGGATCATGGAGATCGGCAGTTTGGATTTTATCATTGCGATTCCTTTTTACTTTCATTGCTCTGTCGGGCTTAGCCCCCGACAGAGCAATGGGTTGTTATTCCGTTGTAACAGGGAGGTTGCCGGGCAGCCCCCACTCGCTCCACGAACCATCGTAGACTGAAATATTGGGATAGCCAGCCTGTTCCGCCGCCAGCGCATCCACACAGGCTGTGACGCCCGATCCACAACTAAAGATCAGGTTGAGTTCTTTGTGATTAACCAATTTGGAAAGAATTGAATCGAGTTTCTCCGTCGATAACATCAGCCCATCTTCAAGGGTTTCGGCAAAAGGCAGGTTGAGCGCGTTCGGCATGTGTCCGCTTCTGAGACCTTCGCGCGGTTCGGGTTCTACGCCTTTGAACCGCCCCGCAGACCTGGCATCCAACACGGCAAAGCGCGGATCAGAAAGAGCTTCGAGCACTTGCGTCGAATCGCAGAACAGTCCGTTTTGAGAGTGCGCCACAAAATTTCCGCGATATTTGGCGATGGTCTCAGCCTGCAACCCGCAAGCAAAGCCTGCGTTTTTCCAGGCGGGCAGTCCGCCATTTAATACAGCCACCTGAGTGTGTCCCATGGCGCGGAACATCCACCACGCCCGCGGACTTGAGAAGATGCCCATGTAATCATAGGCCACGATGGCGCTGTCTTTGTTGATCCCCAACTTTTGCATCTCATCGGTAAAGAATTCTGCCGATGGCATCATGTGAGGCAGGTCTGTGTTCTTGTCGCGGATGTCATTGTCGAAATCGAATCGTCGCGCGCCTTTGATGCAGCCCGCTTCTTCCAGTGTTATGTCACCGGGGGCCGGCACAACGGGTTTCATGCTTGCATCCAGAATGACGAGATTTTCAGCATCGAAATTATCTGCCAGCCATTGGACAGACACCAGCGAGGAAATAATTTTTGCAATTGACATAGGGTCACCTGTTTCTTGATTTCAAAAATTATACGATAGGTTAAATAAAAAAGGGGCAGACACAAGTCCTGCCCCACCAATTACCCAATTACTGCCCTTACCCATGCCTGCTCATAAATCGTTCCATGCGATGCAAGGCTTCTTCGATCTTGCTGTACTCAGTTGCATAACAAGCGCGGACAAATCCCTCGCCGCCGGGACCAAAGGCGCTGCCAGGCACAACAGCCACTTTTTCTTCACGTAACAATGTTTCGGCAAAAGTTTCCTCGTCCATGCCAGAGGCGCGGATGTTGGGGAATGTATAGAATGCGCCGCGCGGTTCAAAGGTGGCGAGTCCGAGACGATTGAGTCCCGAAACCAGCAATCGTCGTCGTCGGTCGTATTCGGTCACCATTTCCTGCACATGCGGCTCACCCGATTTCAAGGCTTCGATGGCGGCATCCTGCGCGGTGGTCGGCGCGGACATGATGGTGTATTGATGGACGCGCAGCATCCCTTGCAGAATATCCTTCGGGGCGCAGGCGTAACCGATGCGCCAGCCGGTCATGGCGTAGGCTTTGGAGAATCCGCCGAGCAGAACCGTGCGCTCGCGCAGACCTTCATCCAACGCGGGGAAACAAACATGGTCGAAGTCATACACGAGGCGGTCATAAATTTCATCGGAGACAACGATCAGATTGTATTGTTCCGCGATCTTTCCGATTTCGATCATCACTTCACGCGGGGCGACTGCGCCCGTTGGATTCGACGGGTAGCCAATGAAGATGGCTTTCGTGCGCGGAGTGATGGCTTTGCGGATGTCGTCGGGGTCAACAGTAAAATCGTTTTCAACACGCGCGGGAATTTCAACCGCCACGCCGCCCGCCAAAATCACTTCGGCTTGATAGGCAACAAAACACGGGGTCGGAATGATGACCTCGTCGCCCGGCTCCAGAATCGCCATGAAGGTGAGATACAACGCCTCTGAAACACCGACAGTCGCAATCACTTCATCCGGTTCGTATTTCACGTTGTAAAGCTTTTTCAAATTATCAGCCACGCCCTGCCGCAGTTCCAATTTTCCGTGATTGGATGTGTAATGTGTTTCGCCTTCATGCAAAGAGCGAACGCCCGCATCAAGGATCGGCTTGGGTGTGGTGAAATCTGGTTCACCGATTCCAAGTGAGATCACATCCTTCATCGTCGCTACAATGTCAAAAAATTTGCGGATGCCGCTGGGCTTTAATTCAGCCACGCGTTTTGAAAGTCTTTGTTTTTCATCCATTATGTTTCAAGCCTCCTACAAGGGTTGAACGTGCCAGTCATCTGAAAATTCCTGGTACGTTAATTCAAAAGCCAAACCTTTGACCGTTTTCACACGGAAGCCTTTTTCCCCCGGTCCGCGCCAGCGGGCAAAAATTTCGGCAATCTCAAGCCGGCTTCCCTGCCAAACCAGCGAAAGCGGTCTTTCCGCACGCGAAGCGTCGGTATCGGAGCGGCACTCGACATTTTCCATGATTAAACAACGATGGAACTGGTGTCGCTGATATTCAACTGCATGACGTGACCATCGCCTCTGCCCTTGACCTTAGCCTGTTTGCCAATCAACGAGCGATTCAACGCTGAATCATTGATCTCGCATCCCGCCTCGATGATGCTTTCTGCAACCTGACAATTTTCGATTTTGCATCCCGCGCCAATGGATGCGTACGGTCCAATTTTTGAATTGTTGATCTCTGCGCTTTCATGGATAGCTACAGGCTGCACGATCTCAACATTTGTCCCTTTGAATTTTTGCGCCTTTGAACCTTGCTTTTCCAACAGAATCTTGTTCGTGTCCAGCGTCGCTTCGATGGTTCCCGTATCAAGCCATGAGCTGATGCTGTTCGTGCGGACTTTCGCCCCGCCTTCGATCATGATCGAAATGGCATCGGTCATGAAGTATTCATTCTTGAGCATCACGCCGCGTTCCATTTGAAGGTCTATTGCGGCAAGTACCTGCTCGGCGCTCTTGAAGTAATAACAGCCGACCACCACGAGGTTGTTGTCGAGGCTTTGTGGTTTTTCAATAAAACGTGTTACCCAGCCATCTGCGCCTTCTTCTGCCACTCCAAAGCGGCGCGGATCTTCAACGGGCATCACCCAAGCCACCCCGTCGGATTTTTCGTCCGCGAGGAAGGAAAAATCTGTTTCCATTAAAGTGTCCGAGAAGCACATAATCATGGGCCCAGTCAAATATTCGCGCGCCAGTGATAGTGCGTGTGATTGTCCCTTCATTTCGTGTTGCACAACAAAATGGGATTTGAGATTTGGGTAATGTTCCTTGATGAAAGGCGGAATTTGCATCTCGCCCAGATACGGGCCGAGGATGAAAATATATTCCGTGTTTTCAGGGTCGGGAAGAGTTTCGAACATGTCGAGCAAATGTTCAAGCGAGGTCTTGCCCGCCACACTGACGAGCGGCTTGGGCTTGCTCCACGTGTGCGGACGCATACGGGTTCCCCAGCCAGCCATTGGGATAACGATTTTCATAGTCATATTATTTCTCCAGTGAAAGATTTCACAGTTATTTTACCAAACGAAAAGAGGCTTGGATTATTTCCGTACCAGTGTAAATCAACTCTTTACATGTTCGAGCTTTTCTATTTGTTCTTCGAGCAGGTCCACATAAATCTTAAGTGTCTTCGCGTCGAAGGCGAATTTTGCGCCTGCGGCTTCAAACAACTCTGGCAATGAGACAGTTGAGCCAAGAGCCAGCGCCTTGCGATAATTTTCAACGGCTTGCTTTTGGTCTTTGAGCGCATTCGCCCACACTTGCACCGCGCCTAATTCGGCAAGAGCGTATTCAATGTAATAGAAGGGTAGGGTGTGAATATGCAGTTGGCGATGCCAGATTGTTTTCTTTGCGTCTTCAAGTCCGCTGTAATCAATGTAGGGCATAAAACGATCCCATAGTTCAGCCCATTGATTTTCGCACATAATCGGGTCTGAACCTTCCTGCGGATTTTCGTAAATCCAATGCTGGAAGGCGTCCACCAGTATCAGGTATGGCAGCATGGTGATAATGCCTTCAAGATGGTCAAGCCGTGCGCGCGCCGATTCACCTTCTGTATAAAAACCGCCATGTTCTTTTGTAAGGTATGGTGCGGCAAGTAATTCCATCGCCATGGAAGCGACTTCTGCGAATTCGGAGGGAACATAATTTTCAGAACGCTCGTGGAAGTACGGAACCACGCCCGATTCAAATGCGTGAAAGGCATGTCCGCCTTCGTGCAGGAGGGTGGTCACATCATCATGCGTGCCTGTGTTGTTCATAAAAATGAATGGTTTTTTGCTGACGCCGTAAATCAGGTTGTATCCGCCTGGAGCCTTGTTTTTGCGGCTGTCGAGATCAAGTAAATTATCATCCATCATGGTCTGGAAGTCTTCGCCAAATTGGGGATCCACTTTTGTGAAAATATCCTTTGATTTGGATATTAGCTCGTCCACTGTTTGATATGGCTTCAGCGGACTTTCATCGGATGTATCCACCGACTGATCCCAAGGGCGCACCGATTCAAGCCCCAGCTTTTGGCGGCGTTTTTCAAAAATACGCTTTGCCGCAGGGACGACAACCTCCTCAATTGCATCATGGAAAGTTTTGCAATCTTCGGGTGAATAATCAAAGCGGAATTTTTGCGCCCACACGTAACTTCGATAATCTGGCAGCCCCGCATTTTGTGCGATCTTGAGGCGCACTGCCATGAATTTTTTCCACAAGTCGTTGATCGCATCCCGATTTTTAAGACGCACTTCCACAGTTAATTTCCATGATTTTTCGCGGACCGCGCGGTCCTTTTCGAAGAGCAGCGAATACATTTGGGAAGCCGTGCGTTCCTCTCCTTCCCAAAGTACGGTTTGCGAGCCGAGGTTCTTGTTATATTCAGCATTTAACTTTTGCTCTTCAACAAGCAATTCAAGATTCGCTTCCCTGAAAATACCCGCTTCGGCGCGCATCTTCTTCAAGCCCATTTTGAAGTTCTCAGGCTGTAAACCGCTTGCGAGTAATTTTTCCTTTAACTTTTGTTCTTCAGTCCGCGCCTGCGGTTGAATGGATTCGACAAAGTGGTTAAAGCGTTTTTCGATTTCTTCATCATTGGTGAATTGGGTGGTGGCAACAAAGAGACGGGTATATTGCTCGTCAAGTCTGTCCGCGAGCGCAGACCAGTCCAACAGCCACTTGTCTATGTTTTCAGGTGTCAGTTGGCTTGATTGTAATGACTTGAAATATGGTTCATAGTCCATCCATTCCATTGCGAGAATGGCATCAGGTATTGATGGCAAGTTTTTCAACATGAAAGCCTCCTATGCATGAGTGTGGATAAAAAACCTAAATGGTGAATGCGGCGGATGCAAATTTACCATTTTCCAAATTGCGGATATTTGATGCCAGCCCGGTATTCCTCCAAGCGGCGGCGGTGACCAGGCCAGGTGCCGTCAGGTAAGTCGTTCAATGCGAAGGCGTGCAACTCGGCGATTTCACTGTCGGGTTTACCTTTGAATTCAAAGTCTGTACATATAAAAACGATATTATGGTCGCTCTTCCATTCGTTGAAGTGTGAGTAAGCGCCCATTAAAGTTAACTCGCCAAGTTCGGCTCCGGTCTCTTCGCGTGCTTCACGGCGCGCGGCTTCATCGAGGGTCTCAGCCTTTTTTATTCCGCCGCCGGGCATGAACCAGCCGGGCAGATAGGTCTGACGAACAAGCCATACTTTGTCGTCTTGAATCATCATCACCCGCACCCCCATGCGGATGGGTCGGAAGATGAAGCAGTAAATTCTAAAACCGAAATAGAGAATGCGAATGAACATGAGGTTTATAGACGAAGGACAGAGGACGGTAGACAGTGGATGAAGAATCTCCGTCCTTGGTCATCCGTCCTCCGTCCGTTAAAGGATTTCCAAATTTGCGAGGCTTGCCGCGAGCCGCTTTAGCCCGACGGATTTGAATTCGATGATGACGATTTCGTCGTTGTCTTGAATTCTGCTTTCCTGCACGATGCCTTCGCCAAATGATGAGTGTTTGACTCGGTCTCCAGAGTTGAATCTGCTGCTCGTAACCGGAGCTGCTTTGGGCGGGGGCGGAACCGTCCATCTTGATTCGGATGGGCTTGGGGTTCGGTAAAAACTACCGGAGGAAAATGAAGAGCCGGTGGGGCGTCCCGTGCGGGTTTTTCCCACCAGTAAATTGGCGGGGATGTCTGCGAGAAAACGCGAGGCGTCGGTGGTTTCAGACATGCCGCGTCCGCCGCGTTGAAGGGCGCGCAGTAAATAAAGTTTGTCCTTGGCGCGTGTGATGCCGACATAAAAGAGGCGGCGTTCTTCTTCCATTTGAGCGGGGTCGTCGAAGGAACGGCTGTGCGGCATGATCCCATCATCGAGACCGACGATGAAGACCGCGCCGAATTCCAGTCCCTTGGCGGCGTGGAGCGTGAGCAGGGTGGGCGCGTTGGCGTCGGTGATGGTGTCTTGGTCAGCGACGAGCGCAATGTTCTCGAGGAAGTCATCCAGCGTGCGGTCTGAGTATTCGAGCGCAAGGCGTTTTAGTTCCTGCACGTTTTCCCAGCGTTCCTTGTTTTCCTCTGAATCATCTTCAACAATGTGGTCTTTGTAGTTGATGTCTTTTGCGATTTTGTCAAAGAGTTCCACGGTTGTGAATGTCTGCGCGGCGGTACGCCAGTTTGCGAACATTCCGCCGAAATCTGCGAGGGGCAGGGCGGCGCGGCCCGTGAACGATTTGTAAAATGGAGATTCTGCTCCGCG
>DYDH01000532.1 GCA_020717985.1 Herpetosiphon sp. | reverse complement strand
TTTACTGTTTGAAATGCTGACCGGACAGCGTCCCTTTCGCGGCGACGAAGCAGAAACTCTCGGCAAAGGCGCAACCACGGGAGAACGGATTCGATACGCACACCTCCAATTGCCACCGCCTCACCCATCACAGATCAATTCGGACATTTCTGGGGCACTTGCACAAATCATCCTGACATGCCTTGCAAAAGATCCATTAAGGCGGTATCAGTCAGCCAGTGAGTTATTTGCGGCTTTAGGTACGTTGAATATTCCAACCGCCGCGCCTTCAGCGCAAACACCTTTAATAAACAGCGTTCAAACGCAACAATTTCAACAGTCCCAGCCGACGCAACGCCCGCCGATTGCGAGAAAAACAGAACCTGCCCGTACGCCCAAAATCCCTGTCATGGTTTTCATTGGGATTGGCGCGGCGATTTTGCTCGCAGGCGGGCTGACTGTAGGGTTTATCTTCTCACAACTTTTTGGCAAACAGACAGAACCAACAAGCAACGCAAACCTACCGCCAGCAATAATTCAACCAACAGAATCATCAACCACAAAGGAAGTTCCAACAGATTCCGCGCCCGTTGCCATCGCGCCAGAAATACCAACCGCAACGCCCGAACCAGCCACACCTTCAGTGGGAACGACAACCGTTTCCTCCATCGATGGAATGACTTTGGTCTATGTTCCAGCAGGTGAATTTTTGATGGGCGCGCCCGCAGGTGATTCAGATGCTGCAAAAGATGAATTCCCTCAACATACCGTATATCTGGATGCCTTCTGGGTGGATAAATACGAAGTGACCAATGCAATGTTCCAGCAGTTTGTACAAGCAACAAGTTACAAAACACAGTCAGAGATTAGTGGTTGGTCATGGAATTTCGATGGGCAAGACTGGTCACAGCCGCAAGGAACAAACTGGAAACACCCATTGGATGCAAGCAGTAATTTAGATGGGTTAGAAAATCATCCGGTTGTGCGGGTTACCCGAGCAGACGCGCAATCCTATTGCCAGTGGGCAGGACGCAGACTGCTGACCGAAGCCGAATGGGAAAAAGCCGCGCGCGGCGAAGATGGCAAAACCTACCCTTGGGGAAATCAATTCTCATGCGGAAATGCCAATTTTGACTATAAAGGATGCGACACATACGCATACACCGCGCCAGTTGGCAGTTTTCCAAACGGAGCCAGTCCGTACGGTGCGTTGGACATGGAAGGCAATGTCTGGGAATGGGTCTCAGACTGGTATCAAGAAAGTTACTATCAGAGCGCGCCACCTAACAACCCGCAAGGACCCAACCACGGGGATGGATATGTCATGCGCAGCGGATCATGGTCATCTGATATTTTACGTCAGTTTCGCGCTTCCTGGCGGGGATGGGGAAACGAAAACGATTCCTACTGGTCAACTGGCTTTCGCTGCGGCTCCAGCAGCGCCCCATGATTTTTCAGGTTAATCCATCACCCCTAAACAATAGGAAATAAAATGTC
>DYDH01000531.1 GCA_020717985.1 Herpetosiphon sp. | reverse complement strand
TCATCATGCACCCAGGTGCGCCCAAAGAACAGATCGACGCAGTCATTGCCGAGATCGAAAAACAAAATTTGACCTCCCATCCCATCTTCGGTGTCGAGCAGACCATTATCGGCGCAGTCGGCGAGGGACATTATGTTGCCAAGGAAATCTTCGAAGCGTTTCCTGGCGTGTTGGAAGTCCAGCGTATTTCCAAACCGTACAAACTTGCTTCACGACAATTTCACGAACAGGATTCTATTTTCCCACTCGACGGATTCTCTGTCGGTGGCACTGAAATCCCGATCATCGCTGGACCATGCTCGGTCGAGTCGCGCGCGCAGATTCTTGAAATCGCGCAGGCTGTCAAAGAGGGCGGCGCCAACGCGCTTCGCGGCGGCGTCTTCAAACCGCGCACATCGCCGTATGCTTTCCAAGGTCTCGGCGAAGAAGGTCTCGAATATATGGTTGAAGCCCGCGAGAAAACTGGCTTGCCGCTCGTTGTCGAAGTGATGGCGGTTTCTCAAATCGAAATGATGGTCAAATATGTGGATGTCTTCCAACTTGGCGCGCGCAATATGCAAAACTTCAATCTGCTCCGCGCCATCGGCGAAACGCGCACGCCCGTGCTTTTCAAACGCGGCATGTCTGCCACCATCGAAGAAATGCTCATGGCAAGCGAATACATCATCAGCGGCGGCAACACGCGCGTCATGCTCTGCGAGCGCGGCATCCGCACTTTTGAAACCGCCACGCGCAACACCACCGACATCAACGCCGTGCCCGTCCTCAAAAAACTTACGCACCTTCCAGTCATCATTGACCCAAGCCACTCCACTGGCGATTCCGCTTTTGTCTCAGCCGTTGCCAAAGCAGGGGTTGCCGCTGGCGCCGACGGCATCATCGTCGAGGTACATCAAGACCCGCCGCACGCCATCTCCGACGGCAAACAGTCGCTCACGCCCGAAGCCTTCGCCAAGATGGTGAAACAGGTCAAGGCTGTGGCGGAAGCAGTAGATCGGAAGCTAGTAAATTAGGTAATCAGGTGATTAGGAATTAGGCAAACCCTAATTACCTAATCACTAATTACCTAATCACTAATTACCAAAATGGACGACTCAAACTTTACCCTCGCCACCTCCAAAATCGCCATCATCGGATTGGGATTGATGGGCGGCTCGCTCGCCTTGGGATTACGCGGAAAGTGTGCCGCCATTTATGGGATTGATCCGAACCCTGCCACGCTCGAGCTTGCTCTGTCCCAGCAAATCGTAGACTACGCTTCGAGCGACTCTGCCACTCTGCTCCCCGAAGCGGATGTCATCATCCTATCTGCGCCCGTCCCCGCGATCTTGACACTGCTTGAAAAGTTGCCGACCTTCACCCCTAATCCCTGCATCGTCATGGACATGGGTTCAACGAAACGTTTGATCGTTGAATCCATGTCACTCCTGCCCGAA
>DYDH01000530.1 GCA_020717985.1 Herpetosiphon sp. | reverse complement strand
AGCTATGCAACCCACCTGCTGGAACGTGGTTTAAGCCTGCGGCATATCCAGGCCCTGCTCGGGCATTCAAGCCCCACCACAACCGCGCGTTACACCCATCTCACCGATGTTACTGAAAAAGACAGCCTGGATACCATCAATGAGCTGGTCAACACCTTGCAATTCAACATCGAGAGGAGCTGATCATGGAATTGGCCTCTCTCATCCATCAATATCATAACGGTTTTATTGCCAAATATGGTGACAATGCGCTTCCCGGCCACCTGAGGGCTCTGGGTGCCATTCAACGTTGCCGCACCCCGGAATCCGGCGAATTGTATGTCCAATGCCCTGATTGTGACCATGCAGAATGGCGTCCTTTGTCCTGCGGGAACCGTAATTGCCCAAAATGTCAGAATCATCAATCCAGCCTGTGGATTGACAAACAGCAGGAAAAATTGCTGCCGGTGCCGTATTTCATGGCAACATTTACCTTGCCGTTTGAGCTTCGACAATTGACGTGGTTCAATCAAAAGGAGGTGTATTCTCTTTTATTCAAGTGTGTTGCAAGCACCTTAAAGGATTTTGGCTTAAATCCCAAAAACCTCGGTGCAGAGCTTGGTCTGACAACAGTATTGCATACCAATAACCGCAAGCTTGACTATCATCCCCATGTCCATGCGATCATTCCCGGCGGTGGCGTTGACAGACGCCGCCACCTCTGGAGAAGGGGAAAGGAGAAGTTCCTGTTTAATGTCTTTGCTTTAGCGAAAGTATTTCGAGCGAGAATCTTACAGCAAATCAAAGACGTTGGGCTTATCATTCCGGATGATGTTCCGAAAAAATGGGTGGTCGACTGCCGGCTTGTCGGAAGCGGCATTACCGCACTCAAATACCTGTCTCGATATTTATATCGAGGGGTGATCAGTGAGAAAAACATCGTCTCAAACGAAAATGGCGAAGTCACATTCAAATACGTTGAAAGCGAGAGCGGAGAAACAAAATCCCGAACATTGAAAGGAGAAGATTTTTTGCACCTCATTCTGCAGCATGTGCTGCCAAAAGGGTTTCGCCGCGTAAGAGACTACGGATTTCTTCACAGCAATGCCAAAAAGATACGAACCATTATTCAACTGATTCTCCATGTCATCATACAACAACTACTACCGCGACCCCGGCCGGTTTTCCTCTGCCCCTGCTGTAAAACACCAATGATGATTGTCAGTTTCCGCAGGAATGTCAGTCGGCCGGGATAATTTACAAAATCGGCGTGGCCTCACTCTGCAATTCAGCAGGAGCAAAGAGCTATTATGGAACAGTTGGAACAATTTTTCTCGCCTTTTGAAGGCAATTGGACAACTACGTCTTGAGAAAAGTGCATACCATTCGGTTGTACTCCTGATTCATCGCTTTAAAAAAGATAATTCCTTATACTATTCCCGGGCTCGTCCAACCAACGTATAAGATTGTGGTTCGCTAATCGCTCTCACAATCTATCCTTATTCGTTA
>DYDH01000025.1 GCA_020717985.1 Herpetosiphon sp. | reverse complement strand
TACGCACGCGCGGGGTGTGAGTCAAGGGCATTTCCGAATTTTTTTGCAGAAACTACACGATGGGAGTTATCTGATTAAGAGGAGAATCCAGCCTGTGAGGTGTGACGCACTTATGAGCAACGCTTCGCGCGGCGGTGGAAGCTGGTTCTATTTCGAGAGCATTTTTTCACGCCTCTGCCCGCCCCGACGTGGAACGTCAGGGCTATGGTTACGAAGTCCGCTCAAAGCGAACTACTTCAGTTCAAATGTAATATTTGAACTGAAGTAGTTCGCTTTGCATATCGTCAATTGCAGTAAGTATGCTTCCAATCTGGTCAGAAAACCTCAAAGTAACAGGTAGTCCATCGCCATAAATACAAGCATTGTAATTTAGCTTAGTCAGAGCCAATATATCTTGTAATACTTGGTGGATTTTCGACTCTCCTCGAACAATTTGGACTCTTAATGGATTGGGAATTTCAAGACTCATGCTTGTATTTAATCTTGGCACAAACCCTTTTGTCCAAATAAAACCCTCATATTGATTGACTATAAGACCCAAGCCTCTTAGATTTCCGTATTTGCAATCTTGCTTTTCGACTTCTCTAAATATCTTCAATTTGTTTGACGACTTAATCACAACACCAACCAAATTGGTATCCTCGCTTACTTCATTTACTGCCTCTCGAAAACCGTCCCATTCATTTTGATTGAATCTTGCTCGTCCGTGTATAAAAACTTCTTTTGGATATTTCTTTCCATTATTTTTCCAGTATGTAGCCAACGCCTTAGTTAACAAATCTTTTGCAGCCGTTTTATCTAGGTGATATTCCTTCTCATTCTCACTCAACCAAGGTCCAATATTTCCTCGAAAAATTGTCCCATCACCTGAATCCAAAAACATCTGCGCCGCGCTACAAGCATATCCCTTTCGAGTAAGATGTTCGAATCTCTTGAAAACCAAACCTACATAACACACACCTTCTCGAATATCTTTCAATTTCCAAGGAAGTCTGCTCAGCTTGTAGTAGAGTGCTGAGGATTGTGTCCAAGCCAAGTGAGCTTTCATCTCATCTTCAAATTCTATTTCTCTATATTTATCCTTAAACGCAAGTGTTGTTTCAAGAATAATCTGAATTGGTATTTGGACGCCTTCGTTAATTACTCTGGCTTTTAGTTGATGATGAAAATCCGAACTCGAATCCAGAAACTCGCTCATTTCCTCAAGCTGTTCTTCAATCTCAGGAAATAAGGAATGCTGTCCTTTTTGAAAAGCTAATACTTCGCCCCTTGTCGATGACGTAATTTTTGTACTTAAAGACAGAGGACGGCATTTCAACCAAACCGATTTTGGAATAACGACGAACCAAATATTAATATCGGTTTCCTCTTCGCTCTTAACCTTTTTTATCTCGTCCAAAAACAGATTTACAACTTTATAAGTTCTTTCTTGTAGATTGCTGATGGAAAGCAAATCCTTCAACACATCTTCGTCTATCGCTCTTTCTATAACAGGCTTGCTTTGCCACTTAATCCCAAAAATCGATTCAAATCCAAGAAAAGATGGTCGTTGAACATTGTTTGAAATTATTGGCTTTTCAAGTCTTTCAACAAAATCTGCATAATTCTGAATCCCCTTTTGTGTTCCAATTACTCCTGCCTGAACGGCGTGAGAAGTGGGTTTTTCATACGGACCAAAAAGAGACAAGCCATCCCTAGGGTCTTCGGAGGTTTGGTCATACCCAAAAGCCAATTTCGGTTCGTCAAAATAAATCAGATTGTTATTCATTTTCGTCCTGGCTATTTTTCTTTTCAGGCTCAATGTAGCCTACATGGCTCTTGAACATAACTGGTGCGTTGTTTAACTCAATAAAGGAATGTTTACATACGGGTATTTTTATGATTTCAGAGCCTTCATCGGACAACCACAACATAAACCCTAAAAGTAAATCACGCCATTTTTTGTTATACCAAGTGCTTCCTACACTTCTTCTTCGCGAATGTTGTTTTGTTTTTTCTGCTAAATATCCATCGTTTGTAAAAGCAACGTGATAATTAATGCCGAATGCACTAGTTGGGTGAAAGAATGCATTTCCCTCAATAGCAAAATGCCAATTCAAATCTAGATTCTTTCCTACCAGTTGTATTTGCCTTCTTCCATATTTCTTGAGACTCACTTTTGGATACAACAACTCGTCCGACGATTTCCAAGGAATATAAAAACATTCGCCATTAGCCAACTGATATTTAGCGAGACCTTTAGACGTCAAGAAATTTGCGAATTGTTGATTTATTAGCTCTATAACTTTGTTGCTGGTTTCTTTTACGAGCAAATTGATTTCTAAAAATTGGTATTCTCTGTTTTCCATGAATTTGTTTATTTCAACAGCTTCAAATTCACTGTAGCCCAAAACATCCCGAAGACATTCAGGGCAAGCCAAAGTCACAACGGAATCGTTTTCAAACTTTATTGGATAAGGGATATTACCAAGATTTTGACCATCAGAACTTTTAACCTTGTAAACGTAAATATCATTCGGCAACTTAAATTCAAACCAGTTACTATGGTATGTCTCATGCTTGTTCTTGATTAGTCGATTGCTATTGAAGTTTAGACTTGCTTCCAGTGAAGAGATGACATCTTGGTCTACAGTCGAACCCTTTGGCACATTTTCTTTTTCAAACGTATCCACAAGTTCTGCAAATCCATCTTTCCAACTACTCGAAAAATTCAGGCAGTTTTTTCTAACAATTTCTGCTGGAAATTCACTCGGTAACACATTATCAATTCTGACTGGAACAATAAAGTTGTCAATTCTTTGTCTGTCCGCTACTGCGAGTTCTTTAAGTGTCCCCTGCTTTTTAATGGACAGATTTGATGCAACAAAAATAAACTTTATAGCTTCTTCTTTGATTATCTTCTCAATTTTGCCCCACGAATCTTCACCGCCACCCAAGTTTTTCAAATCAACCCAAACAAAATAACCTAGCACACTTAATCGAGAGGCTAACCATAAAGAAAACAGATTATCTTCTGGAGTTGAGTGGCTAATAAAAATTGTTTGTTTTATTTTGCTGTTAGGTTCCATGTTGTTGGCCCCACCGCATCACAAATATGAGAAAAATTTGGCTTTTGGAAATAACTTAATCTAAGTATACTGGAAAATATTGCAATGAGGAAACTAAATGGCTGAACAATCAGGAATCGAGTGGACAGAATCCACTTGGAATCCTTTAACTGGCTGCACAAAGATCAGCCCTGGCTGTAAGCATTGCTATGCCGAGCGCATGTCAAAACGTTTGCAGGCCATGGGACAGCCCAATTATGTCAACGGGTTCAAACTTGCCCTGCACGAAAACGCAATGGAAAAGCCGCTCGAATGGAAAAAGCCGCAGGTCATCTTTGTCAACTCCATGAGCGACCTGTTCCACAAGGATGTGCCTGTCCAGTTTGTGCTTGAAATCTTCGATGTCATGCGCCGCGCACACTGGCATACCTTCCAGGTGCTGACCAAACGTGCCGAACGGCTGGAAGAACTCAGCCCCAAAATTGACTGGCCGGAGAATGTGTGGATGGGAGTCAGCGTGGAGAATCAGGATTACACCTTCCGCATTGACCATCTGCGAAGGACAGACGCAAAAACAAAATTCCTGTCGCTTGAGCCTTTGCTTGGTCCACTGCACAAGTTGAAACTCAAAGGGATCAACTGGGCAATTGTCGGCGGCGAATCTGGGCCAGGGGCACGTCCACTTGACCCTGCGTGGGTGACAGATATTCGAGATCAATGCCTGAGAGCCAAAGTCCCATTTTTCTTCAAGCAATGGGGCGGAGTACAAAAGAAGAAGGCAGGCAGAATCCTTGATGGCAGAACATGGGATGAAATGCCTGTGGGAATGAATTTAGTGAGGGCATAAATGAAAAGCCAGTCCGTTATGGGCTGGCTTTTTTGATTTGGGTGTGTTTCATTTCAGTTGAAACCGTCCCGAAGGTTGGCTAAAATAACCAAATTTCTCATGAAAACCTTCGGGACGTTCCTTCCTTCAACTCATTTGAAATGCACCCTTTTGATTTCAATTAACCGACTTCGCATTCACATCGTCTTTGGTCAGGCGGGTGTCTGCAACGGATCGCTTCGCGAAACGAACAAACGGACTTAAACGGAGTCCATCCGCTTTTGTTCGTTTATCCGCTTGCGAGACCGTTACCACGCCACCCAACGTTTACCTTCTCTTAACCGATTCTCAAACACAACAGGTATACTGAAAATCATGATGAGCAAAGCAGATTTACACATCCACACCACTTACAGCATTGACGGCACTGCCAGCGTGCGCGAGGCGCTTGGAGGCGCAGTCCGCGCGAGTCTGGACGTGATCGCCATCACCGACCACGACGAAGTACGCGGTTCACTCGAAGCGCGCGCCATATCCGCTGAATACGGGATTCAAGTCATCACGGGAGCCGAGGTCAGCACAAAGGAAGGTCATCTCGTTGTACTTTTTATCGAGAGAAATATTCCCGCAGGCATGTCATTAATTGACACGTTGATCGCTGTCCGCGAAATGGGCGGCATGGCTATTGCCGCGCACCCTGACCACCCGACCCTCAACAGCATCTCCCTGCACAGCATACTCACAGCGCTCGAACATCCACAGGCAAGGGAAGCCTTGAACGGCATCGAAGTCTGCAACATGAATCCCACGCACAGCCCTTTTAATCAGCGTTCACAGAAAGCCGCTGAAACACTTCCGCTGGCGCACATCGCATCGAGTGACGCGCACATTGCGTCCATGATCGGAGCGGCTGTCACCCACTTCGAAGGCAACACCGTGCGGGATTTGCGTCACGCCATTCAACGCCGCACCACCCAGCCCGAACAGGTCAACCATGAAATGCCCGTTCGAATCTTCTTCCGCTGGTTCGGGCTTTACCTCAGCAGAAAAATGAAAAGGTTTTTTATCGCAAAAGAAATGGCACAGCCTTTATCTTCCAATCTCATCGATTGACGTTCACAATCCTTCAAGAAAAAAGCCGCGGGCTAATCCTGCGGCTTTTTTATATCTGTTGTGTTATCGGGCTATAATTCAGAGACCTTCAACCTATGGATAATAAACACGATATTCTCATCCTCGGCGGTGGACCAGGCGGACTCTCCACCGCGCTTCATCTCGTGAAGATCAACCCGCATCTCACGTCCCGCATCCTGATCCTGGAAAAGGAGCATTATCCACGCTTCAAGCTTTGCGCGGGCGGGCTGGTCGTGGATGCGGAAATCATCCTTGAACGGCTCGGTTTGGACGTGCGCGAAGTGCAGCATGTAGATGTAGACACGGCTCATTTCGATTTCGCTGGCAAGGGATTAAGCGTCCGCGTGGCGAAGAAACACGCCTTGCGCGTCATCCGCCGCGATGAATTCGACGCATGGCTGGCAAAGAAGGCAGAGAGCAGGGGAATAGAGATCAGAGAAGGGGTCACGATAAAAAATGTGCGTCCCGACCTTGAGGGTGTCACAGTTGAAACCGATTGCGGGAATTTCCGCGCGCAAATCATCGTCGGCGCGGATGGGTCGAATGGCATAACGCGCAAATGTATCCTGCCCAATGAGCCGCTGCAAACCGCGCGTGTGCTGGAAATTATTACGCCTGCAGGTCAGGCTTCCCACAAAAGCAATGATGCCTATTTTGACTTCTTCCCCGTGCCCAATAACATTGCGGGCTATGTCTGGGATTTTCCCACGCAAGTCCACGGCCAGCCCATGCGCTGTTGGGGCATCTACGACAGCAATGTCCTTGCCGGCCACAAACGTCCCGCATTGAAAGAGCCGCTTGCAGAAGAAATGGCACATCACGGATTGAATCTGAACGACTATGAAATTAAAGGTCATCCGATCCGCTGGTACGAACCGCAGAATCAAGTTTCAGCGCCGCGCGTGTTATTGGTGGGCGATGCCGCGGGCGCAGACCCGCTCTTCGGCGAAGGCATCAGTATGGCGTTGGGATATGGAGCCATTGCCGCGCGGGAGATCGCAGAGTCCTTTCAGCGTGGCGAATTTTCATTCCGCAGATACAGGCAGAGGCTCGCGCGAAGCGGTCTCGGTCAAACACTTTTTATGCGCTGGGTCATCACCTACATCATCTATCCCATCAAGTGGAAATGGTTCCAAATCCTGTTATGGCGGATACTGAAACCTGTTGTGCTGGTCGTCGCATGGATTTTTATTTTGAATTGGAGCAAAAGAATTAAATGATCGCTGGACTCGATGGCTTGCGGGCAGTTGCCTTTTTGATCGTATTCTTTTTCCACACGCGCAACCTGCCCTTTGGCTGGCTCGGTGTGCAATTATTCTTTGTGCTTTCTGGCTTTTTGATCACAGATATTTTATTAAGGATGAAGGAGAAACTGCCGCGCCGTGAATTCTTTACGAAATTTTACGGGCGGCGTTTTTTGCGAATCTTTCCGCTGTATTATTTTTACCTGGCTTTGCTGACCGCGCTCATTTTTCTTTTGCCCGCGCTTGACCTGAAAGGGTTGAGAACAGAACTTGGCAAAAATTTCCTCAACCAGATCTGGGTGTCCACATTTTACATGTTCGATTTTTTTCATGCCAGCGCATTCTTTGAGAGAAGCCGTTTCTTCACGCATCTTTGGTCGCTGTCAGTTGAGGAACAATTTTATCTACTGTGGCCTCTGCTCATTTTTCTGACTCCGCGCGGGAAATTCAAGCAACTTTGTTTCACCGCCATCGGCCTTGGTTTCGTATTCCGTCTGATTATCACTCTTGTTTATCGCACACAGGCATTTCCATTTTTACTAAGCGACCCCCAGCAAGCTGTGAACGTTTTGCCTTTTTCACACTTGGACGCATTCGCCTTCGGCGCGTACATCTCACGCTTTGAATTGCCGCGTCCGCGTCTGCAATTGCTTGCGCTAGTAATCATAGTCCCTGCACTTGGACTGCTGACCGACTATCTCTCAAAAGGCACCATGACCCTTGCGCTTGGCTACGACCTGCCAATGACCGGCTTCTATAAGGAAGTATGGGGATACACCCTGCTGAACTATCTATTCGCCGTGCTGATCTACTGCGTGGCGCGCACGAATTTTCTGACGGGCATTCTGGAAAGCGCGCCCCTGCGCTATCTTGGGAAAATATCCTATGGATTGTATGTTTATCATTATGGGATCATCGCCATTACAGTTGCGCTTTTCCGAAAATATGGATTGGATTATTCCCTGCGCTCGCCGCAGATGTTCATTGTTACCTTTAGCGCCACCCTTTTGATCGCGACATTAAGTTTTTATCTGCTTGAAAAGCCGATCATAAATTTAAAGGAGAAGCTCTTTCGAGTCTCCTCCTGACAGATATATTGAACATGGCACAAATTGCGCTTTTACTCAGCCCCAGAGTATTCATAAACAAAGTTCGGCGTAAGCGGATTTCGGGAACGAATTGCTGCGCGTAAAACGGATAAGCAGATGGATAACGGCTAATTTTATATCAGCGTGGTAAGGAAAAGCTCATATTTTCTCTGTGAACTGAGTAGGTCATGCTTGCAGCATGACCTACTCCATATTGTGGGCAGTCACGTTACAAACGTGACCTACATTTTTATTCCTTCGGGGTGAAATCCTTTTCTTGAATACTCTGCGGCTAAATGGGCTGGATAAAACCGCACACTTTGCGTACGACCGAGCAAGGTATGGTTATTTAATCCATTTCTGCTTGGTAAATGGAATATCGCGATCCAGCAACCAGGTTTCAATTTCATCCAACGACTTCCAATGTCCGCTGCGCGCCATGCGCTCCAGTGCGCAGAACAAACGCTGATCCGCCTCTTCACCGCATGTGTCGCTGATGCCATTTAAAGTTTTACCCAATAAATCCAACACACGGCTTTTATATTTTGCGCGTACCATGAGGTAATCATCAACCTCACGACCAACTTTGCCTCCCACTGCGGGATACACTTCGCCATCATCGAACACAAGGTCCGTGTCCATATTCAACGAAGCAGTGAGCGTATGCAACTTGCGTGGAAGTTTCTCGCTTACAAAAACGACCTCTTTCATGACCTGACCCTTTTGATAAATCCCGGCGTATTCAACTCACGCTCCAGTAAATAAGTGAAATATCCCTGCATCAGGACTTCCGCTTCCTTCTGGGACTCAGGGCTGGGATGTGCGCGAGAAGCATCCTTGTAGCTGGACCTTTGAAAATGCCGCAAATACTTCAACGTCTCCACCGATATTTTCATCAGGTTGGGCAATCCCTGCCCACAGCGCGGACAGATCGCGCCTCCCGCAGTAAATGAAAAATACTGGTCTTCAGCCAATATCTCACGTCCACAGTTGGCGCATTCAAACAACTGCGGACGAAAGCCAACCGAGTCCAACAGCCGCATTTCATAATAACGGATCGCAAGCCAGGCGTTCTCTTCCTTTTCGATACGATCCAGAGTTTCCACCAACAACCTGAAGAGTGTGGGGTTCCCGCCTTCCTCTTCATAGGAAAACCGATACAACAACTCAACCACATACGCCGCGTAACCCGTCTTCGTCAGATCGTCATGCAATGGCAGAAACGCGTTGATGGTTTCAGCCTGTGTCACGATCAACAGGTCGCGTCCCCTGGCAAGCTGCACAGTGATATATGTAAAGGGTTGTAAATGTCCCGCCTTACGAGATGTGATCTTCCGCGCGCCCTTTGCCAACGCACGCACCATCCCCTGCTCGCGCGTATACAATGTCAGCAAGCGGTCAGCCTCACCCCAGTCACTATGGCGGACAACAACAGCAGCAGCGCGGAAAGAGCGAAAGTCGGTCATAGGGAATGAGTAAGGATGAACGCTTCGCGTAAAGGATGAAGGATGAAAAGAATGTGCTGCATATTTCCGTATCTACCAATTACTAATCACCAATTACCTTTTTCCTTGCTTCTACAACAAATGCGCCGGTGTGAATGCCTCGGGCAATAGTTCAGAAACGGTTAGTTCTTTTTTCAAATTCCCATCGCCATCTGCAAACAAAACGATCATATCCAGTCCAAACTCCGCCATCACCTGCCTGCATCCGCCGCAGGGAGAGCCGCCGTTATTGGTGACCACTGCGATCACATCGAATTCCTTCTCGCCTTCTGAAACCGCCTTGAAGATCGCCACTCGCTCCGCGCACATCGTCTGCGGATACGCGGCATTCTCAACATTCACGCCAGTATAAATACGACCGGTCTTTGTCCGCAGCGCCGCTCCAACAGGATATTTCGAGTACGGCACATACGCAAACTTGCGCGCTTCATTGGCAAGGTTGATCAACATCTGTCGTTCTTCATTTGTAAGGTTCATTCTTTACCTATTTACCATTCTTTACTTTCCGTTCCAGTTTCTTAATGGCACGCGCGGGCACGCCAACAACAAGTGTATCCTCTGGTACGTTCTTTGTCACCACCGAACCCGCTCCGGTGCGCGCGCCCGCGCCGATCTTCAACGGCGCCACCAGCATGGTATCAGAACCGATAAAAACATCCTCGCCAATTTCGGTGGCATGTTTCTTTTCCCCGTCATAGTTGCAAGTGATCGTCCCTGCGCCAATGTTGGTATTCGCGCCGATCTGCGCGTTGCCAATATATGAGAAATGTCCCATCTTCACGCCGTCTGCCAGGTGCGAATCCTTCACTTCGCCAAAGTTCCCCATGTGAACATGACTGCCCAAATGCGCACCTTTTCGCAAGCGAGCGAAGGGACCCATATCCACGTAGTCCTCCAGCACAGCGCTTTCCATTACCGACGCCAGCACCTTGCAATGACTGCCGATCTTCGAATCATGAATGATGGAGTTCGGTCCAATAACATTATCTTCGCCGATTTCCGTTTTGCCATGCAAATATGTATTTGGCATGATGACCGTATCACGTCCGATGCTAACGCTTGCTTCAATATATGTCGAAGCAGGGTCGACCATCGTCACGCCGTTCAGCATGTGCTGTTCGTTGATGCGGCGGCGCATGGCAGTTTCCACTTCCGCGAGATGCACACGCGTATTAATACCGATGGTCTCTTCCACATCGTCCATCACAGTGGCTTGAACGGACAAACCATCTTTGGCCGCGAGTTCAACCGTATCGGTTAAATAATATTCGCCTTTTTTGGGATTCTTTGGAATGCGGTGCAGTGCATCCCATAGCCAATTCGCATCGAAACAGTACCCGCCCACATTTAGTTCCTTGACCCGAAGCTGTTCAGGCGTCGCGACATATTCCTCCACGATGGCTTCCACCGTTCCATCCGCCTTGCGGATGATGCGCCCGAAGCCGTGCGGATCATCTGCGACAACGGTCAACATTGAAATAGGTCCCTTATTATTCATTTGTGTTTCAACAAGTTTTTGCAAAGTCTCGCCGCGCAGTAACGGCATGTCACTATAACAAACGACAACCAGGTCGGTTTTGCCCTTTAACAAGGACTCTGCCTGCATTACGGCATGACCTGTGCCCAATTGAGGTTCCTGCAAAACAGGATGGGCAGAATCGCCCAAATATTTTGTCACTGCGTCCGCGCCATGACCAACGACCACGATTGGCTTCTCGGTTGTGGATTGGCTGATGGCCGTCAAGGCGTGCCAAATCATCGGTTTGCCTGTCACGGGATGCAAAACCTTTGGCAGATTTGACTTCATGCGTGTTCCCTGCCCGGCGGCAAGTAGGACTGCTGTTACTCTCATGGTTGTCACCTCAATTAGTGGAATTCAGAAGTTCCGCTTCCGAAATATCAAAAGCGGAGCTTTTGGACTCCTTGAATTCAAATTAAAACATAAGCAGGATTCGTGCGGCGCGCGCACAAATCCTGCTTAGAAAAGAAACCCCGCGTAAGCGGGGATGTGGCTGGGGCACCTGGATTCGAACCAAGATCCACAGCTCCAAAGGCTGGTGTGCTGCCATTGCACCATGCCCCAGTGCGGGCAAGATTGTATCACAAATTTTTTACTTTCCATCTCCCGGAACAAGCCCCAGTTTGCGAGCTTCTTCCAGAGAGATGACATCTGAATTGACCGGCGTACTACCGTGTTTTTCCGCAGCCTGACTCCAAAAGTCGTCCATATCATGGTTTTTTTCTTTTTTCTTCGCGGCTTCTTTTAACAACGCTTCCATTTCCGGAGAGGGCGGCGCATCCGCTGGCTTTTCCGCGTGTGTGGCAGAAGCGGATTTTGCGTCTCCAGAAACAACGTGTAATTCTCCAGTCACGCCTAGTGACTTAAGGGATTTTTCCACTTGCGCGCGCAATGCAAGCAGGGCGTTTATTGTTTCAAGGATATGGGCATCATTAACAAGGTCATTGCCCGCAACAAGCAGAGCATAGAGCGGGGTAACGGGGATGAAAAGCAGGTCGTGATCGCCGCCGCTAAAGACATGGTAAGAGTCGAGCGTTTCCTGATGATTGTGCCTCGCAACCTTGAGGCTTGCGCCATGGATCGCCATCAATGTCGAAATGAGGGAGACTTCCATACTATCATCGCGCAATTTTCCGGTACGCGCCTGCACGAGTCCGCGGTCATTGAGCAGGAAAACCGCGCTGGCGTTGATATCCTGTCTGAAATTGGCCAGCAGGTCTGATAGTCTGGCGTGACGCTCCTCAACTTTTTCATCTGTTTTTTCAGGAGGGAAGATCGTCTGCACAAGACCAAGGCCGCGTTCCACCACATCCAAAAAATCAGCCAACGGAATCGGTTTATCAAAAATCGCCAGCGCCCCGGCATTGAGCATTTCTTCGCGCACTTTGCGCTCGGTCATACCGCTGATAAGGATCACTTTTGCCTCCGGATGACGCGCGCGAATCTTGTGCATGAGTTCCACGCCGTTAATACCGGGCAGCAAGTAATCAGTAACAAGCAAATCAACCTTGTGCCGCGACGAGTGAAGCAAAGCCTCTTCACCCGATGGGGATTCAAACACCTTTATTTCTGGTTTTTTAAGCGTATCAAGCGTGGAGTGCAAGAGGCGCAAAATATCACGCTGATCATCCACAAGCAACACATTGCGATCCATAATATACCTACTTTACCATCCAACATGCTACAAAGTGACTTGGCTTGGCTTCACGGAATTCAGGTTCCTGCTCGGAACAAATCTTTTCCGCAATGGGACAGCGCGGATGAAAACGACAACCCTTTGGCGGATTTAATGGACTGGGCACATCACCTTTGAGCACTTCACGAGAGCGCTTGAGGCGCGGGTCCGGGATCGGAATGGCGGACATCAACGCCTTTGTATATGGATGCAAAGGCTCTTTAAAGAGATCATCACGCGTGGTCAATTCGACCATTTTGCCGAGATACATGACCGCCACACGATCTGAAATATGTTCGACCACGCTTAAGTTATGCGCGATAAAAAGGTAGGTGAGTCCAAATTCCTTTTGCAGGTCTTTCAAAATATTGAGCACCTGTGATTGAATGGAAACATCCAGCGCAGAAACAGGTTCATCACAAATAATAAAGTTGGGGCGCAAGGCAAGCGCGCGCGCGATGCCAATACGCTGACGCTGCCCGCCGGAGAATTCATGCGGATAACGACGCGCATGATAATCTTCAAGACCCACTTTCTTGAGCGTATCGATCATCAGGTCATAGCGTTCCTGGCGCGTACCAATGTTATGGATGTGCAGCCCTTCCATCACAGATTCACCGATCGGCACTCGCGGGTCAAGCGAGGCATACGGGTCTTGAAAAATGATCTGCATGTGACGGCGCACATCTTTAAGATCGTGTCCGCGCAGTTTCAAAACGTCCTTGTTATCATAATGAACAGACCCGGAAGTCGGCTCCACCAACCTGAGCATGGAGCGTCCAATGGTGGTTTTCCCACAGCCCGATTCGCCGACCATGCCGAGGGTTTCGCCCTTCTTAACCGTGAACGAAACATCGTCCACTGCTTTTACCCAGTTCACCACGCGCTGCATCAACCCGGCGCGCACCGGAAAATATTTGACCAAATGCTGGACTTCCACCAAATCTTCGTCTTTGTGTGGTTCTGTTATTTGACTCATACGTATTTGCTCCGAGGCAATCAATAATTTGCTTCTGCTATTTTGGGCAATCATTCCGCCCGGCTAAAAATAAAAAATTACTTCGCCTTCAATGGCGCTTGATGACCTTCGGCATTTTGATACAGCCAGCAACGCACCAAATGACCTGGAGCAGATTCCGCCAGATCGGGTTTAACGTCCGTGCAGATCTTCAAGTCAAATTTCTCGCGCGCTGTACAACGCGGCGCAAAGCGACAACCGGGCGGCAGGTTGACCAGGTTTGGGACCGAACCTGGGATCACATCCAGGCGCTCTTTAAGTTGTCCCAAAACGGGAATGGAGCCGATCAGTCCCTGAGTATAAGGATGCAAAGGCTGTTCAAAAAGCGGATTCACATCAGCCTGTTCCACGATCTCACCCGCATACATCACCGCCACACGTTCAGCCATTTCAGCCACGACACCAAGATCATGCGTGATCAAAATAACGGATGTACCCATCTTTGTGCGCAAGTCACGCATGAGGTCCAGTATCTGCGCCTGGATGGTCACATCCAGGGCAGTGGTGGGTTCGTCTGCGATCAGCAATTCAGGCACACAAGCCAGCGCCATCGCGATCATGACGCGCTGCGCCATCCCGCCCGAAAGTTCATGCGGATATGCCTCGGCGCGGCGTTCCGCATCGGGAATTCCGACCATCTTTAATAATTCAATGGCGCGCGCTTTCCCCGCATCCTTACCAAAGTCTTTATGAATATTTAATACTTCCGCAATCTGATCATCCACCTGAAAGACAGGGTTCAATGCTGTCTGCGGCTGTTGAAAGATCATTGAGATCCTGTTGCCGCGCACCTTGGTCATTTCATCTTCAGAAAGATTTAGAAGATTTTTTCCATCCAGTAATATTTCCCCTTCGGTTATTTTTCCGGGCGGCGCAATCAAACGCATGATCGAAAGCGATGTGACGCTTTTACCGCAACCAGATTCCCCGACAATCCCCAATACCTCGCCTGGATACACGTCAAAACTTACGCCATCCACTGCGCTCACAACTCCATCTTCGGTATAAAAATATGTCTTTAAATTACGAACTTCCAATAAAGGCTTTTGATCAGTTTTCGCCACATCCGACTCCTGAAATAAGAATTTTCTTATTATACTGCCTCCCGCAATAATCTTGATAAAATTATTTCTCCACTGTGCGCGCAATCCTAAAAAATGGGAGCTAAAGATTTTTGCTGCAAATCAGTACCATCTCAATTGGGTGCATTTCAAATGAGTTGAAGGAAAGAACGTCCCGACACTTGCGCCGTACGCCAGTGCGGTGAGGTTTTCTTGAGAAAGTTTGGTCATTTTGGACAACCTTCGGGACGGTTTCAACTGAAATGAAACACACCCATCTCAATTAAACGGGTGGGGATGCTGGTTATGCGGCGCTTATATTGCCCCACTACCAGATTTTCCTGCCTTGGAAAAGCCATGATTTGTGACATTCTTCATATTGAGAAATACGACCAATAATGTATAATAGTGCAAAATATCTCAAACTCACAATAGAAAGCGATGGAGGAAGTTACAGTGTTTCATGCGCTAGTCAGTATTAAACAAGTACCAGATACGACCAATATTCGTATCGACCCGGAGACGAACAATCTTATCCGGCAAGGCGTTCCCACAATCCTCAACCCGTATGACGCTCATGCAGTGGCAGCGGCAGTGGAATGGAAACGCAAGCTCGGCGGGAAAGTCACCATCATCACAATGGGACCTCCCGCGGCAGTCACATCCCTGCGTGAATGTATCGAAATGGGTGCGGATCGTGGCATCCTGGTATCTGCCCGTCAATTTGCCGGAGCTGATACGCTGGCTACATCCTACGTACTGGCAGAAGTTGTCAAGGAAATTCACTCAAAAGATCCCATTGATTTGATCTTCTTTGGCAAACAGGCCATTGATGGCGATACCGCCCAGGTGGGACCGGGCGTTGCCGTGCGTATGGATCTGCCCATCGTGAGTTACGCAGTTAAAATTCGCGAAGTGAACCTTGAACAGCGTTATGTGATCATCGAACGCAAGACCGAAAATCGCAACGAAGTGATTAAGACCTCCCTGCCGACAGCGCTGACTTGCGAAAAAGACATTGCGGAAATCCCTTACGCTTCCCTGCCAGACCTGGTCTACTCTCTACGTTACGAGCCGGAAGTCTGGACAGCGGAAGGACCAATCACGTTTGACGCGGCGCAACTTGGATTGAAAGGTTCCCCCACCACCGTGTTCAAAACCGGCACGCCTGAAAAGCACACAGCCGGCGAAGTTATCAAAGCGGCAGATTTGGGAGTGGACGGAGTTGTAAAGACAGCGCTCGACAAGATTTTAGCGGTTGAGGGCATGGCGTCAATGTTAGGAGTGCAGAAATGACCAGGCGTTTTTGGGTTTATATCGAACAGGAAGATGGAAAAGCCCACCCGGTATCATGGGAATTGATGGGCGCAGCGCGCCGTTTGGCGGATGAAGTCAATGACAATGCAGTTGTCGAAGGCATTCTCGTTGGAAGCCAAATGGAAGAGATTGCCAAAGAAGCCATCCAGTATGGCGCTCAAACTGTTTACGTGGTGGACGATCCTACATTCAAGGATTATCTCAACAAACCATATACTACCGTGTTGACGACCCTGGTGAAGAAATATGCGCCTGAAGTTTTTCTGGTTGGCGCCTCCACCCTTGGACGCGACCTTGCCGGAGCAGTGGCAACCAGCCTCGGCACCGGCTTGACCGCCGACACTACGCATCTGGCAATGGGCGAAGTAAAAGGCAGTGACAAGAAATTACTGCTGGCAACCCGTCCCGCTTTTGGCGGCAATGTGATTGCCACCATCCTTTGCCGCGACCACAGCCCCCAAATGGCGACAGTGCGCCCGCGTGTGTTCACCGCAGCCCCGCGTCAGGCTGACGCAAAAGGCGAAATCGTCCGCGAGGTGATTCCGATCACCCCGGATATGATCAACGCTGAGATTTTAGAGCTCATCACCAATGATGCGTCTTCGGTCAAACTTGAATACGCCGACATCATCGTATCTGGCGGACGCGGACTTGGCGGTCCAAAAGGTTTTGCTCTAATAAAAGAACTTGCCGATGAATTGGGCGGCGTAGTTGGGTCCAGCCGCGCCTGTGTGGATGCAGGCTGGATCAAATCCGATCACCAAGTCGGACAGACAGGCAAGACAGTCCGCCCCAAACTTTATATTGCCGCTGGTATTTCCGGCGCCATTCAACACAAAGTAGGCATGCAGGAATCAGATTTCATCCTGGCGATCAATCGCGATCCCCATGCCCCAATTTTTGATATCGCCACGATGGGCATTGTGGGCGATCTATACGAGGTAATTCCTGCAATGATCAAACAAATTCGGGCGCTCAAAGAGGCTCAGCATGGATAAGAACGAAAAACTTGTTTTTGATGTAATCGTGGTCGGCGCGGGTTTGTCGGGCTCTGCAGCGGCCGCCATTGCTGCACGCGGCGGCTTAAAGGTTGCTGTGGTCGAGCGCGGACAAAATCCCGGCAGTAAAAACTATTTCGGTGGCGCGCTTTACACCCACTCCCTATTGGAAATCTATCCCGACCTTTGGGATCGCAAACCGCCTTTGGAACGCCCTGTTACCGAAACCGGCTTTTGGTTCCTCTCCGAAGACGGCATGGTGAAAGCCACCGTCCAGGGCGGAAAAGTCAACAGCCAGCCGATTGACGCCTACGTGGCGTTGCGAGCCAAGTTCGACGCCTGGTGGGCGGAACAGGCTCAAAAGGAAGGCGCGTTCATCATCCCCAAGACACTCGTCGTGGACTTCATCCGCGAAAACGGCAAAGTGGTGGGCGTCAAAACTGACCGCGCAGAGGGTAACATTTACGCCCCAGTGGTCATCATTACAGAAGGTGTGAACAACCTGCTGACCCAAAAGCTGGGACTTGCCAAGCACGACATCAAAGGCGACTCCGCAGCTCTGGCTGTCAAACAGTTGATCTCCCTGCCCGCAGCGACTATCAACTCCCGCTTTGGACTCACCGACAACGATCACGGCGTGGCCATGTCCGTCATGGGCGATGTCTCAATGGGACTGCCCGGACTTGGATTCATATACACCGGAGTGGATTGCGTTTCAGTTGGTGTGGGCGTCACTTTGGAAGCCCTGCGTGAAGCCGGTGTGAAACCCTACGAATTATTACAACGCTACATGAACCACCCGATGATCGCCCCGTTGATCGCCGGTGGACGTCTGATGGAGTACGGCGCGCACATCATCCCCGAAGGCGGCTGGAAAGATATGCCCCAGCTTTACACCGACGGCGTGTTGGTGGCTGGCGATGCGGCTTCGATGGTCAACGCCCTGCATTGGGAAGGTACCAACATGGCCATCGTGGCTGGAAAATCCGCCGCTGAAACCGCCATCGAGGCGCACCAGAAGAAGGACTTCTCCGCGCAGTCGCTCTCAAGTTACCGCACCCGCCTCGACAAGCGCTTCATCATGAAAGACCTGCACCAGTATCGCAACCTGTCGCACTTCCTGAAGACACATCCCGATTTCATGGCAATTTACCCGACCTTCCTCAACGATGCGCTGGGTATGTTCTTCACCGGGTTCGGCAAGCCCAAGGGACAGTTATACAAGGATATTTTGAAGTCCCTGACCAACCGCCGCCCGTTGCTCAAAGCCGTGGGTGATATTGTCGCTTTCGGCAGAACCATTATCGGTATATAACGAAAGGTGAATATTATGACTGAAACCAGTGTTACCAAAAAGAATGACCTCCCCGAGGTCTACATCGACGACATTTTGATGTCGCTCAAATATTTCGCAGATGAGCACGAAGCCCATCTAAAAATAATTGACACCCAGGTCTGCATCAATTGCAAAGACAAGCCCTGCGTTCAATTCTGTCCCGTAGGCGCCTACCGTACCCAGGACGGCGGAACCGTACAGATCGCATTCCAGAGTTGTGTGGAATGTGGAACCTGTCGCGTGATGTGCCCGCCCGCCAACGTCTCGTGGAAACTTCCACGCGGAGGCTTCGGCGTCGCTTACAAGTTTGGCTAAACTTCTGCTGTCAATTTAACCCAGGCGCGCCGCGTACCTTTTCGGATACGCGGCGCGTTTTTTTTATTTGCGCGACACAAGAGCGACTGCGCTTGTCCTGACGAACAGTGTCAGGAAAGTCACCACTACCAATTTACGGCGCAGGGATGGCATAAGATGGCGCTCCATACAAGCCACCCCAACCGTTCAAAATTTTTGCCGCAGGCAGCGGATATGAAAGATTCCGGTAGACGTCAGTCCGCATAACAGTAAACAACGGGATGAATGGCAGTTCTGACATCAATGCCGATTCGATCTGACCGACTGCCTGCCGCGCCGCGTCGAACCTGGATTCGACCCCAAGCGCATCACACGTGGGCTTGAACCTGATACTGTTATACAAAGGCAGATTCTCCCCCCCAAACCACTCACATAAATACGCGGGGTATTCGCTCAACCTCCAGCCCATTAAAGCCGCATCATATTTCTGCGAACTATAAACCGCATAAACAATATCATTAAGACTTCCTTCCCTTACAGCAAATGGGATACCCAAATACTGCGCCTGCTCCGCAATATATTTTGCCGCGGCATATCGCAGCGAATCCTCGTCCTTTGAGGGTGCGAGCAGGGTGATCTTCGGAAAAGGCTCGCCATTCGACATCAATAAATTTTGACCGGCGCTTTCCGAGCCTGGTTCCTGTGACCATGAATACCCGGCATCCTTTAACAACTTCACAGCATATTCAATACGGACAAATCCATCCATATCAGCGCAGGCATCCTTTAGATTCGAGTCATGCCATTGGGAGGAAAGCACAAAAGAATCGAGCGGCGCCGCCTTATTCTGTAAAACATCGGTCGCCAGCGCGTTTCGATCAATCATGCAATCAAGCGCGGAACGAAACGCCGGGTCAGCATATTGCGGTTTTAAAGGATTGAACACGAGGAATCGCGCGCTATAACTTGAACTGTATTTTGCGTCGGGAGCATCAATGACATTCGGCGAAAGAATAAAATCCACTTCGCCATTTTGGAAGGCGGTCAACGCCGCATTTTCATCTTTATAGAAGTGATACACAGCGCGGTCGAAATTTGGCGCGCCAAACCGCTCCACGAAATCAGGGTTGACCTTATTTACCCACACACCGTCTTTTTCCGTATCATACATCCATGCGCCAAGGGTTGGTTCTCCTTCATCATTCAATGCATACATGGCTTCATGCGCCAACTTCACCTGTGCGGCATAATCTTCGAGAAGTTTATTTAAGTTGCTTTGGACGTAGATCACTTCGCCCTGCAAACGCGTGAAATCCATATCCAGTTTGCGGCTTTGTTGTCCGCTTAATCTCATGGCGTTAACTTGCGCGCTCACGTCTGCGAATTCTGATTGAACAACCGCCTGATTGGCGCGTGTTTCGTCGATACTTGAGCGTAAAGCATCGCTGGGCAAAAATTTGGCGGCATCTTTGACAGCAGATTCCCAAAAAGCCTTTTGCACAATGGGACCTTGCAAAGCGCCATATTGCCAGGCGCCCACGCTCGGCCTTTGTTTGAAAATTAATTTCACTGTGGCCGGGTCAACGGCTTCAGCGTGGTCAAGAACCCCGCGCGGGTAATATGTGCTCCAGTCATATCCAAGCTCAAAGGCGAGGGCCGTGTTGAGGGTGAAGGCGACATCTTCGGCTGTAAAGGAGGAACCGTCAGTCCACTTTAGGTCTGTGCGGAGTTTTACAATGGCTGAGTAGTTGACGCTATCCTGCATCACTTCGGAGGGCTGACCCTCTGCGGCAAAGGGTTGGAAGGAAGAATCTTGCGGAGCAAGATGATACAGGCGCGGCCAATACTCGCTGCGCAGGGCATAGTCCAAATAAGTTGCGCCTGCTTCGTCAAATAACTCCCAGACATTCACCTGCGCCGCACGCGGTTTACCGATCAATGCAAATCGAATCTCAGGAGCATGTACAGGTAACGCGGATTCTGTCGGGGAGGAAATGCTCGTAGGAACAGGATCAGGCTGAGGCGAGCAAGAGACGAGTAAAAGGATCAGAAAAAGCAAAGCGGAGAAAAATCGTCTCATTGATTCTGGCAAGCCTCGCCCTTGTTAATTGCTTCGATATTCCAAAGCGGGTTGGCTGTGGCATCCAGATCGAAGTGACAAATATCCGGGCGCGCAGCAGCGATACGCAAACGATAATAAAGCGGAATGGCGGGAAGTTCACTGGAAAATAAAATTTCCGTTTGGCGGTATGAATCAGTGTATGTCTGTTCACCGGGCAGGGCAAGCTGCGCGGCACGGCAGGCGGCGTCGTATTGTTCGTTCTTATATCCGGTTACATTTGTACCGATCCACGCATTGGATGCGTTGGGAATCTCGGCGCTGGTGAACCAACCGCAGGGAGGCTCGATACTGTTGACACCCATTGCGTATTCGATCAGATCAAAGCGCCGTCCAAAGAGCAAGCCGCTGGGTCCTGAGGCGTAAAGATCATTTTGCGAAAAATATTGTACGTTGAGTCCAACGCCGCATTGCGCAAGCGATTGCGCGAGGATGTCCACAACCTGTCTGCGCTGGGTGGCGGTGGTGGTGTAGTAATTAAGGGAAAGAGGCGTGCCTGCCGCTACATTTTTCACTGTGACCGCAAGGCGGGGTGTGGCAGGATTGCCATCGGTGTCTTTCCAGCCTGCCTGTTCCAAAAGTGAAGCGCCGACAGAGGGATCAAATGGAATGGCTTCAATATTGAGATCATACAACGGATGCCCAACAGGAAGATAAGTCGTCGGCACGGTGGTGCTCCCCTGGAATACATTATCCACAACTGATTTGCGATCAAGACAATAGGCAATACCCTGGCGGGTATGCGCATCGGCAAAAATATCCTGGCGATCCTTTTGATAGATCGTGTCGTAGCCATCATCATATGCGGCTGGGGTTGTGCCAAGCCCAAGCCATTCGATGGTCATGCCGGGCGTGAAGAAGGCTTGCGCCTGTTCGCCGGACTGCATTTCCTGCAACAAGCTGGCGTGGTTATCAAGGCGAATACTTGGGTCGAGAATATCGCAACGCCCCGCAACTAATTCACTCAAAGCAGTGTTCGGGTCTGCGATGAAGCGGAAAGAGAGCGAGTCAAATTTTGGATAGCCCTCCGCGGCGCGGAAATAATATGGATTTTTGGTTAATGTGATGTGGTCTCCAGCCGCCCATTCCTGGATCATGTATGGTCCCCAACCGATTGGCGAGCGGGAGGCAATGTCAGTGGTTGATAATTGATTCGCGGAGAATTGACTCCACAAATGTTTCGGCGCGGGCGACCAGAAATTGGTGAAATAGGCGGGATCAATGAAACCTGGTTTTCCCCACCATTGCACGGTCTGCGCATCCACAGCTTCATACGTTTGTGTGCGGTCAATCAAAAAAGTATTCGCAATCGAACTTGCGTCACTTGCGAGTGTAAAGGCATAGACTGAGTCATCTGAGGTAAGCGGTGTGCCGTCAGCCCAGGTAAGGTTTGGGCGCATTCGAAAGTTGACGATCATTTGATCCATCTCGAGCGCGGTTGTGCCGTCGTAGGTGATGATGCAATCATCGCCGCGACATCCAGCGGGGCGGACGCGAACGCCTTGCGCCAGCAGGACAAGAGTCCCATCCGCATCCACGACCTGCGCCCCAGCCTGGATCGGCGTCCTGACAATTTGGGCGTCGCCGTTTTCAATGGATGGTAACTGCGTGAGAATGACAGGCTGGTATTCATAGCCAACCATGTCAATCGGGCCATCATTGACAGATGCCAGAACGCTGCGCGCGGCGGCGTTCGGTCCGCCGAAGGGATAGAGAGTGTTCGGTTCCTGTCCAAGGCAGACAGTCAAGATGCTTGGCACGGCAGTTGCCGTTGGAAGCGGAATGGGGGTTTCCGAGGGAACGGCTGTCGCATCGGGCTGTGAGGTCGAGATGGGAAGTGTACAGGCGGTGAGGATAAAAACGAAAGCCAGCAATATCGCGAGTTTTTTGTGTGAGGTCATGGGTACGTCCTTTTTTGAGGAAAGCATTTGCCAATTATACAAGCAAGCCGCCTTTGCGGGCGGCTTGTGAATTGAGCAGTTTATTCAAATGGAAATTAGCAGGTGTGCGTCATTTTAGTTGAAAGGCATCTACAATCAATATCATTGGGTTGACTGCCTTTTTAGCAGAAAGACTCCGATAAAAATCAACGTTATGGTCGCAACAATTGCAATTATCCAGAAAGGGGAAATGTTCCCGGTACTTTCATCTTGCGAAGTATGAGGAGTTGCGTCCTGATCAGTCTCCATCACAGCAGGCGATTGAGAAGTGGGTTGAATTGGATTTACATGCAGGAGAATTTTTGCAGCCGTATCCACATTCAATTCCAGACCCGGATCAACGTTGTTTATCTTCAAGATGTAAGCCGTGACGCTCCAGGATTCCTTTTCCGTCATACTACCGGGGTCATGCCAGGGCATGGATCGGTGAATATAGTTATAAAGATCCAAGGCGGTTTCGAAGATAATGAGCGGAGGACCGACAACAGCCGGACTGACCGGCATATAGAAACCGTCTGGCGGATGATTGAGAGCATGGCACTTGGACTGCCAGCAGTTTTGATCCTGTGGCGCCCACTGGGCACGCCAGTCATCAGTGAGACCCTGTCCCTTATCCCCATGACAAGCTTTACAAACCAGCCGATATACCTCTGCGCCATATTCAAGCTGACTGGCGTCTGGTGGAAGGTCGATTATTATCCAACTATTCGGTAATACGGGAGGCATTGCAGGGGTGCTTGTTACAGTTATCTGCCGCAATGGAGTTAGCGCATTTGTAGATAACCAACTTGTCACCCCAAGCATCACTGCCAAGACAATAAAAGCGCTCATAAGAAATGGCAACCGGTTTATATTCATACAAACACTCTTTAATTTTGCATTCGCCGCAATCAAACCATTATTTCACAACCATAACAGGATTCAGAAACTCTATTAGGTCCCTGAATCCTGTTATGTCTACTTCGATTATGTACTTCACACATTCAAAAATAATTTATCCCCGCATTTGGTATAGGCTTATGAACCGTCCATATTACTGTGTGCCACGCAAACGGGGATCCATGGCATCTCTCAAACCATCGCCAAGGAAGTTAAAGGCAAACATGGTAATCGCCAGCGCAAGCGCGGGGAAAATCGCCTGATACGGGTAACTTCGAATGGAAATGGCGCCATCGGCAATCATGGAACCCCAAGAAGGAGTCGGGGCGGTCACGCCAATGCCAATAAAAGAAAGGAACGCTTCCAGGGAGATATATCCAGGGATGGCAAGAGTCTCTGCGACAATTAGCGGACCAAGGATGTTGGGCAGGATGTGTCGAAACATAATACGACCATCCGAGGCGCCGATGGTACGTGCCGCTTCGACAAATTCCTTTTCGCGGATGGAGAGTACCTGCCCGCGTGTCAGGCGGGCCATTCCCTCCCAGGCGGTCAAGCCAAGTCCGACAAAAATAAAGAACAAGCCGCCCATTGCTTCATCTATTTTACTAAGCGTATAAGCGAACGAACCAGGCTCAAGATCCGTAAGCGTGGAACGGAAGAAAGCCATCATCAAAATGACAAAAAGAACCGTCGGGAAGGCGTATAAAACATCCACGATACGCATCATGATATTATCCACCCGTCCGCCAAAATAGCCGGAGATACTTCCATAAACCACGCCAAGCAACAAGCTAATCAGGGGGGCGATCACCGCGACCGACAGGGATATACGCGCGCCATAGACAATGCGGCTGAACAGGTCGCGCCCGACATAATCAGTGCCGAGAGGATATCCAACCGAAACATGTGCGTAGGGTTTCATACTTGGGAAGATGGAAAACAGCCATTCAGGCGCCGAATTTTGGTCTGTTAGTACCTGAACTTCAAACGATTTGGGAGCGATCAACGGCGCGAATACCGCCATCAAAACAAGGATGATGATAATCGAGCCGCCAATGACTGCCGCGCGGTTACGAACCAGTCGCCGCACAGCGTCCTGCATCAGGCTTGCCCCTTTTTGGGTCAGTGGCGCGCCCCCGGCGCCAATGGATTTAGGGTCAATTTTAAGCGCTTGTGCCATAATAATTCTCCTTAGCGATCAATCGTAACGAATACGCGGGTCAAGATAGGCGTACAAAATATCAACGATCAGGTTGGCAATCACGAGAAAGACCGCGTACAACAAAATTGTACCCATAATTACCGGGTAATCACGGTTGGTAATACTGGTGACAAAATACTTTCCCATGCCGGGAATGCCAAAGATCAACTCAGCTACAAACGTTCCCGTAACCAGGGCGGCAAAGAGCGGGCCGAGAACAGTAACAACCGGAATTAACGAGTTCTTCAAAGCATGACGGATAATAACCACGCTCTCCTTCAAACCTTTGGAACGCGCCGTTCGAATATAATCTTCGCGAATGGTTTGGAGCAGGGTGGCGCGCGTCAGGCGGGCAATGACAGCCGATGAGGCCATCCCCAGCGCGATGGAAGGCATTATGGCATACTTAAAGAAATCCCATCCTATTTTGGTGGGCAAAAACCCCAGAAAATAGGGCGGCTTTGCCCCCCATCCGGTAGGCGGCAGCCATTTTAATTCCACGCCAAAAATCCATACCAGGATAGGACCCATCACAATGGCAGGCACAGACACCCCAAAGATTGCCACTCCCATACCCAAATAATCCAAAATCGTGTTTTGCTTTAGCGCCGCCATCATGCCCAACGGCATGCCGATCAAAATGGCGACAAACAACGCCATCACCCCCAATTGGCCTGAGATCGGTAAATTATCACGAAAGATATCATTAACTGTCCGGCTGCGGGATTTGAACGAGGGTCCAAAATTCATCCAGCGAAACCAGACAGGCCCAATTTTTGCACTCAACAGGAAATCATCCTGCAGGGAGGTGCTGGGCGGCGTGGTGGTAATGCGTGGAACCATGACGGCATAAATATAATCAATATATTGTTTCCATAAAGGATCGTCCAAATGATAACGTTCGTTCAACACCTTGAGAGTCTCTTCAGGGAGAGCCTTCTCACGGGTGAAAGGTCCCCCAGGAACAGCATGCATCAACCCGAAGGTAATCACAGACACAACCAGGATCACCACCAGCATGTAGAGCAATCGGCGAATAATATATCGGCCCATCACAACCTCCGTTCAAAAAAACAAGAATAGAGAGGGAAGCAAGCTTCCCTCTCTATATTTCACGCTAAAACTTAATGGGCGGCAAGATCCCACTTGTAGTAAAGCTCGTGGCCACCAACGCTGAAAGTGCGGGTGACGTACGGCTTCGTAACGGTAACGCGAGTGTACCAGTAAATCGGGATCATCACTGCGTCTTCATAGACAAGGATTTGCTCGGCTTGGGCATAGAGATCCACGCGTTTGGCCGGATCGGTCTCGACAGCCGCTTTGGCGAGGAGATCGTTATAGGTGGGGTTGTTCCACATGAAGCCGCCAGCAGGAGCGCCCGAGGCGTCGGTCGGGTTCATAGAACCGCCCGGCAGAGTGACTTCGGCATCGAAGTTATTGGCATCCGGATAGTCCAGGCACCAGCCCATGCGGAAGACCTGCGGGGTATCCTTGCTCTTGGTGGTTGCAAGGTAAACGGCCCATTCCTGGTTTACGATCTTGACATTGAGGCCCAGGTTGGTGTTCCACATTTGTTGGATGGCTTCGGCGATCTTCTGATGACCCGATGAGGTGTTGAACATCAGGGTGATGTCAAGTTGATCGGCAGTCTGGTTGGTCTCATCAAGGTAGGACTGAAGCTCAGCCTTCGCGGCTTCGAGATCAGACTTTACGCCAAGATCGGGGTGAGTGTCAATGGTCGGGGCGCCGGCAAGACCTGGGCGGGCGAACCACTGAGCGGGTTCCTGATTGCCTTTGGTCACGTTATCAATCAAAGACTGGCGATCCACTGCCATGGACAGGGCGCGACGCACGCGCACATCGCTGACCACAGGAGCGGTTGTGTTGAAGCCGTAGTAGTACGTGCATAGGTTGGGCGCAATCACCAATTCCGCAGAGAGAACCGGATCTGCCTTAACGCGGTCTATATCAGCCAACGGAACAGCCGCGGCATCCATATTGCCAGCTTCGTATTCGGAGAAGGCGGCAGTCTCATCCAGCATTGTGAAATGTACTTCGTCAATCTTGGCTTGTGGGATATTATCAGCTCCCGGCCAGAAGGGGTTCTTCACCAGGATCATGGATGAGTCATGAACCCACTCGCTCATGGTGTAGGGGCCGTAGCTCTGGAAGAAACCAGGTTCGGTCCAGCGTTCGCCGCGTGCTTCCACTCCGCCTTCGCAATCGCCTTCGATCACCCATTTGGGTTGCGGGCGTGCAACCCACAATCCAGCAATTTGAGCATTGAAAGCAGTCGGCTTAAGGAAGGTTAGCTTGAGGGTCGCATCGTCAACAACCTCGACACCGACGGTAGTGAAATCTTCCGTCTTGCCGTTGTTGAAGTCTGCCGCGCCATTAAGTACGAAACTCAAGAGATAGCCGTAGGGGGAGGCATTGGCGGGAAGCAGGTTGCGGTAGATGCCATAAGCGAAATCGCCAGCGGTGACCATGCGGTCGGCAGAGCCGTCGCAGGTCTTGACGGTTTCGACTTCGGTTCCATTCCAGCGAACCCATGGAACATCGGTGCGCAGGTTGAAAGTCACTGTCTCAGTGCCATCAGCATTGGTGACCGCTTCCCATTTAGTGGCCATACCCGGTTCGAGCAGGCTGGTTACTTCATTGATCTGGGTCAAGCCGATGAAGGTCGATTCGACGACTGTAATTGAGGTGGTATCTTCGGCAATAGCCGGGTCAATGGTGGGGATATCGCCAACTCCGCCGGTATTGACGGTCAGGATCTTGGGACCCATTTCCTCTACGGGGGCCGGGGCCTCGCCGGGGACTTCAACAATCACTGTTTCTTTTACGACAACAGGTTCGCCAGCGGCCGGGGCAGGAGCGCCGCCGCAAGCTGCTAAAAGCACGCTAAGAACGACAAGCAGACTCAGTATAGTGAAATTTTTACGCATATTTCTTCTCCTCATATTGAAAAAAAATGTTTGGAAAATCGGATCAAACTTACGAAAAACAGTACGGACAGTCGTGAAACGCATCACCTCCTCTATCTATACAAATCGTTCTGCAAAATGACAGGCCACGGAATGACCTGGTTTTAACTCACGGAATTCAGGTTGCTTTTGGGCGCATAATTCTTCTGCGATTGGGCAGCGAGTACGGAAACGACACCCCGAAGGCGGATTTACAGGGGAAGGAACATCCCCTTGAAGAATGGTGCGCTTGCGTTTTTCTTCAAGAAATGGATCAGCGATGGGTATGGCTGAGAGCAGAGCCTGCGTATAAGGATGCAAAGGGTTATCATATAATTCATCACGGTCAGTGAGTTCAACAATGATGCCCAGGTACATTACCCCAACCCGTTTGCTGATATGGCGCACCATGGAAAGATCATGCGCGATAAAGAGATAAGTGAGATTGAATTGTTCCTGCAAATCTTCAAGCAGATTAACGACCTGGGCCTGAATCGAGACATCCAAAGCCGAAATAGGCTCATCACAGACAATAAACGAAGGCTGCAATGCAATGGCGCGCGCAATTCCAATACGCTGACGCTGACCGCCTGAAAATTCGTGTGGAAAACGGTTGGCAAAACCGGGGTTAAGCCCCACCACCTCCAGCAAATGCTCTACGCGTTCATTAATCTCTTTCCCCTTCGCCACGTTGTGAACTATAAGCGGTTCTCCAATAATATCGGAAAGGGTCATACGTGGATTTAGGCTTGCATATGGGTCTTGAAAGATCATCTGCATCCTGCGGCGCATAAGACGCAGTTCTTCACCTTTTAATGAGACAAGGTCAACGCCATCGAAATGTACCTGCCCGGCAGTCGGTTTGTATAACTGCAAAATGGTGCGCCCGGTAGTGGACTTACCGCAACCAGACTCGCCCACCAGTCCAAGAGTCTCGCCGCGCCTGACATCGAAGGAAATCCCATCCACAGCATGAACCGCACCGATCTGTTTCTGAATAATAATCCCCTGGGTGATCGGGAAGTGTTTTACGAGGTTCTCAACGCGCAATAGAATATCTTGAGAAGATGACATCAGCGTTTTCTCCCAGTCTTAACATCAACCCAACATGCCACCCGGTGTTCCAATTCAACGGCTTCCAAAGATGGATTCTCTTTCCAGCAACGTTCGACCGCCCACTTGCATCGAGGCGCAAAAGGACACGATTCAGGTTTCTGATATAACACAGGCGGAAGTCCTTCTATTGAATCCAAACGGTGATGTTCTTTCGCGTCCACCCGCGGCAAACTACCGATCAATCCCAATGTGTATGGATGCTGTGGATTCGCAAAAATATTTTTGACAGAAGCATCCTCTATAATATAGCCGCCATACATCACCAACACGCGTTTTGCCAGACCAGCCACGATCCCAAGATCATGCGTGATCCAAATAATGGCCATGCCCAGTTCATCGCGCAGGCGTTTGACCAATTCAATGATCTGCGCTTGAATTGTTACATCCAGCGCGGTGGTCGGCTCATCTGCAATTAAGATTTGTGGTGAACATGAGAGCGCCATGGCAATCATCACACGCTGGCGCATACCACCCGAAAATTGATGGGGATAATCATCCAATCGGTCTTTGGGATTCGGAATACCCACCATACCCAATAATTCAGCCGAACGCTCACGAGCCTGATCCTTTGTCATCCCCACATGCAACATCAATGGCTCTGCCAATTGGTAGCCCACTGTCAATACAGGGTTGAGCGATGTCATTGGGTCTTGAAAGATCATGGCGATCTGCGCGCCGCGCACATGGCGTATCTCTTCTTTAGACATCTTAAGCAGGTCTTGACCAAAATACATCGCTTCCCCCGCAACCACTTTTCCTGGAGGCGATGCAATCAAGCCCAACACAGAGAGCATGGTCACACTCTTACCACAACCACTCTCACCTACAACCCCCAGCGTCTCGCCTTCCTTCAATCCAAAAGAGACACCATTTACAGCATGAACAATCCCATCCGGAGTCTTGAATTGCGTCTCAAGACCTTTTACATCTAACAAAAGATCAGGCATCCGTGAGGTCCTTTTCTAAATTGGAATAAATACCTAAGCCTTAACATTTTTTACCGCAATAAGCACAGATTCTCGCTGACTTAGCCGATAAAATTACAACCAAAATCTGTTTTTATTTTTGCCAAGTAGCGACTCTCTCTTGAAAATAAAAAAGCCAAAGTCCAGTAAATACCGCTTGCAGCCAAATAACAAGCAAATTGAATTATACCTAATTCCCTTAGGGCGTCAACACACATACCCTGTTGATTACCCATAAGTCCTTTTTTGCCGCGAATTACGCGAACTCTCACGAATTGAAAAGAAAAAACCGTGAAATTCGCAGCTGAAAATCCGCTGGAATGACGCCTTGCAGGAAGCGGATAATCACCAAACATGCCCTCGGAGTGGAACAGTATGGTTACCTGTCAGGGGAAAAAACGCAAAAGAACCAGTCTGAAGGATGATATTCCAGGGCCGCGTGCGAACTCGACGCCTGCCGGCGGATTCGCCCTTTGTCTCGAAAATTCCCAATATCGTTGACAAGCCCCACTTCCTAACATAGAATCCAGCCGCAATTAATTTTCAAAATTATAAGGAGAACATCATGCTAAAAGAATTTAAAGCCTTCGTCATGCGCGGCAACGTGCTGGACCTCGCCACCGCTGTCATCATCGGCGGCGCATTCGGAAAGATCATTGGCTCTCTTGTCAACGACATCATTATGCCGCTGATTGGATTGTTGATGGGTGGCGTAAATTTCAGCGAACTATCCACCACTGTCGGCGCGGCTGTCATTAAATGGGGCGTCTTCATACAAACCACCATTGACTTTATTATCATCGCCTTTGTAGTCTTCCTGATTATCAAAGCCGCAAATAACATGAAGAAGGAAGCGCCCGCGCCAGCCCCCGCAGAACCCACCACCAAGGAATGTCCGAAGTGCTTCAGCACCATTTCGATCAAAGCCACACGCTGCCCGAACTGTACTTCTGAAATCAAGTAATATGTAACTGGTAATTAGTAATTGGTCCCGCTGGTTTCCTTGCAAGACATGACCGCGGGACTTTTTTCATCCTTTATCCTTCACCCTTACCCATTCCCTCATGGACTTCCTCAATAAACTAAACCCGCAACAACGTAAAGCAGTCACCGCCCCCGATGGCGCCGTGCTGGTCGTGGCCGGACCCGGCTCCGGCAAGACCCGCGTGCTGACCCAGCGCATCGCGTATCTGATCTCGTCCGAGGGAGTCCGCCCGTGGCAGATTCTGGCTGTCACATTCACCAACAAAGCCGCCAAGGAAATGGACAGCCGCGTAAAAGCCATGCTGAACGAACAGGCGACCGACGGCATCATGCTCGGCACGTTCCACTCGATCTGCGCGCGAATCCTGCGGCGCGAAGTGGAGCATCTTCCGCTTGAATCCAATTTTGTGATCTTCGATTCCGACGATCAGGAACGAATCGTCAAAAGCATCGTCAAAGAATTAAATTTGAACGACAAGTTATATCGCGCGCAGAGCATCCACGCTGCCATCTCGCGCGCAAAGAATGAACTTATTGGTCCCGAAGATTATTTAATCAACACCTACCGCGACGAAGTAGTCAAACGCGTCTATATTGAATATCAAAAAAGGTTAATTGCCAGTAACGCCGTGGACTTTGACGACCTGCTGGTTTACACCGCACGCCTATTGGAAGAGAATCCAGCCGTCCGCGACAAATACGCGCAAAGATTCCGCCATGTGCTGGTGGATGAATTCCAGGATACCAACCTCGCACAGTATGCCCTGGTCAAACAACTGGCATCACATCATAAAAATATATTTTGCGTGGGTGATCCCGACCAGTGCTTCCCGGCTGGCACGAAAATACAAACCCCGCGCGGACAAAAGAAAATTGAGTTATTAAAAAAGGGCGATGAAGTAACCGCCGCCAGTGGATGCGGATCAACCATGACCTCGCGTGTGTCGCATGTTGGCAAACGCGCGTTTAAGGGGAAGCTGGTCGTCGCAAAAACCAGCAGCGGACACATTCTCAAAGCCACACCAAATCACATTGTCTTTGCAAGGTTGGGAATGAAATCTGGCTGGAATTATGTTTACTTGATGTATCGTAAAGATAAAGGATACCGCGTTGGAATTGCATCCCACGCGCGCAGCGATGGCACATCCATGCAAATTGGCTTGCAAGTGCGCAGCAATCAGGAAAACGCGCATAAGATGTGGGTATTGAAAGTCTGCGAAGACAGGAATGAAGCCCATTATTGGGAGACCTATTTTTCAACCGCCTACGGAATTCCCACCACCGTATTCCATGTTCGCGGACGAAGAATGCGAATGTCACAGGAATATATTGACAAGTTGTTCAATGAAATTGATACAGACACAAATGCGAATCAATTATTGACCGATCTTGGGATGGACTCCAAATATCCACATTACACTCCACAGGGGACATTTCGAAACATAATCAACCTTAGATATTTTGGCGATGGGCGCATTACCGCAGAATCTCCCTGGCACGCGCACCGCGTGGACTTGTGGAGCAGCGACTCAAAACTGGCAAAGCAGTTAAAGGCAATGGGATACAACCCGCGAATTAGAAGCAGGGATAATTGGCGCGTTGGCATTAATCGCCTGCAATATGATGACATTCAGGAAGCCGCACAAAAGTTGAGCGAAGCCGCAGGCGACGCAGAAATTGTCACAGGGGCGTTCCTGGTTGATAAAGGCAATTCGCCGCTGGCGCAAAAATTCAACCTCATGCCTGCAAACCACCTTCATCCGTCCATGATCGTTGCCATTGAAAAAGATGGGCAAATTATCGAAGACGAGATTGTTGAAATTTCAAGCGAACCTTACAAGGGAACAGTTTATGATTTCGAGGTGGAAAATCTTCACAACTATGTCGCCAATGGAGTTATTGTCCATAATTCCGTGTATGGTTGGCGCGGCGCGGACTACCGCAACATCCAGCGCTTCGAGCAGGATTTCCCCGACACACAGGTGATATTGCTCGAACAAAGTTATCGCTCACATCAAAACATTCTCGACACCGCCACAAGTGTCATTGACCGCGGTACAAACCGCCATAAGAAACGGCTCTTTAGTGATCGCGGCGCGGGTGAAAAAATTCTCTTCCATGAAGCCTATAACGACTACGACGAAGCCTCTTTTGTTGTAGATACCATTGCCCAACTTGTTGCTTCCAAACAATTTGAGCCTGGTGAATGTGCGGTTATGTATCGCACCAACTCCATGTCGCGTTTATTGGAAGAAGCATTTCTACAGGCAAGGCTTCCCTACAAACTCGTCGGGGCGCAACGATTTTATGGACGGCGCGAAGTCAAGGATATGATCTCCTTCATCCGCCTCGTTCACAACTACGCTGATGAAGCCGCCCTCGGACGAATCATCAACGTGCCGCCGCGCGGCATCGGCGAGAAAACACTGACCACGCTTCACCTTGTCGCAAATCAGGCGGGCATACCGCCGGGCGCAGTTTTGCTTGACCTCGCGCGCGGAGCCGAATCTCCATTCTACAAATCCTTCACGGGACGCGCCGCCCTGCCCCTTGCAGATTTCGGCGGAATGTTCGCAAACTGGCGCGCCGCGGCGCAAACCCACACAACCGTCGAACTTTTTGACCGCATCGCAAAAGATATTAACTACAAGGAATTCATTACCGAAGATGAAACCGAAGAAAGCTCCGAACGTTGGGAAAACGTGCTTGAGTTAAAACGCCTCGCGCTCGAATATTCCACACGCACACTGGATGAATTTCTCGAAAACATCGCGCTCATCGCCGACCAAGACACCATCACCGACGCCAACGCGCCCACCCTGCTCACACTCCACGCCGCCAAGGGACTCGAATTCGGCGCGGTATTCATCGTCGGTCTCGACGATGGGATCATGCCGCACAGCCGCTCCTTCGATGATCCCGCTCAAATGGAAGAAGAGCGCCGTCTCTTTTATGTGGGCATCACGCGCGCCAAAGACAAACTTTATTTACTGCGTGCAATTCAACGCGGCGGACGCGGCTTCTCTGAAGAAACATCCCCCTCGCGTTTTCTGGATGATATCCCCGCAAACCTGCTGGTGGGTAAAACACGTACGGGACGCCCCACCGGTTCTTTTTCCTCCGGTAGTTTTTACAG
>DYDH01000199.1 GCA_020717985.1 Herpetosiphon sp. | reverse complement strand
CCCGCTATTGACCGCAGTCATCAAACCAGATGATTGCAGTCATCTCTTGATGGAATGGGTAGTGGCGACTTTAGCCGCCTTTAAAACACGACTGAAGTCGTGACTACGCAATCCATTATTTATTCAGTTTCACCACCAACCTTCGGGACGGTATTTACAATTCGTTCAAATCCACCAGCCCGTGACGTAGCGCGATGACCGCCGCCTGCGTTCGGTCAGTCACCCCCAACTTCATCAGCACCTGGCTGACGTAATTCCGCACCGTGCCTTCGGTCAGGAAGAGCCGCTGGGCAATATCCGCATTGGATAGTCCGCGCGCCACCAGCCGCAAAATATCCAAATCGCGTTCGCTCAGGTCTTTGAAGATGGATGACTCAGGCGCGGGCGTGTTCGACGCCACCCGCGAAAAAAGTTTCCCTGCCACGGCAGAATCCACGGGCGTTTTGCCTTCGACTGTATCTTTGATTGCCCGCACCAGCGCTTCACGCGGCGTGTTCTTGAGCAGGTAGCCCGCCGCGCCGCTGCGAATCGCGTCAAAGACCCATTCATCCGCGTCGTAGGTGGTCAAGACCAGCACCTTCACCTGCGGATGATTCTGGCGGATGGTTTGCGTGGCTTGAAGTCCGTTCATGATAGGCATTTTCAAATCCATCAGCACCACATCAGGCTGTGACTTGGCAACCAACTCCACAGCCTCTGCACCGTCATGCGCCACGCCCGCCACCTGAATCTCAGACGACGCTTCCAAAATGGCGCGCAGTCCTTCGCAAACCAAATCCTGGTCATCACAAATCAAGACGCGAATCATACATTCTCCCGATAGGTTAACTCCGCAGTTGTTCCCTGTCCAATGGCGCTGGTGATGTTCAACTCGCCGCCCAACATCTCGGCGCGTTCCCGCATTCCGCGCAGACCGTAGCCTGTGGATGGCGTACTCAAATCGAATCCGCGCCCATCGTCGCGGATGGTCAGAGTCAGCCGTCCGCTTGTTTGAATCAATTTCACAGAAACAGTTTTCGCCTTGGCATGACGCGCTGCGTTCTCGATGGCTTCCTGCGCCACGCGATAGACATCCTGCTCGATGGCGGGCGGCAGCGGTTGGAGTTTTTCTGGCAAATGGAGTTCCGCCTGAAAGCCTGCACGTTGCGCGGCGGATTGAGCGTAGTCCGCGATTGCCAGTGCGAGTCCCAAATCTTCGAGCGGTGAAGCACGTAAGGCTTGCAGGGCGCGGCGGGTTTCAGCAAGTCCTGATTCGGTGGCGGCGCGCGCCTGTCCCAACATCGAACGGGCTTTTTGCGGATTCACATCCCACAGGCTGTCAATTCCTTCAAGATGAACGGCGAGTCCGCTCAACGAGTGCGCCAGGATGTCGTGCAGTTCACGGGCAATGCGGTTGCGTTCGCGCTGCGTGGCGAGTTGGTCGAGTGTGGCGGCGTAGAGCGCGAGCCGTTGATTCGCTTCCGCCAGTTCCTGCCGCTGTTTGCGCTGAACGTTCATCAACCAAACGACGCTATAACCCACCACCCAAAAGGTGAATGTGCGTACTGCCAGCATGGCAAAGGTGGGCGTCAGGTTCGTGTTCAAGTCGCCGACTGCCGCCAGAGTTAATGCGATATCGAGCATGGCTGTTCCCAGACAATAAGCGGTGACGGCGTGGTAGGCATAATGCACCGCGACAATTACCAGCGGCACAAACAGCAGCAGAATCAAATGCCATGCCGCAGTCAACGGCAGCGGCGCGGACTCCCAATCGGGAGCCAACAGCATGAAGAAATGTCCCAGACTATGTCCAAGCGTTGCAATCACCAACCCAAAGGGGAGATAGGCTTTGCCCAGTTTGGCAGGCAGGCTGCGCCAAAGCAAATATCCGAGCAGGAGAATGGCAGTCCCCAAACTCACCGATAACAGCCGCAACATCGCTTCCTGTCCGTCCCGCGAATCCAACAGCCGCGAAGCCAGCGCAGGCAAAATCACCGCCAGTTGCAGCGCGGCAAACCAGCGGAAGACGGAGAGGGAGCCAGATTCAAAGGGTGGAGTTTTCAAGATTCATTCCTTTTAGAAGATTTTCCATCAAGCCCTGTTTTTTGTCAAAGTGAATTTTGGTCTTATTGGATATCTACGTTTATCTATGATTATCCTCTTTATCACTTGACAGGTAGGTGCGTTGGCTTATAATACACAAAGATTTATATATAAATTATTATATATCAAGAGGAATTATGCTCAAATACGCCCTGCTCGGCTTGCTCCAATACAACCCCTCCACGGGGTATGACCTCAAACAGTTCATGGACACCTCCACAGCCAACTTCTGGCACGCCAAACTTAGTCAGATTTACATCACGCTCAAGGCGTTGGAAAAAGAGGGGCTGGTCACTTCCGATGTGCAGGAGCAGACCAGTCGTCCTGACCGACGCGTATACACCCTCACCGAACAGGGCACGCAGGAATTGGACAAATGGCTGCAAAACACCCACTCGGAACTTCCCCAACTCAAAGACCCTTTCCTGCTTAAATTATTTTTCTGCGCCCGCGTGGACAAGGAAACTCTGCTGAATCAGTTGAAACTCCAACGCGACCTTCACCAGAAATTAGTGGAACAATATCAAACCGAAACCAAAGCCACCATCGAAAATGTGCGCGAGAATGTGCCACAGTTGAAGAAAGACGCGCTGTTCTGGGGATTGACCCTGCGCTCGGGCGAGTTGATTGAAGAAGCCACAATCCGCTGGCTGGATGAAGCCATCGAAACCATCAATAAGGAAATCTAACATGAACACTCAAAAGTCTGGTCGTCTCTGGTGGACTCTGCTCGCCGCGCCGCTTCTCGCGCTGGTCTTGATCGTCGTCGCGTCTGTTTATTTTGGCTTCGTCACGCAGGGCAAAGACCCCGCGGCGATTCCTCAACTTGTGGCGGACTCCACGCCCTATCAACTGGTGGCGCTGCAAATCTGGCTGCTCCTTATCCTGATGAAAACCATGAAACGTGAAGGTCTCTCGTGGAAAGACATCGGCTGGAAACTGCAAGACGGTCAACAACTCTGGCGTGAGATTCTCATCGGCGCCATCCCTGGCGTGGTCATTGCCCTGCTTTACTTTTTCGTCCTCACCCCCGTCCTCGTCAGACTGCAAAACATTTGGGATTACATCCCCGCAGGCTCCGTGCTCACCGCCCTCGGCGCGTCGCTCATTCCCTTCGCCATTGCGGACGTGCTTCTCGCGCCCTTCGTCGAAGAAAGTATTTATCGCGGCTACGGTCTCACTCGTCTGCTCGGGAGATTCAGCCAACCCGTTGCCATTGCCCTTTCGGTTTTCTTCTTTGGCATTCTGCATTGGACGGGCGGCTTCTGGTACATCGTGCTGGTCGGACTCGTCGCTGGCGTGCCTTTTGCTTATCTGCGTGTCACGCGCAAAAACATCATCGCGCCATTTGCTGCACATCTGGCATTGAACCTGCTTGAGACGATTTTCATCATTATCGGAATTGGAGGCTGACATGACACCGCTTCTCACCGCCCTGATAGTTGGTCTCGCCGCCGCAGGCATTTTCGCCCTTCGACCTGTCACTGCCAAAATCAAAACTGAGTTCCACTCCAATCCAGTCGTCAACACGCAAATCAAATTTCAATCCCTGCAATTGGTCTTGACCACGGTTGTTCTGCTCCTCACCTATTTTCTCAATCCTGAAAACTTCATGCGCTTCTTCCGCGCAGGAGATGTCAACGCACATATCAGCAAAATTACATGGCTCGGCGTCACAGGCAAGGAGACCTGGCTGGAGATTGCCCTCACACTTGGGCTGTATATCACCCTCGGCACAGCCATCTTCATGTTCTTCCAATTGAAAAAAGCAGGCGTGGACTATCGCTACTTTTTGTTCAGCCTGCTTTGGTCAATTCCATTTTCGATGGCGAATGCTTTTTCAGAAGAAGCCATTTTCAGAATCGGAATCATCTCGCCGCTCTATGGAATTTTCTCGGTTTCCGTCATCGTCCTGATTTCGGGCGTGGTATTCGGCGCACCTCATTATTTCGGAATGCCCAGCGGCGTGGTCGGCGCACTAATGGCGGGATTCCTCGGCTGGCTTCTAGCGATGAGCCTCATCGAAACGCAGGGACTTCTCATCGCGTGGGCAATTCACTTCGCGCAGGATGTAGTCATCATCACTTCCATGATTTTGATGAGCAGGAAAAAAAGTTAAACAAGGAGAAACCCGTGACAAAAGAATCATTCTCATTTTCAGAAGTTCAATCAGCAGCGTCGGTGGATTTGCCCGCGCCTGACGCCCTCACCGCCAGAGACGGAGTCAAACTGGCATATCGCAAATACATCCCGCAAAATCCCAAAGCCGCGCTGCTCTTTTATCACGGCGGCGGAGCGCACAGCGGTGCGGGTTATGCACATCTCGGGGGCAACTTGCAACAACAATTCGATGTGACAGTCTACATGCCCGACCTGCGCGGACACGGCGAATCAGGCGGACCTCGTGGCGACGCGCCCAGCGCGAAACAGGTCTGGGCGGATATCTCCACTTTCGTCAAACACATCCGCGCCGAACATCCCGCCCTGCCCCTCATCCTCGGCGGACATTCTTCTGGCGGTGGCTTGGTACTCAACTATTCAAGTCAGCCCAACCATGAGTCTGTTGACCGTTACCTTTTCATCTCGCCAGAATTGGGATTCCGCTCCAACACCGCCCGCCCCAATCGCACCGACTTTGCCAAAGCGACTCTCTTCCCCTTCATCGCCAATGCCATGAGCGGCGGAATGCTGTTCGGGCATACGCACGCGGTTCACTTCAACTATCCCAAAGAACTGCTCGCCGCCGACAAGGGGATGGTCGCTTCGTATTCGGTTAACATGGCAAATGCGGTCACACCTTCCGCTCCTCAACAACAATTCGCCAGCCTTGACCATCCCTTCGGCATGTGGGTTGGCGCGGACGATGAACTGCTCCTGCCCAGCATGGTGCTCGCCTTCGCGGATCTGGCAATCAACGTACGCGCCTCGTCCGAAACAGGCAGTATCCCCAACGCCAATCATCTTTCTGTTTTATTGAACGCACATGAAACCATCGGCGCGTGGATTGCACGCCAAATCTAAACTCTTTCAGCTGTCCGCACAAACGCATCAGCCGCCACTTCCATCATCACATCTGCATCCTTCACCCCATATAGTGACTGGGTCGTTTCCTTGTTCGCTGTAATCTGCTCTGCTAAACTGACCAACGCCGCGATCACCGTCGCCGTGTATGTGCGCGGATCGATATCCTTTCGCACACTGCCATCGCGCTGCCCCTCCTCCAAATACACTTGTGGTGTTTCCTCCACCAACAAACTATAAAACACATCCTGATACAGGTCGATCAAATCTTCAGAAGTATCCTTGGAACAATAATAAAAATCGACCATGCCCATAAAGCGGAACATATCGGGGAAAGCACGATAGGCATCCACCAACTGCGCCACGAACTGACTGAACTTATCGTAACCGTTGCCTGTAAACGCCTGCCGCGCCGCATGATAGCCATCGGCATTCAACTCCGCCTGCCAGCGCAAAATCTCATACACCAAAAGTTTCTTCGACGGAAAGTAGCGATACAGCGTCGCCCTGCTCACCCGCGCCGCTGCGGCGATCTCTTTCATATCCACATCCGCCACGCCCTTCTCCAGGCACAGCCGCATTCCCGCCGCCAAAATACCCGCCCTGTGCTTATCCTTCAACGCAGATTGTTCTTCTTCACGCAACAATTTTGTTTCGCTTTTCATGGGTGGAATTATAGCATTGAGACATGTGTCTTGACAAGATACATGTGTCGCATTATATTCAAAAAAACACTTTTAAAAATCAAGGAGAAGTAGGCATGTTACAAACCTTCAAAGAAACTGGCTTCTTTCGCATCTTTCTTACAGGGATCGCCATCTGGGTTGCGCGGCTCGTCATCTTGTTTCCGTTCCTGAACGAGAACGGAAACGTGCCCTCCATCTCGCCGGATGGACGCATCCCCGCCAATGTCGAATATTTTTTCTCGACCTTCATCGCCGCCATGACTCTGGCAACCCTGTTGGGCGTTTTTTATCTCTTCAACCGCCCCACCGCGTCCAGCCCTGCACAACGAGGCGCGGCAATTGCCCTCGGGTTGACGCTCAGTGTTACGCTGCTGGATATCCTCTTCACCGTCGTATTACGGGGAAACAGACTGTCCACCTGGTTTCTCAACATGGCGTTGGATTACTCACCGCTGATTTTCATCCCACTCTTTGTCGGGTTCATTCTGCAACGCAAAACAAAAGGATAAATATCATGAACACAAACTCCGTCCCACGCTGGATTCTCTGGTATGTCGGCTTTCTGACCGTGTTGAGTCTCAGCACATCGCTTATGGGCTACTTCGCCCCGCAGTACATCTTCGCCAACCTCGGCATTGACTTTGCCAACGCCCAGCCCATTTCATTTTTCTATGCCGCGCGCAATGTTGGCATTCTGATTCTATGCCTTTTTGGTTTATTGACGCGAGATTCAAAAGTCCTGCTTTCCATGCTCGTTTTGCGTTTTACCGTTGAACTGCTGGATTTAGTCGCTACGCTGAAGCTCGGTATCGGCGGGATGAATCCCATGATTATGGCAGCCACCTGGCTGATTGTTTTCCTCATCCCCGAATTTTGGGCAGCGTTCACGTTGTACAAAAAAGACTTCGCCAAATAAAACGAAACCCTCACCGCAACTTGACTCTCACCCAATGGAAGAGTTTATACTTGCCCCATGCTAAAAATTGGTGACTTCTCTCAACTGGCGCGGGTATCTGTCCGCGCGCTGCGAATCTATGACGAGATGGGTTTGCTCAAACCCGTTCACGTAGACCGCTTCACAGGCTATCGTTATTACGAAGCCGAACAACTTCCGCGTCTCAACCGCATCATCGCTTTGAAAGATTTGGGACTCACTCTCGACCAGATCGCGCAATTGCTTAAGGATGATCTATCCGCTGAGCAGTTGCGCGGCATGTTGATGATGAAGCAGGCAGATTTGGAACAGGAACTCAAAGAGGGAAAACTGCGCCTCATGCGCGTGGCAGCACGTCTGCGACAGATCGAACGGGAGGGAACGGTCTCACCGTATGAAGTGACCGTGAAGGAAGTCCGCCCGCTGACGGTTGTTTCGGCGCGAATTTCACTCGCCACACTGGATGAAATTATCCATGTCCGTTGCGGAATGTACGACTCGGTTTATCGCTGGCTCGACGAGAATCAGATCACGCCGCTTGAGCCTGAACTGGCAATCTACGACAACGCCGAATATGTCGAAACGGACATCAATATGGAAGTGGGGGCTATCGTGGAGGAAAAGGTCTGGGGAAACAGGAACAGGCTCAAGGTCCAGATGGGAGGCGTGGAACTTCATCAACTGCCAGCGGTGACCGAAATGGCGTCCGTCATCCATCATGGAAAATTACTCGAGGTCGGCGACGCGATTGGGGCCTTGTTCCAGTGGGTCGGTGAAAACGGCTACGAGGCAAATGGCGCGTATCGTGAATTGCATTTGTTCGGGCGCGAACTCACCTGCGAAGATGAAGACAATGTGACGGTTGAAATGCAACTGCCGTTTCGCAAAATATAGGAGAACTGAAAATGCTAAAAACAACACTGCGCGTTTTTTTCATGCTCGTGATTGGATTTGTTTTGGGCGTGATCGGCTTGTTCATCGCCATGTACATCGGCGGAAATTATGCCGAGGATTTTGTCTTCAACGGTGTTCGCGGATATGAAGCCACGGGGCAAATCGGATTTATTGTTGGCGGGGCAATCGGTTTAATCTCAGGCTGGTGGTTTCTGTTCAAAAAAAGATGACGCACACCCTTGACTCTGACGCTGGGGAAGACTGTATAAACGGGGCAAGAGGAAACAATATGATTCAAATTGCAAAAGATGTTTTTCAAATTCCTGTCACGCCGCGTCAATTGGTCAACACCTACTTGATCGGCTCCACGCTGATTGATGCGGGCGTCAAGTTTTCGAGGCGAACCATTCTGCGCCAACTTAAAAACCATAAGTTGGCTGCTCACGCATTAACCCACGCGCATCCCGACCATCAGGGAGCAAGCGCGGAATTATGCAAAAAGTTGGGGATTCCGTTTTGGGTGGGTGCGAAGGATAAATCCGCCGCCGAGAGCGGATTGGTGGTCAGCGCCATGCCGAACCCGAAACATCCAGTTGCCATTTTTGAACAAAATTTTATGGCTGGACCTGGTCATCCCGTTGACCGCATTTTGCGGGAAGGTGACAAGGTCGAAGATTTTGTCGTCATCGAAACGCCTGGGCATTCGGCTGGGCATGTCTGTTTTTGGCGCGAGCGTGACGGTGTGTTGATCGCGGGCGATGTGCTGCGCAATATCAATTTTT
>DYDH01000529.1 GCA_020717985.1 Herpetosiphon sp. | reverse complement strand
AGGGTCGTAGATGACGTAGACATCGAAGGTTCTGTTTTCCTTAGTAATGAGGATTAAACAACATTCCGGTTAGCGGCATTTTGCTTTTTAAGGCTCAGAAAACGAGTACACTTCCAAACAAGCCAGAATTTTGAAAATGGAGCAAAATGATGCAACCTTATCGTCCAGAAATCGAACGAGTGATGAAGAAGTATTACGCAACGCTTTCAGAGAAAGATCAACGCCGGTACGCCGCTGTGGAAGCCTTGAAACTGGGACAAGGCGGGCAAGTCTACATTGCAAGAATATTGGGCTGCAATGAAAGGACAGTGCATAATGGGTTAGTGGAATTGGCGACACTTCCAGATGCACCCGAATACGATGCAGCGATCCGCAAGTTGGGTGGCGGACGCAAGCGTTACGATGAACAGCATTTGGACATAGATGCACAATTTCTGAATGTGTTGAAAGATCACACAGCCGGTGATCCAATGGACGAGAAAATAGTTTGGACAGACCTGACGCCTTCAGAGATCGCTAAAAAGTTGGAGCAGGATCATCAGGTCAAGGTCAGCAAGAGTGTAGTGAATAAACTGCTGAAGAAACACAACTATCGCCGTCGCAAAGCGCAAAAGAAGAAAACCATGAAATCGGTTGCGTATCGTAATGAACAGTTCACCAACATCAAGGCATTGGTGGCTGAATTTCGGGCAAACGGCAGTCCGATTATCAGTTTTGATACCAAGAAGAAGGAAAACTTGGGCAATTTTTACCGCGCAGGTCATTTGTACACAAAGGAAGCCCTGCTCGCTTACGACCATGATTTCAATAGTTTTGCGGAAGGAGTCATCATTCCACACGGCATCTATGACTTACAGCACAATATCGGCTACATCCATATTGGCACAAGCAAGGATACCAGTCAGTTTGCATGCGATTGCCTGCGATCTTGGTGGCTTCAACATGGTCGTTTGCTCTATCCGAACGCCACTGCAATTTTAGCGCTCTGTGACGGTGGTGGCAGCAACGGTTCTCGTCACTATATTTTCAAAGAAGACCTGCAACAATTGGCGGATGAACTGGGCATTGAAATTCGGATCGCCCATTATCCGCCATACTGTTCCAAATACAATCCGATTGAGCATCGCCTCTTTCCGCATGTTACCAGAGCCTGTCAGGGTGTCCTTTTCACAAGTGTCAATTTGGTCAAGCAACTCATCGAAAAGACCACAACCAGCAAAGGACTGAAAGTGTTCGTCAAAATTATTGAGACCATCTACCAAACCGGACGAAAAGTCGCCGATGATTTCAAGCAGACTATGCGGATTGTTCTTGATGATTTTCTGCCCGCTTGGAACTATCGCGCCATTCCAAACTCGATAGTTGTTTAATTCGCATTACTTAGTTCTGTACGGAAGGGCCAACTTGAGCAGTTTACCAGGAATTTTATCAGGAGACTAACATGCTGCGCGTCTACAACACCCTCACCCGCAA
>DYDH01000024.1 GCA_020717985.1 Herpetosiphon sp. | reverse complement strand
GACCAGAATTCAAAGGCAGGATCGTTCACGGAATTGGCTTTGATCGAAATGTTTTGCTGGAAGCGGGGGTTGAAACTGCTGAAGGTTTTGTCGCGGCCAGCGCATCGGATAACGCCAATATTGTCGCGGCGCGGATTGCCCGCAATATTTTCCGCGTGCCGCGAGTGGTGGCGCGTTTATACGACCCAATTCGCGCGGAAGTCTATCAGCGGCTGGGACTGTCAACCATATCCAGCACAGCCTGGGGCGCGGAAAGGATCGTCGAAGTCGTCACGCATGCCGACCTGGATGTGCTCACTGTTTTCAGTGATGGCGGAGCGACCATGGTTCGCGTCGAAGCTCCCGCTCGCCTGAATGGGCATCGCGTGACACAGATGAACATTCCAGGTGAGGTGTCGGTCACTGCGATTACCCGAAACGACCATACCTTTTTACCAGTATCTGGCACAGAGTTTCAAGAAGGCGATGTTATTTATCTTGCGGTGATCCCTTCCGCCATGCTCAGGCTGGAAGAATTGCTCGGGATCGAGAGGAGGTAGCCATGTATGTAATTGTTGTTGGCGGCGGGAACACGGGTTCGCAATTGGCGAAATTTTTAATTGATGCCGGGCACACTGTCCGCATTGTTGATGAGCGTCCCATTGTGCTTCAAAAACTGACGAAGGAAATTCCAGCCGAGTGTATTGTTAATGGTGACGGCAGTTCGCCCGCCACTCTCGAAAAGGCTGGGATCCAGAAGGCGCAGGTTTTGGCGGCAGTCACAGGTTCGGATGAAACCAATCTGGTTATCACATCGTTGGGAAAGTTCGAATTCAACGTAAAGCGTGTCATTGCCAGGGTCAATAATTCAAAAAATGCCTGGCTCTTTACCCCTGAAATGGGAGTGGACGTCTCGCTCAATCAGGCTGAAATTCTTTCACGGCTGACGGCTGAGGAAATGTCACTCGGCGACATGATGACGATGCTTAAGATCCGCCGTGGAAAATATTCCATTGTGGAGGAAAAGATCGCTTCAGGCGCGCCGGTAATTGGTCTGGCGATAAAAGATTTGTCCTTCCCGAATAATTGTGTCATCTCTGGCATTATTCGTCACGGAGATATTATCCTGCCGAGAGGCACAACAATTCTTGAAGAAGGCGATGAAGTCCTTGCGCTGGTGGATGAGCCTGCCCGCGAGCAACTTGCAAAACTCCTGAGCCGTCCGTAGCAAATAAAACAACGAACCCGCTTCAGAAAATGAAGCGGGTTTTATATTTCCTTTCCACTGTCGGCTCGCATACGATAACCGACTCCAGGCTCGGTGTGGATGTAGTTTGGTCTTGCGGGGTCGAGTTCGATCTTGCGGCGCAGGTTGCTGATGTTGACTCGCAGGATGTGCATTTCACTTTCATAGGCTGTGCCCCAGACTTGCCTGAGCAGATGATGATGGGTGATTACCTTGCCAGCGTTTTGCATCAGCAATCGCAGGATGTCGTATTCAGTGGGAGTCAATGAAATTTCATCACCCCTTACATTTACCACTCGATGAGATAGATCCATTTGCAACTCATCCACACGCAGGATGGGTTCATCAACTTTGCTGGCCTGTCTGCGCATGACGACTCGTATACGCGCCATGAGTTCACCCGTGCCGAAGGGCTTGGTGAGGTAATCGTCTGCACCCGCATCGAGAGCGGCGATCTTATCCTGTTCAGATTCACGCACAGACAAAATGATAATCGGTGTCTGTGACCACTCACGCAGTTGGCGTGTGACTTCGATACCCCCAATATCTGGCAGGCCGAGGTCGAGGATAATGATGTCGGGACGGTTGGCAAGGACAGCGTTCAGAGCTTCCTGCCCTGTGGCAGATTCAAAAACGGTAAATCCTTGCGCGGTTAATGCGGCGCGCAGATAACGCCTGATGGATGTTTCATCGTCCACGACCAGAACCCGCTGTCCAGTTTCCATGATCTTCGTTTATCCTTTGTTATTCAAAGGTAATTCTATCGTAATGATCGTCCCGCCGCCTGCGCGAGCGCTAGCGAAGATACTGCCATGATGCACTTCGATAATTCCCTTGCCAATGGACAATCCCAACCCCGTGCCACTGACATTCTCTGGACGTTGGACCCGGTAGAATTTGTCGAAGATGCGAGTCAAATCCTCGGAGGGGATGCCCACTCCACTGTCCGCAATTTGGATGCGGGCTTTTCCATCATCCAATGTGGAGGATATTCCAATCACTGAATTTTCAGGTGAATATTTTACTGCGTTCTCCAATAAGTTCACAATGACCTGCACCATGAGTGTGAAATCCATCGGCACAAGCGGGAAATCCACAGGGACATCAATTTTTACATTGTGGTTCTCAATTCGTTTGCCGAGTTGTTCAAGCGCCGTGCCAATCAGGTCTTGAATATCGCCAGGCTCAAGGTGCAGTTTGATGGCGCCGCTTTCAATACGTGTCATTGAAAGCAGATTCCCCACGAGACGATTTAAGCGATCTGCTTCGCCGCGCGCATTTTCGATCAAAGCCCTGCGTGATGAATCATCAAGCGCGCCGTCATCATCATCGAGAGCGCTCAGCGCGCCAGTGATGGAGACCAACGGCGTACGTAGATCATGCGAAATGGAGTTGAGCAGGGCAGTTTGTAATTTTTCGGCGGTCTGTAATAATTCAGCCTTGCGCGCCTGCTCAGCGAGACTGGCGCTTTCGATGGCAAGCGCAGCTTGATTTGCAAAGGCGGCTAATGTTTGCCGTTGTTCAGGTGTAAGAAAACTGTTTGGTTCTTTTGGGTGAACTCCCAATATGCCAACCAGCCCATTTGACGTTCTTAGCGGATGACAACGGATACTGGCGGCGGGCAGTGTATCTGTACCTCGACCTGCGGGCTGGCCATGCTCGAAAGCCCATGCAGCTACTGCGAGCTCATTTTCATCGGGACGGTAGTAGGGTGAATTTGCAAAGGGACGGATGACCCCATTTTCGGGTAGGAAGATGGCGACTTCACGTCCAAAGGCTTGCCCGATGCGCGAGATGATAATATCCGCTACGTGACTAAGATTTGTGGCAGATGTCAGGTCACGGCTGAGATTGTAAAGCGCGGATGTTTGTGATTCGCGTCGAATGGCGGCTTCAGCTTGCTCACGACCCCGCGCAGTGAGCGAGCTGATGATAAGGCTTATCACAAAAAGCATAAGAAAGGTGATAATGTATTCTGTGTCGCTGACTGCGAAGGTCAAATAAGGCGGAACAAGAAAGAAGTCAAAAGCCAGTACGCCTGTGATGGCGGCAAGAAGCGATGGTCCGCGTCCGAGGAAGATTGCTGAAATCACCACAGATGCAAGGTAGAGCATAACCAGATTGGCAGGCTCCAGATTCCCGCGAACGAAAATTCCCAATAAAGTGGAAACAGCAACCAGGCTGAGGCTTAGCAAATAGCGCCCAATTGGACTATGTGGCTGCCACTCTGTTGGAATGGCAGGTTTGCTCGACTCTGTCCGCGCGCTGATAACATACACGTCAATGTCGCCGCTGGCATAAATCAGTTGGTCAACGACGGAACCTGTGATGATCTCCCGCCAGCGCGGCTTGAGCGGTTTACCAATGACGACTTTTGTGATGTTATGCCTGCGCGCATACGTAAGCACAACCTCATGGATGGATCGCCCTGCCCGGGTGATGGATTTTGCCCCCAATTCCTCGGCCAGTTGAAGCGTCCGACCGATGCGTTCGCGATTTGCGGGATTGTTTTCAGGTTTGGACGCGATTTCCACATATAAGGCCACCCATTCCGCGTTGAGTTCATCTGCCAGTCTGCGGGTGGTGCGGACTAGTTTTTCGGCAAGTGGGCTGGGGCTGATGCAGACGAGCAGACGTTCGCTCGCAGCCCATGGACCAGAGATGGCGCGTGTCCGCATGTACGAGCGCATCTGGTCATCCACGCGTTCGGCTGCGCGCCGCAGAGACATTTCACGCAGGGCGGTTAGATTGCCCTTGCGGAAGAATTTATCAATGGCGCGACTGGCTTGTTCGGGGATGTAAACTTTGCCTTCCTGCAAACGGACAAGCAACTCATCGGGAGGCAGGTCAATGACTTCGATCTCGGAGGCTTCGTCAATCACGCGGTCGGGGATGGTTTCGTGTACGACGATACCTGTCACCTGCGCGACGATGTCATTCAAACTTTCGAGGTGCTGGATATTGAGCGTGGTGTACACATCAATGCCTGCGTCGAGAATTTCCTCCACATCTTGAAAGCGTTTAGGATGACGCGAACCCGGCGCATTGGTGTGGGCGAATTCGTCGACGAGAACCAACTGTGGGCGGCGGCTGAGAACCGAATCCACATCCATTTCAGGCAGGGTGACGTTGTGATATTCAACTTGCTTGCGCGGCAATACTTCCAGCCCTGCTACGAGTTCTTCGGTTTCCGCGCGCTTGTGTGTTTCGATGTAACCGACCACCACGTCCAGTCCCTGCGCCTTGCGTTGATGCGCGGCTTCAAGCATGGCGTAGGTTTTGCCCACGCCCGCCACATAGCCGAGGAAGATTTTTAGCTTTCCACGGCTTGCCTCTTCGGACTTGACGTGTTTGAGTAGTTCGTCAGGATCGGGACGGGTTTCCATATTGTTCATTGTATTCCAAATCTATCAACTTTGAGTCTGCTCTGTTGGGGGGGCTAAGCCCTCGAAAGAGCGGGAGGGGATGAAATCAAAAGGCTGTATGATTTTATTTCACACAGCCTTTTTCATTTACTCTACACTGGGTGGAACGGGTTCTGTTTGCTTTGGCGCGCCGCCCAGTTTCGGTTCTGGCTTGTTGAGATATTGCTCCAATAGCGAAGGCGCTTCGGGGTGATCCACATGCAGGGCGTGGTCATAGTCACCCGCAACTGCGGGCGGGTCGTAGCGGACTGGGCGTCGGACGCCGAAAAGTCCAAAGAAACTGGAGATGCCAACCAGCACGGAATAACGGTATTCCTGCATCCGAAGCGACTGCCATTCAACGATGGATGCCATGGCGCCCTGCACGCGAGCTTTGTCGCGCACAATGCGGTGGATTTGCTTGGGGTCGCGGAATCCGATTGGTGAGATAAGCATGGCATTCGAGGCAAGCACCAGAATGCCAAAGGAGATCAGCACCATCCAGCCGCCTTCCGCCCATTTACCGACAATCTGACCAACAAATACAATCGCGGACAAGCCCGCTGCAAATGACGCAGCAAATGCCCCCCAGGCACGTTTTCTACCCGTGTAATGTGCAATTATGTGCTTGCGGATGGCAAGCCCCATGACCATGATTGGCATGAATACGCCTACCCCATAAAACGGCACAGCTACCGATGTTTGTCCGCGCACCAGGAGCATGATGATAATCGTAGCAATAAAGCCAATCGTTACCGAACGGGTAAATGTTCCCTGCTCGTTACGGTAAACAATGAATTCGGGAAGTTCGCCAATCGCCACATCTCGCCACTCCGTGGCTTGTAAATCCTGAAAGGCAGTCATGGATGCCGCCGATAGCAATGCCACCGCCAGAATTTGATACACCCAGAACATAATTTCGCCGCCCGGGAATTGGGTAAAACCAATATAAGCCAGGTTGCCCACAAGCGTGCGCCCAAGTGTGCCGTCGAACACGTTGAAGCGGATGGCAAAGAATGAAAGCATGAATGTTGTAATACCACCGTAGAACAGGAAGGAAGTCTGGACGAAACGTCCGATCCCAGCCTTGCCGCTGTAAAAAGCCCACAGCCCTTTGAGTTTTGGGTAACGCTTCTTGCCCCACTTCACCACTTCGGCATCTTCATTGATAACAAACTGGATTCCATTGGACATGGCTTCCAGTCCCGTCAATGCAACCAGACCTTTCATGGAAGCCGTCAACAGGTGGAAGAGCGCCTGACTGAACGATACCTGCTTGATGGTTTCTTCTACTTCCACAGCCGCTACACCGCGCATATTGGCGTAGATCAAACCGCCAACCATGAGCAGGGTCATCATGACAAAAATTCCCAGCAAAGTAAAAACCACCTGCGCTGATTCACCGCGCCCGCGAATGGTGAGATACCACGTGATTGCCGCCAGTATCCCGCCGATGAGGAAATGCCAGAACCAATTTGCGCCATACTGCCCAAGTACCGAGAGTAATTGGTCACCGCCTGAAAGCGCCGAGACAACGATGGTGAAAACGTAATCTTGAATCAACACCACTGCCACGACAAGACTTAAAGCAGGCGTAAGGTAACGCATGGATGCCGTGTACGATCCGCCTCCTTCGTTGAAAATTCCCAGCGAGTACATATACAGCACGCCAAATACGATATTTGCAATGCTAATGATGGCTGCCGCATAGTAACCCCATTGTTGAATACCGTAAGGATGCAAGGCATGCATCATCTCGCCAGTGGCATAGAAGTAGGATGTAAAGTAGTCCACGCCAAACAACGCTATGGCTGCAAGCAAGCCGATTTGACCCGCACCATGCACATGGGCGCTTTCTTCCTTTTCAACTGGCGAGGCTTTGTACGCCAGAAAAGTTATTACGATGAGAAGACCGATGGAAAAAATCATGTTGTTTACCTTTTAAAAAATATTTATGACTGAAACGCTGTTTCAAGTTTTTTCAGTTGACCGAGTAAATGCTTGCGCGTGGACGAGTTCAACCGCGTGTCCTGCGCCACCTTGGCTTGCTCGCCGCGTGAAGCACGGACAACGAACGCTGGGACGAACATGATCCGCCCGGCGGGGATGATCTCAAGTTTGGAGTTTTCCATTTCGAGAGTCTGGTCGTCGAAATAGGACAGGGTGATGCTCAGTCCGCGATTCAGGGATTGGTTTTCCACCCGCTCCTTGATTCTGCGGATGATTTCCTGCGTCTTGAAATTCGCCAACGCCCGTCCTTGATTGACCAGTTGTCCCAAAATCCCGTAGCGCTTTTGCTGATATTCCCCGCTTGCCGAGATGTAAGGCGCAAGTGCAAGGGCGCGATGCAAAATCGTCACATATTGCTGCGTGGATCGGACGTGGGCTTCGGCTTCGTTTACGGAACCGACCAGCAGTTTTCCCTTATCGTCGAATGCCACCCACTGCGGCAGAAAGAATTTCCGCGCGGCTGGGACGTAGGGAGTCTGCACCTCGCCGCGTCCGTCTTCGTCGCCGTCCTCGACAATCGCGTCGCTGGCTTGGGTGATGGCGGACTCGGGCGCATCGTCACCCGTTGGGATGCTTGGGATTTGTTCATCGCCGTCGGATCGGTAGGTCACCATGCGACCCGCTGGCAGCATGTTGTTAACCATGTGCGTGACAGCTGCATAGCGCAGCAATCCCGCGCTGACGGTGACTTCATGACTGTCAGATTTTTCCAACTCGTTCAGCCGCCGCGTCAGCAATTCGCGTGTGTCATGTTGAAGAAAGCCGCCAACGGTATTTTGTCGTTGCGTTTCAGGGATGTTGATCGCGCCGTTCCCCCCGTTTTGGCTGGGATGCGTCACCACGCGGTCGGGCAGGGAAAAACGCACCTGCGATGTTTTCGAGATCAGTGCATCTGCGATGACCTGCGCCTGACCTTCCAAAAATCTTTGGACGATTGCAGGCTGGTTTTCGAACAACGCTTTTTGAATTTCGTATTCCTGTGTTAGATGTGGAACTGTATTGTTTGTCATGTTTTTTAGTTTTCCTTGAGCCGATAACCAATTCCAGGCTCGGTGATGATGTAGCGCGGCTTCAATGGGATGCTCTCGATCTTGTGCCGCAGGTTGCTGATATTGACTCGCAGGAGGTGTGAATCTGCTTCGTAATTTCCACCCCAAACTTCTTTAATCAATTGCTGGTGGGTAAGCACTTTCCCCGCATGATTTACAAGTATTTTCAGAATGTTGTATTCGGTTGGGGTGAGAGTGACCGAGTTTTCGTTGACCCGCACCTCACGCTTCATGAAATCAACTGTCAAGCCGTCGTTCTCATAGACCGCTGACTCGCTTTCAGTTTTATTGGAGCGGCGCAGTGCGACCCGAATCCGCGCCAGTAATTCGCTTGTACCGAAGGGTTTGGTGAGATAGTCGTCTGCGCCCGCGTCGAGTGCGGCGACCTTGTCCTGTTCGCTATCTCGAACTGAAATGATGATAACGGGCACATCCGTCCACTCGCGGATGCGGCGGGTCACTTCGGTGCCGTCAATGTCGGGTAATCCCAAATCCAGGATGATCAAGTCGGGATGATTGACAGCTGCCGACTGAATCGCCACCTCGCCGTTTTCGGCTTCCAAAATTGTGTAGCGATTCCCGAGCGAAGCATTCAGAAAACGCCTGATGGGGCGCTCGTCATCTACAACAAGGATTTTCAGAGGGAGGTTGGAAATAGTGGACATCAATGCGCCATAAAGAAAATATCAAGAACGCCCAACATTCTAAAGTTGGGCGTGTCAATTTAGGCGCAAGAAATGCCCCCTGCGCGTCAAGAAAGTGTCAAGATTATAGTATTGTTAGGTTGCCCAGGATTTATAGAGGAAAAATGCGCTTGCCCAGAGTAGCAGGAAGAGCATCAAGAGTTGGTTTTGGAATTTGGTCAAATTCAAGAGCGATGCACCGATAATTCCCGCAAGCGGTGAGTAGGTTATGATTTGCTCGATCCATCGAATTGGTTTTGTCTTCATGTCTTGTTTCCTTTTGGACTATTTCAAGTTTATTCAATTGCATGTCAAAAAGGGGACAAGAAAAAGGCTTATCAAGTCAAGATGCCGTCAAGAACTCCGCCCCGACGTAAACGTCGAGGATACAAATACGAAACTGCCACAAGCGGTTTAAGCCTGCGAAGCAGGCTTCGTAACTGAACGAGGGGCTTCATCCCCGTACGGCGAATGGGAAAATCCCCTCGCAGAGCAATCAATGAACCTGGTACGGGACTTCCGTAATCACAATCCCATTTTTGCTTAATAACGCCAGGCGCAACCAGAACGCAGTTTGCGTGTGCAGGAGGTTGTGCCATGGATGTTTCGGATTGAATTGCGGCACGACGATGGTCAACCGCTCGTTGGGCTGGGAGATTTTGCACAGGTCGTCCACGTACCCGATGAAAGGCTCCAGAAAGGTGCGGTACGGGGATTCGATGACCACCAGCCGCACGCCCTTTCCCCATGCAAGCCATTTGCTTTCCACGGATTCCCTTTCATCGGGATCAAGCAAAATGTGGACTGCGGTGATGTCGTCGGACAGTGAGTTTGCGTATTCCAGCGCTTCCAGCGTCCCGCGATGGATTCCTGCTACGGGGATGATGACGCGGTGGCGGACGGCTGGTGGCGGCTCGCCAAAATTATCCAGCGAAAGTTCGCGCGCAACCGACTGATAATGCCGATGTACGGAGAAAAAACTCATCACAATTGCGGGCAGTAACAGGATGATGATCCACGCGCCGTCTGTGAACTTGGTGACGGCGAAGATCAGGGTCACAATCGCAGTGGCTACCGCGCCGACTCCGTTGATGACCAGCTTCCATTTCCAACCCTGGGTACCCGCCTCCAGCAGCTTCTCGTCCTTGTGGACTCCCGCACGCCACCAGTGACGCGCCATCCCCGCCTGTGACAGGGTAAACGACAGGAACACGCCCACAGCCCAAAGCGGAATCAGCGCCGTCACACTGGCTTTGAAGATGATGATGAGCAATGCCCCAATCGCCGCAAGGCTGACAATTCCACGCGAGAAGACGAGCCGACTGCCGCGATATGCCAGTTGACGGGGCATGTATCCGTCTTCAGCGATGATCGCGCTCAGGCGTGGAAAATCGGCGAAGGCGGTGTTGGTCGCCAAAACCAAAATGATGGTGGTCGCAAAAATCGTGCCGATGTACAGCACGCCACGACTTCCAAAAACTGTGCGGGCAAGTTGGGAGACCACCGTCTCAGATTCAGCGGGGACTGCGCCAATTTGACCAAGCAGAAAAGTCATCCCGATAAAGAGAACACCGAGGATGGATGACATCCAGATCATGGTCAGGGCGGCATTGTGAGTGCGCGGCTCTTTGAAGGCTTTGACTCCGTTCGAGATACACTCAACCCCAGTCAGCGCGGTTGTGCCATTGGAAAAAGCGCGGAGCAACAAAAAGAGCGTGATTGGTTCGGCGCGGAGTGTCTCCATGTGCGGCGGGTCGATCACCACACCAAGCGAGCCAGTCAAGTATTTGTAGAATCCAGCCGCCACAGCCAGCGTGGCCATGGCGAGGAAAAAGTAAGTCGGTGCGGCAAAGGTGTTGCCTGATTCCTTCACGCCGCGCAGGTTGGCGACGGCGATCAAAATCAAAAATCCCACCGCAAGCGCAACGCGATATTCATATAAAGCAGGGACAGCGGAAGCGATTTGTGCCACGCCAGAGGAAATTGCCACCGCCGCCAGCAGGATGTAATCCAACAGCAGCGCCGAACCAGCTATCAGTGCGGATGTGATTCCCAAATTCTCCTTCACCACCGTATAAGCCCCTCCGCCGCTGGGGTAGGCGTGAATCGTCTGCTGATACGAGACCGTGACAATGGCAAGCAACACCGTGATGATGATGGAAATGGGAAAGGCATAGCCAAACGCCTGCGAACCAGCCGCTGCCAGAATCACAAGCATTTCCTGCGGTGCGTACGCGATGGACGACAAGGCATCCGCACCGAAGACTGCCAGCCCCACCATCTTGCCGATTGTCTGGTGCGGAGCGGAGGCGGTGGTCAGGGGACGCCCGATAAGCCATGTGCGCCAGGTCAACTTTTGCGGGCTTTGATCCGCCTGATGCCGTTCCAAAATGCCGTCATGCTCGGTCGGTTTTTGATTTGAGTTTTCCATACTTTTATTGTAGCCCATCGAGTGCCAGATTCAAATTGGAGTCAAAAGTCTCTGACTTTTGACTTGTGTGAGCAAACGACGGGAGTCGTTCGACTCCATGAATCATCCGACTTGGATGCTTTCCCGCCCCGCATTTTGGAATTCGTACTCGGTGATTTGCACCCGTTCGATTGCCAGCCCAATCTGGAGCACAACGTTGCGAAAGAGGCGGCTTTCGGGAGAGGGAATCTCGATTTCCGCGCCGCGCCAGAGTTGCACCTCGCCGATCAGCCCCCACGAATTGAGCAGGGGCAGCACGCAATCGGCTTTGGTCTTCATTGTTTTATCCTGCGGCTCCCGCGCGCTGAACTGTTCAGTATGTCCCTTTGGCTGAATGAAGACGATAACCGATTCCACCATGAAGCGCTGACGCATGAATTGCGCCACTCTGCGGGCAATAGCGTCGAGGGAGCGTAACCCTGCCAGGAGGGTGGTGAACTCGTACATCAACACGGCTTCCTGTTCGCTCGCATGTGCCTTGGACAGGGTGGCTTGAATGCGTTCCACCACGATGATGGCGACCACAAAGAAAATTACGAGGCTCAAAATTCCTTCTGGTCTGGCAATGGTGAAGGTCAGGAACGGGGGGATGAAGAGAAAGTCGAACATGAGCGCAGCGGATAACGCCGCGCTCATGCCCGCGCCCAATCCCCAGCGATAGGCGCACCAGGCGACGGAAAGCAGGAAGACCATGGCGATGACGCCCTCGCCGATCAACTCCCTGTGGGATAACAAAAGAATAAATGCTGTCGCAGAAATGGTCAGTACGGCGGAAAAAGATTCTTTTGCAAGTTTGGACAAACGCGAAAGGTCACGAGTTTTCATGTTTCCTCATCTTGTATAACTGTTCTACTGGACGCCATCCAGCGCTAGATTGAGTTTCAACACGTTGACACGAGGCTCGCCGAAGATTCCGAATTGACGACCTTCGGTGTATTTCTCCATGAGGGATGTGACTTCCGCTTCGCTCAACCCTCGGGCGGATGCTACGCGACTGACCTGATACAACGCTGCGGCGACGCTGACATGTGGGTCGAGTCCGCTGCCCGAAGCAGTGACCAGGTCAACGGGAATCGGAAGCGTATTGTCAGGGTCAGCAGTTTTCAGGGCGTCGATCCGCGCCTGCACCATATCCGTAAGAGCAGGATTCAATGGACCGTAGTTCGAGCCAGAGGAGGCTGTCAGGTTTTCTGCGTCGAAGGCATTGTAAGCAAAGGTGCCTGTTGCTGAGATGCGTCCCCAGAAGTAGCTTGGGTCGTCAAACTGCTGACCGATCAATTCAGAGCCAACAGCCTTTCCGTCCACCATGATGAGGCTGCCATTGGACTGGCTGGGAAACACAACTTGCGCAATGCCTGTCACTGCGAGAGGATAAATAATTCCCGTAATGATGGTAAAGATCAAAAGCATAAAAAACGCGGGGCGTAATTGTGAGATCATTTTTATTCCTTGTTTAATTCCTGTTGGACTTCATCAACCGAGGAAAATTTCGCGTCGATATAATCCATTTCAAATGTGTTGCTCAATGTGCCTTTGATTTCCGAGTTGGAAAATTGGAACGTCGGGCGTTTGCTGTTGTTTGCATTGGGCAGTTGATGCGGAGGGATGCGGATCACGGTGTAAGTATTGCGATATTGTTTTTGATCCATCTCTGATAAGGCGGTTGCGTTGGTTTTCAACCACAAGTGGATAAGCCAGTACACAAACACGAGAATTCCAATCTGCACCACCACATGTCCGCGCTCGGAAAGTTCGAGACTGTGATCAAATATGAACAGCGCGACGAGAAGCGGGAAGGTGAGGTAAACCTGCCACCATTTTGGATGGGTGTGATTTGTTGACATTTCTTCATTTCCTATTCGTTTTTTCACGTTACAAACGTGACCTACACGAGATGGAGGGCAACCAACAGCATGTCAATCAACTTGATGCCGATGAATGGAGCGATCAAACCGCCGACACCGTAGATCAACAGGTTGTCACGCAGAAGCTGTGCCGCGCCTACTGCACGATAAGGTACGCCGCGTAATGCCAATGGGATTAGTGCAATGATGATGAGGGCGTTGAAGATCACTGCCGATAAAATCGCGCTCTCTGGTGTGGCGAGGTGCATAAAGTTCAACGTATTCAATACGGGATAGGTGGAAGCGAACGCCGCAGGGATAATCGCAAAATATTTTGCAATATCATTAGAGAGGCTAAACGTGGTCAGCGCGCCGCGTGTCATTAACAATTGCTTACCGATCTCCACGATCTCCAGCAGTTTGGTTGGATTGCTATCCAAGTCAACCATGTTGGCGGCTTCGCGCGCGGGTTGTGTGCCTGTGTTCATGGCAACAGCCACATCGGCTTGCGCCAATGCGGGCGCGTCGTTCGTACCGTCGCCTGTCATGGCAACGAGGCGCCCACCCAGTTGATATTCACGGATGAGTTTTAGTTTCATTTCAGGCGTGGCTTGCGCGAGGAAATCATCCACACCCGCTTCCGCCGCAATCGCTGCCGCAGTGAGCGGATTATCGCCAGTGATCATCACGGTCTTGATGCCCATCTTGCGAAGTTGCGCGAAGCGTTCCTTGATTCCACCTTTGACAATATCCTTTAGGTGAATGACGCCCAGCGCGTGATTGTTGCGCGTCACCACCAGCGGCGTGCCACCCATGCGGGCAATGTTATCCACCGCAGGTTTCAAGTCAGATGGGACGCCGTTGTTGTTGGATTGAATCATCTGAATCATCGTATCAGGCGCACCCTTGCGGATGGTTGTGCCGTCAAAGTTGACTCCGCTCATGCGAGTCTGCGCGGTAAACGGGACGAAGTGCATTCCCTCTGGCGCATCATCACTGACGCCCATCGTCCGTCCGCGCAATCCAAATTGTTCCTTTGCAAGCACGACGATCGAACGACCTTCAGGAGTTTCGTCAGCCAAAGAAGCGAGTTGCGCGGCTTCAGCCAAATCTTTCACATTGACTCCATTGATGGGAATGAATTCCACAGCCTGACGGTTGCCAAGCGTGATGGTGCCTGTCTTATCGAGCAGGAGCACATCCACATCACCAGCGGCTTCCACGGCACGTCCTGACATCGCAATCACGTTGCGCTGAATCATGCGATCCATGCCCGCAATACCGATGGCGGAGAGCAACCCGCCAATCGTGGTTGGGATCAAGCACACAAGCAAAGCAACCAAAACGGTGATCGTGATCGCAGTCCCTTTGCCTGCCGCACCTACGCTATAAAGCGAGTAGGGCAACAGTGTGGCGCACACCACCAAAAAGATGATCGTGAAACCAGCCAGCAAAATATTGAGCGCGATCTCGTTCGGGGTCTTTTGTCTCTTGGCGCCTTCCACCATGCTGATCATGCGGTCAAGGAATCCCTGCCCAGGGTCGGCGCTGACGCGGATGATGAGCCAGTCTGAAAGGAGTCGCGTGCCGCCTGTGACAGCGGAGCGATCTCCGCCCGCCTCACGCACGACGGGAGCTGATTCGCCAGTAACGGCACTTTCATCCACTGACGCAATTCCCGCTTCGATCTCGCCGTCTGCGGGAAGAATATCGCCTGCTTCAACGAGAAAGAGATCGTTCTTGCGCAATGCAGTCGATGAGACAACCTCCACTTTGGATAGCGCGGTTTGGACGTCATTCGCCTCACCGCGCACTTTCTTTGCGGGCGTATCCTGCCGCGCCTTGCGGAGTGACTCAGCCTGCGCTTTGCCGCGTCCCTCGGCAACAGCCTCGGAGAAATTCGCGAACAATACTGTGAACCACAGCCAGAGCGCAATTGCTCCAATAAAGCCTGTGGGAGCTTCGCCTTGCCCAGCGAGTGCCTGAATCCACAAGGCAGTAGTCAATACACTTCCGACTTCCACGACGAACATGACGGGGTTGCGCACCATCAAGCGCGGATTGAGTTTTACAAAGGACTCCACAATGGCGCGCTGGTAAATCTCACGGCGATATGCGGTTGGTTTTTTTGTTTGAATAGTCATTTTTTATTTTCCATTTCTTATGTCGTTGCGAGTAGCGTTCTTCACTGACACTGCCCGCCAGGGCAGGTGTGCGACGAAGCAATCTCATGATTAAGTTGGAGATTACTTCGGGCGGGAGAGCGCCGCCCTCGCAATGACATTAGTGGGCAAATACCATCAGGTGTTCAACGATGGGTCCCAATGCCAACGCTGGGATAAAGCTCAATGCACCAACGATCATGATGACACCGATCAACCATGCAATGAATAGCGGGGTATGAGTCGGGAGAGTCCCTGCGCTTTCGGGGATCTTTTTCTTTTGCACGAGTGACCCTGCAATTGCCAGCGCAGGCACGAGCAGCCAGAAGCGGGCGAAGAACATACATATGCCGAGAGCTGTGTTGTAGAACGGGTTGTTCGCACCCAAGCCAGCAAATGCCGAGCCGTTATTATTCGCTGCGGAAGAAAAGGCATACAGCACTTCGCTAAATCCGTGCGGACCGCCTGTGTTCCAAATTGTGGCGAGACCAGCCGCTGATACCACGGCAATTGCTGTGCCAACTTTTACCAAAAAGATCGGGATCAAGAGCATGAGGGAAGCCATTTTCATTTCATAGGCTTCGATCTTCTTGCCCAGATATTCAGGGGTGCGTCCGACCATCAAACCAGAGATAAAAACGGCCACGATGACGAAAGCCAGCATTCCATACAAGCCAGAGCCAACGCCGCCGAAGATGATCTCACCCAACTGCATGAGGAACATGGGTACTAGTCCGCCAAGCGGCATGAATGAATCATGCATGGAGTTGACTGAGCCATTGGAAGCGGCAGTCGTAGCCGTAGCCCAGAGCGCGGAATTGGCAACGCCGAAGCGTGTCTCTTTGCCTTCCATGTTTCCGCCAGGATTGATGTCCGTTTGCACTTGGTCAATTCCCATCTTTGTGAAAACTGGGTTGCCAGCCTGTTCTGCCCAAACCGCCAGCGCAAGGAATGCCACGAAGATGATCGTCATCGTAGTTAGGATTGCCCAACCCTGGCGAGTGTCTCCGACCATTTTTCCAAACATGTAGACCAGCGCAGCAGGGATGACGAGAATTGCCAACATCTCAAGGAAGTTCGAGAAGGGTGTTGAGTTTTCAAACGGGTGCGCCGAGTTGACATTGAAGAATCCGCCGCCGTTGGTGCCCAATTGCTTGATCGCAATTTGCGAAGCCGCAGGACCAACTGCCAGCACCTGTTCGGTCACAGCGTTGCCGTTTGCGTCCGTTGTAGGTTGAAGCATGGCGACAGTTTTATATTCGCTAAAAGTTTGCACCACGCCCTGTGAAACCAGTGTCAACGCCAAAACGATGGACAAAGGCAAAAGGATGTACAGAGTGGAACGGGTCAGGTCAACCCAAAAGTTGCCGATACCCTTGGCAGTGTGACGTACGATCCCGCGGATGAGCGCAACCAACACAGCCATGCCCGTTGCCGCAGAGACGAAGTTCTGCACCGTCAAGCCGAGCATTTGCGAGAAGTAACTCATGGTCACTTCGCCGCCGTAGCCCTGCCAGTTGGTATTGGACGCAAAACTAACCGCCGTATTCCACGAGGAATCAGGTGTGACCGCGCCAAGTCCCTGCGGGTTGAGGGGCAGAACGCCTTGAAGACGTTGCAATGCGTATACCGCCAATAACCCGAGAATATTGAACACCATTGCTGCGATGGCATAAGTTTTCCAGTTCATATCCTCATCGGCTTTGACGCCTGAGACGCGATAAATGAACCGTTCCACGGGACCCAGCACGCGATCCAGAAAAGTGTGCTCGCCCTGATAGACTTTTGCCATAAACGAACCAAGCGGTTTCGCCAATGCCAGCAAAACCACCAGAAAGAAAATAATTTGTAACCAACTATAGAGATTCATCCGAACCACTCCGGTTTAAGTAAAGCCAGTACAAGATAAACGAACAGGATCAACGTGATGACGCCAGTGATTACATATAAAACGTTCATGACTTATCCTCCATGAGCCGCTCACAGACCACGATCAGTCCGTAGGTGAGGGCAAAGAAAAGTACAGTCAGTCCGATATAGATCAAATCATTCATGTGTGCCTCCATTTCGATTTTTAGTGTATGCAGTTGGAGGTCAAATAGGGGACAAGATGTTGGGGGAAGATGTCAAGAAAGTGTCAAGATAATATCCTCGTAGCGACATCTGAGATGTGTTGCTCGGAGCCCAGCAGAAGTATGAACGGCGGTAATTTCATCCGATATTGGACTTGCAAAGTCCTGCAAGAGCTTCTCGTTTTGTGAAGACCAGTGTGCCACCACCTGTGAAAGGGTAGAGGATAAAACACACTTATCGCCAAGGCGGAACAAGGGTGGTCAAATATTTAAATCGAAATAGGAGCGAGAATAAATTTGATGGCTTGTTTGACATCCCACAAGTGACGACCTGCGAAGAATGATTTATCGCCTGGCGTGGAATATAATAGAATTAGCCCATATAAAAACGGCACATACCAACAACATGCATGGAATGAATCCCCCATTCCGGCAATCCATTCATCGGAGACCTTCATTGGATAATCCCACCCGCACCCGATTTAAACCACTGACCATAACATTCGCCTACTATGTCACCTTCATCACCCTTGGCGCAACCATGTCCCTCATCGGACCGTCCCTTCCCTGGCTGGCGCAGCACACCCTCAGCCGTCTTGACCAGATTAGCGGCATTTTTATTGCCAGCTCTCTAGGCTATATGATCGGCTCCCAACTCGGTGGGCGCGCCTATGATCGCTTTCCAGGGCATCGCATCCAGTCCCTTGCCCTGCTGCTGATTTCCTTGAGCGCTGCCTTGGTGCCGGTGCTGCGTTCGCTTTGGCTTCTGGTGGCGATTATCTTCCTGCTGGGGATATTTCAAGGCGCTCTGGACGTGGGCTGCAACACTCTGTTGACCTGGATTCATGGGGAAAAAGTGGGTCCGTTTATGAACGGCTTGCACTTCTTCTTTGGGGTAGGCTCCTTTGTGGCTCCGCTTATCTTTGCCCAAGCGGTTTTGGCCGCTGGCGAAATTCGCTGGGCCTACTGGTTTTTTTCCCTGCTGACCCTGCCTATGGCCGTCTGGTTCTGGTTCATGCCCAGTCCGCCGATTCGCACGAGAACACCCGAGGCCGTCAACGGGAAACCGATTAATGGACTATTTCTCCTGATTGTCTTTTTCTTTGTATTTACCGTCGGGTTGGAACTCGGCTTTGGAAACTGGATATATACATTTTCCTCCCGCCTCCACCTGACCAGTGAGTCCGGCGCGGCCTACCTCACCTCTGCGTTTTGGGGCTCCTTCTCGGTCGGTCGGTTGCTTGGAATTGGCATCTCTTCCCGCCTTCGCCCGCAGACCATCCTGATCACTGACTTGGCAGGATGTCTGGCTGCCTTTGCCATCCTTCTGCTCTGGCCGGTTTCTTCATTGGCTCTCTGGGCTGGAACGATCCTGATGGGACTTTCAATCGCCTCTGTCTTTGCGACGGGGATGGCGTTTGCCGAGCAGCGCCTGAGCCTGAGCGGGGCCATGATTGGCTGGATTCTGGTCGGCGGCGGCATCGGCGGGATGGTCTTCCCGTGGATGATCGGCCAGTTGTTCGAGCGCATCAGTCCGCGGATCACCATGCCGGTCCTGCTGACAAGCACCTTGATCGCATTTGGACTTCTCCTTGTCTTGACCTTTCCCCATCGGAAAAATATAACCACCGAATAATTCTGGTACGGCTACACTTAAATGTGCTCAGGTCATTTGTCCGCGAATTTACGTTAATTTTCGCCAATCTAAAACCAATTCGCGCAGATTTGCGGATTATTTTTACCTGTAAATAACTTCGAGGTTCAACTGTGGTGTTACCATAATTCTGGCATTGATGTTTTTTGGAACATTTTTGGAATATGCCTGGGTTGTTTTACGACATGGTTGGAACAATAAAATACTAATATATATTAGTAATCTGAAAGCCTTTGACAAATTCGCCTTTGGTTTATGAACTATCGGCAAACCTGTTCGTCTTGACCTGCACGACCAGGCATTATTTGGACGCTAACAATCAGGACTTTCGTTTTGGCGCAGTCAACCTGGAGAGCGCCTTTTTCTCAGTTAAATTCCTGGAAGATATTGGTTATTATGGAATCCGTCACTTTATGATTTCGAATTATTTCAAATAAAGTCTAATATCTAAACAAGGAGTACTCTATGAATACAAACTATCGCTTTTCCTTTGGACCCTGGAATATTCACTCTGGCGCGGATCCGTTTGGGCCGCCTGTGCGCGAGGAATTTTCCTTTGCCGAAAAACTCGAATTCTATAAACAACTTGGATTCGACGGCGTGCAATTCCACGATGATGATGTGGTCTCCAGCGCCGACGCGCTGTGGAGTCAGCAGGAAGCCGAAGCCAAACAAATGCGCAAATTGCTCGACGAGCGCGGATTGGTGGCGGAGTTCGTCGCTCCGCGCCTGTGGGAGCATCCGCTGACGATTGACGGTGCGATCACTGCCAACTCGGCTGAGACGCGCAAGTATGCGCTCGAACGCTCGAAGCGCGCTGTGGATATTGCCCGTATCGTGGGAGCCAAAGACCTCGTGTTGTGGCCAGCCCGCGAAGGGACATACATGCGCGAGGCCAAGGACCCCATCGCATCCGTGGGACGGTTGGTGGAGTGGATGAATGCTATACTCGAACATGACAAGGACATCCGCATCCTTGGCGAGATGAAACCCAATGAGCCGATGGATCATGCCTATGTGCCGACTACAGGACACTTCCTCGGGCTTGCCAGCCTGACGGTTGATCCAAGCCGTGTGGGTACGTTGATCGAATCAGCACATGCCATTCTCGCGGGACTTGATCCTTCTGATGAAATGGCGTACGCGCTGTATCACAAGAAACTCTGGTCGGTACATCTTAATGACCAGAATGGATTGAAGTTTGACGAAGACAAATCCTTTGGCGCTGTGGATTTGCGCCGCGCCTTCAACCAGGTTTGGGTGTTGGAGCGCGCTAACTACGGACAGAACGGAGAGTTCATCGGGTTGGACGTCAAAGCCTTGCGCACACAATCGAAGGAAACCTCGACCAAGCATTTACGCAACAGCCGCGCCATCTTCCTGCGCCTCGTGGAATTGGCTCGCTCACTCGATGCGGCAAAGGTGGAAGAACTGCGCGCCGCCCGCGATTACGAAGAGCTTGATTTGCTGATCGTGAAGCATTTTATCGGATAGTGTATGTTGCATGTTGCGTGTTCCGTTTTTGAAGATAACGGAACACGCAATACGTTTATTCTGTATTTTGTATTCAGGAGTTCCCCATGCCAGACGCTATCATTGCAGGTCATCTCTGCTTGGATATCATCCCCGATTTATCCGCGCATACGGCGGGACAGTTCGACGCGATTCTCCAGCCTGGAAAATTGGTGAATGTCGGAGCGGCATCCATTTCCACGGGTGGGGCAGTCTCCAACACAGGGCTGGCAATGCATCGTCTTGGCGTTGATACGCGCCTGCTCGCCAAAGTCGGCTCTGACCAGCTTGGGCAGGTTGTCCGTCAGATCGTTGCCTCACATGCTCCGCACCTCGCCGATGCGATCAGCTCCAGTACTGAGACCAGCACATCGTATACCGTTGTGATTAATCCACCTGGATGTGACCGTTGCTTTTTGCATCATCCCGGCGCAAATGATGACTTCTGCGCCGATGATGTGCGAGACGAATACCTGCGCGATGCCCGCCTTTTTCACTTTGGCTACCCTCCGTTGATGGCGGGCATGTTCGCGGATAATGGTTCGCAACTGACTGAAATATTCCGTCGTGTCAACTCCCTTGGGCTGACCACCTCGCTTGACATGGCGCTCCCCGACCCCAATTCTCCCGCAGGACTCGCCGATTGGCTCATGATCCTGAAGAACACCCTGCCGTATGTGGATATCTTCCTGCCAAGCCTGGATGAAACCCTGTACATGCTGGGACGAAACACGAAGACCCCGCTATCTGCTACGTTGCTGCATGAAGTCAGCGACGAACTTTTTGCAATGGGCGCGAAAATGGTTGGACTCAAACTTGGCGAACACGGCTTGTATTTGCGTACTGCCTCTGCCGATATTTTGCAAACGATGGGACGCGCCCGCCCGTCTGATTTAAATGCGTGGGCGAATTACGAAAACTGGCTCCCCTGTTTTCAAGTGAATGTGATCGGAACAACGGGTTCAGGCGACTCCACCATTGCTGGATTCCTCGCTGCCTTCTTGCGGGATATGTCCCCAACCGAAGCGATGAATACTGCGCTGGCAGTTGGTGCCTGTAACGTGGAAGCCCCCGACGCCTTGAGCGGAATCCGCTCGTGGGATGAGACCTTGCGAAGGATTAACGCAGGGTGGGCGCGACGGGGAAATAATATCTGATTGTGCTGACTACTGTCCCAAACGCGATGCGCGCCCCGGGCCATGTCAGATGTTGGTACGTGTGCCTGTCACTCGCGCGCGGAATCTATTGGTAACTGCCCCACGCCCGCATCGGCGACTTGTGCGACTCGTATAGAACATTGCCGGACGATCAATTCAGGTTGAATGATATGCTCGCGGGAAGCGAAATGGAATCTTTTCATCAAAAGACCCTTTAAATGGCATTGTTCACCAAACTTTGTAGCCATCCCCGGAATATTTTTAGGAGAAAACAACATGACAAAAAAGTCCAGATTTGCACTCTTTTTCGGCAACCGTGGTTTCTTTCCGGCTTCGTTGCAAGCCGAAGCGCGTGATGAACTTCCTCGCATTCTTAAGGCCGCGGGGCATGAAGTCATCATGTTGGATGCAGATGCCACCCGGTATGGGGCAGTCGAAACGCCTCAGGAAGGTCAGATCTTTGCCAATTTCCTACAGCAAAACAAAGGGAAATATGATGGCGTGATTTTAAGTCTGCCGAACTTCGGCGATGAAAATGGGGCGGTGGCGGCTCTCAAGGAAGCCGGTGTACCAATCCTTGTCCAAGCCTATCCTGATGACTTCGATCGCATGGGACCAGCCCTGCGACGGGATGCCTTTTGCGGTAAGTTTTCGATCATGGATGTGTTCTACCAGCACAACCTAAAATTTACCGCCCTAAAACCGCATGTCGTCAATCCGTCCAGTGAGCGCTTCAAGGCTAACCTCGATTACTTTGATCGGCTCTGTCGTGTAGTCAAAGGCTTTCGTCATCTGGTTGTGGGTGCAGTTGGCGCACGTACTTCGGCATTCAAAACAGTCCGCTATGATGAGGTCGCTTTGCAGCGCATGGGTGTCACTGTTGAAACTTTTGATCTTTCCAGTGTGATTTCCCGAGTCAAATCTTTACCTGCGGAGGGTAGTGCCTATAAACAAAAACTAGATGTATTGAAAGCCTACACTTCTTGGGAAGGTGTTCCTGCCGCCGCGCTGGACAATATCACACGTTTGGGTGTCGTCTTGGATGAACTGATCGTCGAAAATCAAATGGATGCGATTGCCATCCGCTGTTGGATTGAACTGCAACAGCAGTTAGGGATTTCGCCCTGTGTTCTGCTGGGCCTCCTCAACAATACAGGTACGATTGCAGCTTGCGAGGTGGATGTCTATAACGCGGTAATTATGGCAGCTTTGTCGTTTGCTTCGGGTCGTCCCGCCACTGTGTTGGATTGGAACAACAATTACCATGATGAAGACGACAAATGTATCTTATTCCACTGCGGGCCAGTCCCACGCGAGTTGATGACTGACAAAGGCCGCGTTTCGGATCATCTGATTCTGGCGAATTCTGTCGGTGAAAATAACAGCTTTGGTTGCGTCGTCGGGCGGATTGCGCCCACTGATTTGACCTTTGGCAGCATGATGACTGATTCAGGCAAGGTCAAAATATTCCTTGGAGATGGTCGTTTCACCGAAGATCCGATCCCGGCGAATTTCTTCGGCGCAGCGGGCGTGGCAGAAATCAACAAGTTGCAGGACGTGTTAATGCATGTGGGCATGAATGGCTATCGTCATCATGTTGGAATTACCCCCGGCAAGCATGTCGCTCCTCTGAAAGAGGCTCTGGAAAAATATCTCGGCTTTGAAATATCTGTCCCACAAGCGGAGTAATCCATACCTGTACTTAGGTCGTTGCCCAAAATAAATTGAAAGCTGGGAGTGCCATCCCAGCTTTCAATTTCCCTTATCTGCACATGCTTGAACCAGTTGTACAGGGCTGTGTTTGACGAAAACAGCACGTCTGGAATGGATTAAGTTGGAAGAAGGAGTAATTTCATGGCTAAACTTTTCAGCCGCGAGTGGACTAAACCCGAACTGTTGAGCCGCGTCGGTCAGATGGATCAGTTAGCGGGTATTCGTTTGCTCGAAGCAGGAGACGGAAAAACGCGCGGCTGTCGGGTGTTGGATGTGTGGACAGGGACAGGGCTGCGCTTTCAAGTCAACGCCGAACGCGCTTTGGATATATCCAGTTGTGATTTCAAGGGGTTGCCGTTAGCCTGGCGTTCCCCAGCCGGGGATGTGCATCCCGCATTTTATGAACCGCAAGACCTTGGTTGGCTGCGTTCATTTTCTGGCGGATTGTTGGTGACCTGTGGATTGGATCATTTTGGTTCGCCAGCCAAGGATGGCGACACGGAACTTGGACTACACGGGCGCATTAGCAATTCTCCCGCAACTCAGGTGAATTACCGTACGTTTTGGGACGGCGATGATTATAAATTGGAAATCACAGGCGAAACCCGGCAGGCGAATGTCTTTGGCGAAAACCTGGTTCTGCGACGACGTATTTCCACCGCATTGGGAATAAATCGCATCCACATTGAAGATGTTGTTGCTAATGAAGGTTTTGAGTCCGCTCCCCACATGCTGTTGTATCACTTCAATATGGGCTTTCCATTGGTCAGTGAAAACACCCGTTTGCATCTTCAAGCCGAAGAGACCCTTCCCCGCAATGCAGATGCTCAAGCAGGCATGGCAGAATGGGATCGCTTCCAGACGCCCACACCGGGCTTTCGCGAGCAGGTTTTCATTCACCGTCCCAAATCTGACGGGGATGGGGTTGCCACCGTTGAATTGAACAATCCACAAATGGGTTTTGGTTTACGCTGGAAATATGGAACTGCCAACCTGCCCTACCTAATGGAGTGGAAAATGATGGGACAAGGCGCCTACGTAGTTGGCATCGAACCCACCAATTGCAACGGACTTGCAGGTCGCCCAGCCACTCGTGAACTGGGTCAACTGCCGATGCTTGAGTCTGGAGAAAGCCGTGACTATCATATTGATGTGGAAGTTATTTCCAATTCGTTGAGGTAAACCTTATGACAAAAAAGGATGAAAAGTTTATTATCCCGGACGAGATGCGTGCCTTGGTTCTCAATGGAACCGGGTTCGAGCATTTGCAAGTACGCACGATTCCAACGCCGCGCCCCGGACCTGGTCAGATGTTGGCGCGTGTTGACGCAGCCGGCATCTGCACCTCGCTGATCAAATTGGTCGAGCAAGGTTCGCACCACCAATTCGTCTACGATTGGGATTTGGAACGTTGGCCGTTGATCCTGGGAGACGAAGGTGTTGTCACCCTGGTTGAGGTGGGTTCGGATCTACAGAAGACTTATCATCCGGGTGAACGCTACGTGATCCAGCCGGCAATTGACCATGCTCCCATCAACCATCTCGAGCGTTACCGTAACGGCGGACGTGGCATCCACAAGGTTGCGATCAGCTACACCTTAGGCGGACACCTAGCTGAATACATTCTCATTCCTGAAGAAGTGCTGGCAGCCGGATGTCTATTGCCGCTGCCGACTCCCAATCTTCCGTATTCACATGCTGCCATAGCCGAGCCGATCTCGTGCGCTGTATCGGCTCAAGAACATCACATGCATCTGATACAGAACGACGGACTGGTCGAACGGTCAGTACTTAAGGGACTCAAGCCTGATGGTGTGACTGTTATTGTTGGAGCCGGAGCAATGGGACGCCTCAATGTGGAACTTGCGCTGAGTTACCATCCGCGTGTGGTGATTGTGGCTGATTACATCGAAGAGCGATTGGAATTGGTAAAACACCTGTTCGCCGCCCGCGCCGCACAATTGGGAGTCAACATGGTTACGCTTAGTCCCGGCAAAGCGGATTTGAAAACCTTCATTGACGAACAGAGCGAATATCACGGCGCCGACGATGTGATCATCGCCGTCGGTGCGCGCAGCGCCATTGAGGGCGCCATGGACTACATCGGACAGGGTGCGGTTTTGAATCTTTTTGGCGGACTGAAGAAGGGCGACGAGATGGTTGATTTCAACACGCAGACGATCCATTACAAATCGATCAATGTAACCGGCTCCAGCGGCGGCTCACCCTGGGACATCGCCCGTACCCTGGAATTGATGGACTCTGGCCAAATAGATCCGTCTGTGCATATTACCCGCATCGGCGATCTGGAGCACTCCATCGAACTGTTGAAGATGGTCAAAGCCCAGCAGATCGATGGGAAGGCTGTCGTTTATCCTCATCGGAGGACTAGCGAGATCAAGACAGTTCAGACATGGACTGCCGTAGATGAGCAAGCCTATCTTTCCAAACAAGGTTGAACCATGTCATTGACAGGGTCGCGTACTTTCGTGGGTTTTGGCTTTGGGGCGATTCAAAGCGGGTTGTTTCTTTACGAAGCTTTTCATTCGGGGGAGTTCCGCCGGCTGGTTGTTGCAGAGGTGATGCCGGAAATGGTAGCGGCTGTAAAGCAGGATGGCGGATATTTTTGGGTTAATATTGCCCATCAGGACAGGGTTGAATCTGTCCGTGTTGGTCCGGTTGAGATCTACAACCCGGCGGTTGAAACTGATCGCTTGAATATCCTGTCTGCCATCGTTGAGGCTGAAGAGATCGCCACGGCGGTCCCCAGTGTGGCATTCTACGTTTCAGACAAACCTGGAAGCATCCATCGCTTGCTGGCTGACGGGTTGTGCCAAAAGGTTGAACAGGGCAGGCCGCGGGCTGTCGTCTACGCCGCTGAGAACCACAATCACGCCGCTGAGATATTGGAGTCCGCCGTGGTGGACTTGATTCCGCAGGAACAGCGCGCCGCCGTCCATTCACGGGTGCGCTTTCTTAACACCGTTGTTGGAAAGATGAGTCAGGTCGTTACCGACCCATTCGAGATTCAGACGCAAAATCTGACTCCGATCACACCCGGACTTCCGCGTGCTTTCCTGGTCGAAGCTTTCAATCGCATCCTGATCTCAAAGGCCCGTTTCCCGGATGCATTCCAGCGCGGCATCCATGTGTTTCAGGAGAAGGATGAATTGCTACCCTTCGAGGAAGCCAAGCTATACGGACACAACGCCACACATGCTCTCCTGGGATATTTGGGAGCCATTCTGGGCGTCCAGCGGATCGCCGACCTGCAAAAGATACCAGGCATATTGCCCTTTGCGCGGACTGCTTTCATCGAAGAATCTGGGGCAGCTCTGATCCGCAAGCACACCGGCGTTGACCAGCTCTTCACGCCGGATGGATATCGGGATTTTGCCGACGATTTGCTTGAGCGCATGACGAACCCATTCCTGGTGGACATGATCGAGCGTGTCACGCGTGACACTGAGCGCAAGCTGGGCTGGAATGACAGACTGATCGGCACGATGCGCGTGGTGCTTGCGCAGGGAGTCGCGCCGCGCCGCTATGCCTTGGGCGCTGCTGCCGCGCTGGTTCGGCTTGATCCATCCATCATGGAAGGACAAACGCCGGTCGGGAGTGTTCTGGATACATTGTGGCAGGAAGCCTCACCCGACCAGACCGAGAGAAACCGGCTGGTTGCTCTGATCGAAACCGCGCTAAAAGAATTGCGCTCGTGGCGTGCAGCCGGATTCCCGGATTTGGAGATTTTTTTACGTTAAAGGTCCGAGCTGATTATGTCAAAAGCCCGGCTTTTTATCACCTGTCTTTTCAACGCTGGCTTCGCGATCGAAAAGAACTGGAGCGGCCTGCACTGCTGCTGCTTTTACTTTCGGGAAGTTTTCATTCGTTTTCATCACTTATCTCCTTTGGATGATTGTAAGCGATACCGAATAAAAAACTGGACGACCTTTGCGGTCATCCAGTTTCCATTTTAGATTCTCAAAAAAATTAGACGGCGTGTTGTTGAGAAAGCAAGGGTCGGAATTTATACCCGTATACATGATATATGCCGCGCTGGGCAACTCTCTATCATATTGTAGTTTTTTAGTCTGCTGACTTTGGGTGATCTTTTATCCATTTGAAAATGGAAATAGCAAACAGATGCGATAGTCGCGGACCAATGCTGACGCGCTATGCCAATATCAATTCAAGCGCTTCTTGCTTTTGCGCCGCGATTTGGGGAACCCATCTTTGAGTTTTGCAAAGACATCAATCATGGCGATTTTGTGCTCATAATTTTTCAACGCGGGATCATCGGGATATCCCTGCTCCCACATTTCAAACCATGAGACCGCGCCTTCGGGTTTATCGTTCTCGATCATGTAATCAATCTGACAGCCGCACAATGCGCCAAATTCCGTGACATGTAATTCCTGCTTTTGCATCATTTTATCGAGGACAGATTGCGCCGTTTTCAGATCGTTTGCTTGAATCGCTTTTCTGACAGTAATGACTTGCCCGAAAAAATAGTCAGGAAAACGAGCGGGAATTTCGTCGGCAATTGCGCTTGCTTCATCATGCTTTTTCTGCATACTCAGGGCAACCGCCAAATTGTTGAACAAGCCCGGTTCATCCTTTTGGATTTCAAGCGCCTTGCGCAGGTGGATTTCAGCTTTCGCGCCGTCTTCGTCCCGCAGCGCATAAATCGCCTGCTCCATCAAACGCTGTGCGGCAGGCTTCAGTTTTGGACGATCCTGGGCGTCATACGAGATTTGAAAACCTAGCATCATCAGAGGTCTGGATTCGCCTTCAATCCATAGATCAAGCGTTTCGCCTGACTTGAATATTCCATGTTTCGTGAGTAGTTGAGCCGCTTCCATTCGCAGCGAGTCTGATCCATCTTGCCCAAGAGAAAACTCTTTCAAAGAATCAAAAACTGCTGGATGGGAAGACATATCAGCGAGGTTGATGGCAAACTCCTTGCATTGTTCATCGCCATTTGCAAGCGCGGCAGGGACAAAATGGATAAGTTCAGGATGACGATCAAAATATTCCGCGATCCTTGCCCGAAATGTATCATCGCTTTTTTGACGGACAGCGCGCTGTGTTACAGAAGTCAAAGATTCCAGCGTTTTTCTGGTAATCCACATCTCCAACGGGAATGTCTGCGGACAGGCGCGTTCATGTTGGAGCTTTTTCAACTCCTCCAAGTTTTTAGTGGCAAGAGAAAAATAAGGGGCAAGTTTCAAACATGCCTGCCAGTGTTTGCGAGCTGTGGAAATATTTCCCTTTCGATATTCGGCTGCCGCGCACCAATGCCATAGATTTTCATTCCATTGGTCAAGCTCATTGGCGTTTTTTGCTTGATTGAAAAGACTCAATAGTCCGTCATCGTCTCCGATAAAACTGAGCGCTTCGCCCACCTTGACCCAGCGCTCTGCCGCGTCTGCACTGGAATCTTTCAGGCGTTTTGCAAATTCCCAAGCCTCGTCCTTCTTGCCTTGCATAAAAAGATAACGGGTCAGATTGGAAAGCGCATGAATATTCTGCGGGTCTATTTCAAGAACGTTGCGGCTCGTTTCAGTTGCCCCTGACAGGTCGCCTTCGAGCCAATCAACCTGGCTAAGATTATTGAGAATGGGAACAAAATCTGGTCGTTGCTGGAGTAGTTTTTTTGCTAGTTGCCTGCAACGGATGTATTTTCCCGATTCCATAAGTAAGCGTACTTCTTCGTGCTGGCAGGCAAACTCAAATCCTGTTTCTAAAGAATCGCCGAGATTGTTAAGGAGTTCGCTCAGTACATTCTCCAGTTGTGGAATGGTTTTCTCCACATCGGATGCGCGCTCATCGTGAGACCAGCGTTTCAAAAACTGGCGGAATGTTAGCAGCGCGAGCGCTGGATAACCATTCGATAGATAAGCGCCAGCCAAGCCCAGTTTCACTTCCGCGCGATTGGGAGTTAGTTCGTGCAATTCATGGATGGCATGTAGGTAGCCATGTTGGTTATCCATATTCAGATTGGCATTTGCCATCAAGCCTAGAATATCCGACTGGCGAGGGAAGCTTTTGTTCAGTTCACTTAACAGTTCCAATGCTTGCTGTGGCTCGCCTCGCTCTAAAAGACTGTCGGCTTCTTGTAATCCTTCGCGCAGGCGTCGCGGTAGGTTGATCGGATCAATACGGAGGGAGAAATTTTTACTCATAGTTCTCTGTTGGTAAGCACGAATAACAGTTGCGAGACGAGTCGTCTACTCCCAAGGATTTACGATTTCAATACCTGTATCGTTGAAATCATCCACGTTGCGGGTGACTAGTGTCAGTTTGTGAGTTAAAGTTGTTGCAGCAATAAGTGAATCTATTGCAGGTAAAGTTATTCCTGTTGACTCCAGGTGCGCAATCAGAATTCCCCATTCCATCAAGACCTCTGTATCTAATGGAATGATCCTTCCATCAAAACGCACTAGTAGATTTTCCTTGAGCCAGGAATGTAGTTCCTGTTTTCGTTTCGATTTAGGCAATTTTTCAACGCCTTTGGCAATTTCTCCAATCGTGATCACGCTCAAGAAAACATCATCAGAGTCTAGTGAATCAATAAAGTCTATAACTTTCGGATTCGGATGCTTGGCAACAAGTTCCGAGATGATGCACGTATCAAGCAGGTACTTCATATTTCAAGTCCCTTGCGTGGCAGGGACTTGTCTCGAAGGAGCTCAAGTCCAGCCAGGGGAGATGCCTGAAAAAACTCGGAGAGTTTGCCTTGGGATTTACGCAGGTTTTCGTATTCTGCATATGAAATAACAACCACGGTTTTCTCGCCGTGTTTCGTGATCAATTGAGGACCTTGTGCTAAGGCACGTGCGATCACCTCACTCAATTTATTTTTCGCATCCTGGATTTGCCACGTTTCATTCATAGTCGCTCCTTTCTGTCTAGACAGACTAGCTATATTTTACCCTTCTTCCAAGGGAAAGTCAACAATTCGGGTCATTTCGCGCCGACGGAAAACCCCATATTGGGAATGTACGGTGTAGCCAGACATAGATCGCTGCGACTTAACGCCTCTTTCTGGACCTTAACCTGATTCTCCAAAAAATCCGCCAGCACGCTGACAGAAGTTCCATGTACGTCAGCAAAGATTCATTGTCTTCATCTATTTCGGCTAAGAATTTCTCTGGTATAGGAATTCATTCAGCTTACCAGCCTCGATGATTAATCCTAACCCTGGCAAATCGAATGACTCAAGTTTACCCTTGCGGATCCAGGCTCTGATCTGTTTTGACGTTGCATGGCAAATCTGGGCGGCTTGATGAACTGTGTAATAGTTGCCGCGTGGGATGGAAACGGGGAGTATGTTTGGTTTCAAAGTCTCGATGAGCTTGCCACTATTCTTACCTTCCCGAACTTTTCTGCCATAGGCAGCGATAAGCTGATAGACCTTGCTTAGGGCTTCTTTTGCATCTTCTTTGTCATGTAAAGAAATACGTTTCAACAAGCTCTCCTGTGCAGTCAGAAATTCAATGAGAACTTGTACTTGATCTGGACGAAGTTCCATTTGATTTTCCAGTATCCAAGCTCCTCCCACCTTTGGTGATGTGTTGTCTGCGCTACTGGTGGAGATTTGGAAAGCTGGCGAGCCGATGACCAGACCATTGGTCTTCCATTCATCATTGTCTTGTAGACGCTCAAGAAGTTCAAGAGTATGTCCCGCATATAGATGGGCAACGATGTGAAGATCTGCATCCCATACTACCATTCCTCGCTGCTGCCACTCTTGCTGCTGAAGTTGTGTAAGCCACGAAGGACAACTCGGTGGGGAATTGAAATGTCCATCGAAGTTGAGATGCATTCCCCATGTATTTTGAACCAGAATCGTGGAGCAATTCATCATGATTGACCTGCCTATAGAAAGTGTGTTGTTTCGATCAGTATAAAGGAGGCAGGTTTTGGGATTGGAAGAACTGTCGGTGGCTGCAAAAAGCGGTGTGATCGTTTACAGGAACCTTTAAACGAAAACACCCTTATCGTAGGAGTGTTTGGTCATTTCTTGATAGTTTCTTCTCTATGTGGTGGGTATAAATCGGGAGAGCCGAAACTTATACCCATATACATGATATATGCCGTGACGGAGATATTTGTGTGATGCTATATCTTTAACATTTACCTAAACCACCACTTGGCAAGCGCCGCTAATATTCGTTTCTGTAAAATAACTCAAATGTGTGTTGGGTTGATCTACCGTTCATTGAGCAGGGACTGCTCATACTTGTGTTTATCCTCTGGTTGCTTTAGCATGACAACTCCAGCGATTTTGCTTGTCTGAGTTCCTGCCTATTTATTGGTTGATGGTCTTATAATAAATCTATGTCTGCACCAATTTTAGCCACAAAACTTTATATTCCTTCACCTCGGGCAAAAGTTGTTATCCGTGCTCGTCTGATCAAGCATCTGAATGATGGCCTCTCCTTTGGTCGCAAGCTAACCATTATTTCTGCTCCCGCCGGCTTTGGTAAAACCACATTGGTCAGTGAATGGATCGCCAACTGTGGTAGGCCAACTGCTTGGCTATCGTTGGATGAAGGGGATAACGATCCTATACGCTTTTTTATTTATCTCATCAGTGCTTTGCAGACAATCGCACCGAATATTGGAGAAGGGCTGTTACGGATACTTCAATCTCCACAGCCACCGCCAATTGAAGCAATTCTGACACCACTATTAAATGAAATCACAATCATCCCAGACAATTTCATCTTCGTGCTTGATGATTTCCAACTTACCGATTCCAAAGCGGTTGATAATGCTCTCACCTTTCTGCTTGAGCACCAACCTCCACAAATGTACCTAGTCATTACTACGCGGGAGGATCCAAATTTACCTCTGGCTCGATTGCGAGTCCGTGACAAATTGACCGAACTCCGCGCCACAGACTTGCGCCTTACTCCATCCGAAGCTGCCGAATTTCTTAGCCATGTGATGGATCTCAACCTCTCAATGGAACAGGTTGCTGCATTAGAAACCCGAACTGAAGGCTGGATTGCAGGTCTGCAATTAGCCGCGCTTTCGATGCAGGGTCACCAGGATGTCTCCGGATTCATTCAGGCGTTCGCAGGAGATCACCGCTATATTGTGGATTATCTGGTCGAAGAGGTTCTGCAACGCCAGCCTGAATCTATTCGAAACTTTCTCCTCCAGACCGCAATCCTTGACCGCTTGAATGGTTCACTCTGTGACGCCATCACCAGTCAGACGGGAGGCAAGGCGCAATTGGAAACATTGCAGCGGGGTAATTTCTTTCTTATTCCGCTTGATGACAAGCGTCATTGGTATCGCTATCACCATCTTTTTGCCGATGTCCTTCGTATGCACTTGATGACGGAGCAACCCGATCAGGTGTCCGCCCTGCATCAGCGCGCGAGCGAGTGGTACGAGCAGAATGATTCGCCTGCCGATGCGATCCGACATGCGCTGGCTGGCGGGGATTTCGAGCGGGCGGCAAACTTGATCGAACTGGTAATGCCAGCCATGAGCAAGAGTAGACAAACGTCTGCGTTACTTGGCTGGCTCAAGTCACTCCCCAACGAGTTGATTCGTGCCAGACCCGTCCTCAGCGTGGCGTATGCTCATGTGTTACTGGATGGTGGCGAGGTCGATGGCATTGAAGACCGCCTGCGGGACGCCGAATGGTGGCTGGACTCGACAGCAGACAACTTTTCGAGACCGGGCGCCCCAGCATCTGCGATGATCGTCGTGGACAATGAGGCATTTCATCGTCTCCCAGGCACAGTCTCTGTTGCCCGTGCCGGACTATCCCTGGCGCGGGGCGATGTGGCTGACACCCTGAAATATGCCCGTCAGGTGCTTGACCTTTTACCTGAGGAAGACCATCTCAGTCGTGGGGGGGTCGCGGGATTCCTGGGGCTCGCATCCTGGACAGGCGGAGATCTCGAGACCGCCCACCGCGCTTTCGCTGATGGCATGGCTCATTTGCAGATCGCTGGGAATATCTCTGATGCAATCGGGGGCGCAATCACTCTGGCGGATATACGGATGGCGCAAGGTCGTCTGCGCGAGGCGATGCATACCTACGAGCAGGCATTGCAGTTTGCGACAAAGCAGGGTGCGATTATTCTGCGGGGGACATCAGACATGTACGTGGGATTGAGCGAACTTCACCGTGAGCACAACGATCTACATGCCGCCGCCCAGGATTTGCTGAGAAGTAAGGAATTGGGCGAGCACAATGGATTCCCGCAAAACCGGTATCGCTTTCCCGTCGCCATGGCTCGCATACGAGAGGCTCAAGGCGATCTGGAGAGTGCGATCAACCTGCTCGACGAGGCAGAGCGCTTGTATGTTAGTTCCTTTTCCCCCAATGTGCGTCCTGTCGCGGCATTGAAGACACGAGTGTGGATCTTGCAGGGGAGTTTGGACGAAGCCCTTGGCTGGGTTCAGAAGAACAGGCTCTCAACACACGACGACCTCACCTATCTGCACGAGTTTGAGCACATCACTTTGGGTAGGCTATTTTTGGCACGATATAAGAGCGACCATACAGACAACATTTCTGAAACAATCGGATTTTTGGAGCGACTCCTTAAAGCCGCACAGGATGGGGATAGGATGGGAAGCGTAATCGAAATCCTGATATTACAGGCACTGGCTCACCAAGTGCAAGGCGACCTATCCGCTGCTCTCATACCGTTGCAACAAGCCTTGAAACTGGCGGAGCCGGAGGGCTACATCCGCGTGTTTCTGGATGAAGGTTCACCCATGGCGCAACTGCTTCGCGAAGCTGCCAAGCGTGGGATCATGTCAGACTATACAGGCAAGCTGTTGACAGAATTTGAAGCGCAGGGACAGGGGAGCGCAAGTGCATCTCCGATTACCGCCCCCCCTATTTCTCAATCCCTCATCGAGCCGCTCAGTCTACGCGAGTTGGAAGTCCTCCGTCTATTTAGGACCGAGCTTTCCGGTCCCGAGATTGCCCGCGAGCTTGTG
>DYDH01000198.1 GCA_020717985.1 Herpetosiphon sp. | reverse complement strand
AACGCGATTTTCAAAGCAGGTCTTTTTGCCAGTTCGCATTATGCGTCTTTGGTGGGCATCATGGCAGATGGCTCCGCTCCGCACGCCGAGTCTCTTGCCAATGAAGTGATCAACTTGTTCAACGACGAGCATTTTGATGAAGAGAAGACGCGTAAAGTTTGTGATGTTATTTCAAGGAACTTATGATCAAAGTAGATTTTAATCGTCCAATTACAGTTGGTAATGAATTTGAATATATGCGGCAGGCAATGCAGAATGTGCATATTTCTGGCGATGGCGCTTTTACCAAAAAATGTCACGCATTTCTTGAGAGTGAACTTGGCGTAAATAAAGCCCTGCTCACCACATCCTGCACACATGCACTGGAGATGTCCGCCATTCTTTTGGACATCAAACCTGGCGACGAAGTTATCATTCCCGATTTTACATTTGTTTCAACGGTGAATGCCTTTGTCCTGCGCGGAGCGAAACCTGTTTTTGTAGATGTGCGCCCCGATACCTTGAGCCTCGATGAATCCAAACTGGAAGCCGCAATCACGCCGCGCACGAGGGCAATTGTCCCAGTGCATTATGCGGGCGTAGGCTGTGAAATGGACTCGATCATGGACATCGCCAAACGTCACAAGATTGCTGTGGTTGAAGATAATGCGCATGGCCTGTTCGGCAAATACAAAGGAAAATTTCTTGGTACATTTGGTTCGCTGGCGACCCAATCTTTCCATGAGACAAAAAATTTCTCATGCGGAGAAGGCGGTGCATTGCTGATCAATGACCCGTTCCTCGCGGAACGCGCCGAGATCGTCCGCGAAAAAGGGACAAACCGCTCGCGCTTCTTCCGCGGTCAAGTGGACAAATATACTTGGGTGGATATCGGCTCATCCTATCTTCCTTCCGACTTGCTTGCTGCATTCCTGTATGCTCAGTTTGAACAACGCGAAAAGATCCAAAGTCACCGCAAGAATGTTTGGAATATGTATGATGTCGCTTTGAAAGATTGGGCGGATAAAAATGGCGTGCAGTTGCCAACTATTCCCGAAGACCGCGAGCAGGCATATCACATGTTCTACATGCTTCTGCCCAATTTGGATTTGCGCCAGAAGTTGATCATGTACCTGCGCGAGCGCGGCATTTACAGTGTTTTCCATTATCTGCCGCTTCATCTCTCAGACATGGGACAAAGTTTTGGCTACAGCGCAGGCGACTGTCCCGTTACCGAGCAGGTCAGTGACCGGTTGATTCGCCTGCCATTTTATAATGACCTGACCAGTGCTGATCAGGAACAGGTCATAGACACGATTATGGAGTTTAATTTCCAATGAGTTCCTCCCCGACTGTTTCACGCCGAGAATCCTTTCTGACAGTTCTTCTGGTTATCTTTACAACCCTTGTAACCTATGGCACGCTGATCTCAAAGTTGGGTTTTTATCGTGATGACTGGTATTTGTTATGGGCGGCCAAGTCAAAAGGTGTGGAGGGTATCCTTGGCGTTTTTCAAGGGGACCGTCCATTTGTCGGCTGGCTGTATGTATTCGATTTTTCAGTCATGGGACTATCTCCGTTGGCGTGGCATATATATGTTTTATGTATCAAACTTGCATCCGCTTTGGCTTTCCTTTGGCTGGTTCGCAGTCTTTGGCCAAACCGTAAGGTAGTGACTCTGTTTGTAACACTCCTGTTCGTTGTTTATCCCGGCTTTTATCAGCAGCCCAATGCGCTGACCTATAAACAATTACTGCTTGCCTACACAGCGGCTTTGGTTTCACTGGCATTGACTGTTAATGCGGTAAAAACAAGAAAGGTTGCGCACAGGGTTATTCTCACAATTTTTGCGGTGCTATTAAGTGCGTTTTATATTCTTATTTACGAGGCCCTTGTGGGGATGGAGTTTGTCCGCCTTTTGTTGATTTTGTATCTCTTTTATCAGCAAGGTAAAAACTGGAAGGAAAACATTCGTCTATCCCTGGTGAATGCGCTTCCTTATCTTTCGTTCGCTGTGGCGTTTGTCTATTGGCGTATTTTTATGTTTGACAGTACACGAAAAGCAACCGATGTGGGCGGGCTGATAGGTAGCTTCACCACATTGCGCGGCATACTGGGACTGTTGATCGAGGGCGGCAAAGACCTGCTGGAAACGACAGTTCTGGCGTGGGCGGTTCCCTTCTATCAATTTTCCAATCAGGTCGAATACAGAGATTTGCTGGCGGCTGTTGGTTTGGGATTTTTGGTGGTGGCGGCCGGGGCATTGTATTATTTCTTCGGACGGAATCAGGCCGGGGCGGAGGATGGAAGCGAAGGAATCGAGTCCTCGCGTGATTTGCTTATCCTCGGCGCGATTATCATTTTTGTCACCACAATCCCGATCATCGCCGCAGGACGCAATCTGAATTTCAGTGGATGGGATCGCTACTCCTATCAGTCGGTTTTGGGCGTTGCCTTGTTTATGGGCGGAATTATTTTTTATGTGTTCAAGAGCAGATTGCGCTGGGTTCTTTTGAGCGCTTTATTGGTATCCGGCGTTTTGACCCAATATCTTAGCGCCACTTATTACCGTGATTTTTGGAAGGTCGAGCGCGAGGCGTGGTGGCAGCTTTCATGGCGCGCTCCTCAAATTGAAGATGGAACCACGATTGTGGCTGCCTTGCCCGGCGGATATGGGCTGGCTGAAGAATATGAAGTCTGGGGACCTGTCAATTTGATCTATCAGCCGGAAGGTTCGCTCAAATTTCCCGGGCAAATTATGTTCGATCAAATCTGGCTTGACCTGCTTCTTCGCACGCAACAAAACCGGCTTGTGCGCGATACATTCTCCATAGCGCGCGATTATGGAAAGGTTGTTATCCTGTCCCAGTCTTCGCCGAACACCTGTCTGCATGTATTGGATGGCAGGCGGTTTGATCAGGCTGTGACAGAGGCGCGCACAGATGTGCGGTATATCGCGCAGTATTCAGATGTGGGTCTCATCAACACTTCCGCCCCGCAGGCGACTCCGCCCGCCGCGATTTTCGGCTCCGAGCCGCCTCATAACTGGTGTTACTTCTATCAAAAGATGGACCTGGCCCGTCAAATGAAGGACTGGCAATTGACGGTTGATCTGGACAAAAAAGCCAAGTCACTTGAATTAAAGCCGTCCGATGTTTCAGAGTGGATGCCTGTTTTGGAGGCTTACGTTTATTTGAACGATATGGAACATGCCAAACAGATTGCCGGTTTGATCCGTGAGGATAAAAATTCATTCACGAAAATGTGTTCGCAATACGAGTCACTTAAAGAACAACCGGCCGGGTATGACCGTGTTTCAGTCTACGAGGCTCTCTGCAAGAAATAATAATATCCATTAGACCTGAAGGTTTCCATGAAAGTCCGAAAGGGGAAACCTTCAGGTTCTCTTGAGAGCGGGGTTGTAGCGCATGGTAAAATCCTGATAATGACTTCCAAAAAGATAACTGTTGACCTTGTTGTTCCCATCTTCAATGAAGAGGGAGTTGTTGAACTCACGCACAAGCGGATTTGTGACGTGGTCGATTCGCTTGCCTATGATTTCCATTTTATTTATGTGGACGACGGCTCACGCGACGGGACGGTTGATTCTCTTCGAAAAATAGCAGGGGACGACCCGAGAGTGACCCTGCTCCGCCTCAGCCGCAACTTCGGGCATCAAGCCGCGTTGACCGCCGGCATGGATGCTTCACGCGCCGAAGTGGTTGTCACTCTGGACGGCGACGGGCAGCATCCGCCGGAGATGATCCCGCAAATGCTGGGGCTGATCGCACAGGGATATGATGTTGTGCAAACACAGCGCATGGATGCGGCGCAGCCGGCATCCTTCAAAAAATGGACTTCAGGTTTCTTTTATCGTTTGATCAATGTTATTAGCGGCACACAGATTGTGCCTGGCACGGCCGATTTTCGCGCGCTGACACGACCGGCGGTGGATGCACTCAAAGCCATGCCCGAATATCATCGTTTTCTACGCGGCATGGTTTCATGGATCGGCTATTCGACGGTGATCCTGCCCTACCAGCCCGCGGAAAGGATCAGCGGAGTTTCAAAATATTCCCTGAGCAAGATGGTGCGCCTTGCGATGGATGCGATTTTCTCGTTCTCGCTTATGCCTCTTTATCTTGGGTTAAGCTTGGGCGGTGTTTTCTTCTGCCTTGCGGCAATGGAAATGGTGTATGTGCTTTCCTTTTGGGTCACGGGACGCACGTCCAGCCTTGCGCCAGGCTGGAGTTCATTGATGTTTATGATCCTGATCGTCGGCGGCACCTTGATGGCTTTGCTTGGTTTTGTTGGCGTGTACGTCGGTTATATCTTTCAGGAAGTGAAGCGCAGACCTGTATATTTGCTCAAAGGGGAGAAAAATGATGAATGATATCCGCCCCCAGCCTTTTCATATCACTTTGTTGCGTCATGGCGAATCGGTGGGCAATGCCGAAGCGCGCTGGCAGGGACAGTCCGACTTTCCACTTACAGATACGGGACGCGCACAAGCACACGCACTGGCTGAACGCTGGAAAAAGGAGAATCTAAAATTTGACTTTTTGATTACCAGTCCGTTACTGCGCGCAAAAGAAACGGCTGAGATCATTGCTTCTGTGCTAAATCTAAACGCTGAATTTGACCCGCTTTGGCTGGAACGTGATAATGGCGATTTCGCCGGACTTACCGCATATGAAGTCCGCCAGAATTTTCAGCATCCATCTTTTTCCACGCCATATGACCCAGTGGGCAGGGATGGGGAAGGCGATTGGGAATTATTCCTGCGCGCAGGGCAGGCTTTGCATAGTTTGCTCAGACGCGAACCCGCCAAATATTTAATCGTCTCACACGGCGGCTTGTTGAATCAGGTGATGCACGCAGTGGTGGGGCTGGCGCCACAGGCAAATAACGCGGGCACACGTTTCCGCTTTGGCAACACAGCATTTGCGCAGTTGATGTATTATCCGCACCAACACCGCTGGGCGATTGATAAACTCAACGACCACACGCATTGGGTGGATGCGGATTAAAGGCAGGATGTGATAGGTAATTAGTGATTGGGTAATTAGTAATTAGGTTTTTGGGCGAAGGTCTTTTTTATTCATCCTTCATCCTTGATAATTCATCCTTTGTTTTCGAGGTTATTTTGCAATCATCTCCCATATCCAACATAAAAGAATCCGATCGTTTGAACGTTCTTGTTTTTGGCGCAGGCGCAATTGGGACTTATTTCGGCGGCTCGCTCGTTCTTGCGGGACATCATGTTGTCTTTGTGGAACAGCCAAAGATGGTCAACGATCTGCGCGAACGTGGATTGCGGCTCGACCTGACAATTGACGAAAGAAGAAAAACACGGGATGTGTTTGTCATCGAGCCGCGTTCTTTTGTGATCGTGCCTTCGCTGGAAGAAGCTTTGAAATTCGGTCATTTTGATGTTGCGCTCTTCGCATTGAAGTCTTTTGATACTGCCGCCGCTCTCGAAGAGATGAAGCCTTTTTCTAATAAATTACCGCCAATCCTGTGTCTCTCGAATGGGGTTGAAAATGAGCAGTCCATTGCGCGCGCGCTTGGCCCTGACAAGGTCATTTACGGCACAGTGACCACGGCAATTGGGCGTCGCGGCGCTGGGGATATTATGCTGGAGAAATTGCGCGGCATGGGTGTTGCGGCTGGACATCCTTTCTCGGAGAAACTTGTCGCCGCATTGGATGCCGCATATCTCAATTGTCGTTTGTATCCTGATGCGCATGGTATGAAATGGTCGAAGATGCTGACCAACCTTATAGCCAACCCGACCTCGGCAATTCTGAATATGACTGCCGCGCAGGTCTTTGCAAATCGAAAATTATACAAACTCGAAATTGAAATGCTCAAGGAATGTCTTGCGGTGATGAAAGCCCAGAACCTCGAAGTGGTTGACCTGCCAGGTACGCCTGTCAAGTTACTGGCTCTTGCCACCCAATTACCCCTCTGGCTTTCCAAACCTTTTCTCTCCCGCGCCGCAGGTAGCGGACGCGGCGCAAAGATGCCCTCATTCCATATTGATTTATATTCTGGGCGCGGCAAAAGCGAAGTGGAATTTTTACATGGCGCAATTGTGCGCGAAGGGAAAAAGTGTAACATCCCTACGCCTGTCAACGAGCTGCTCACGAACACACTTCTGGCGTTGACCAACAAGGAAATCCCGTTGGAAGAATACGCGAATCAACCCGGGAAACTGATTTCTCAAATCAGGGCTTAGAAAGAGTTGATTATGATTAATAATCCAAAATTGAAGGTGTTCTTATGCCATAGCTCTGCCGATAAACCGCTCGTCAGGGAGTTACATCAACGGTTAATTTTGGAGGGTTTTGATTCATGGCTTGACGAAAAAAATCTTTTGCCGGGGATGGAGTGGGATACGGTGATACCGATTGCAGTTCGGGAATCAGACGCTGTTGTTGTATGCATCTCAAAAAGTTCGGTTACTAAAGAAGGTTATGTTCAAAAAGAAATAAAGCTGGCATTGGATGTCGCTGAAGAAAAACCTGATGGGATTATATTCATAATACCCACCCGATTGGAGCCTTGTGATGTGCCAGTCCGATTACAGCGTTGGCAATGGGTAAATCTTTTTGAAGATAGCGGTTTTGGGCAATTAACATATGCTCTTCGCGCGCGCGCCCGCAGTTTGGGGAAGGCGCTTGTAAATTTCCCCGATCCAAACGTGGTGGTTTATCTATCAGATGGGCGCATTCTGACCATAGAACGAGGCGCAAGCGCGGCGGATTTTTTCAAGCGTATTTCACAGGATTTTTCCGCGCCTGTTGTGGCTGCGATCATTAACAATGAACTACATGAACTGACCTATCCCATCAATATTGAATCGGTTGTGGAACCTGTCACCATGGATCAGGCTGACGGCGCGCGCATCTATCGCCGTTCGCTTGTCTTCCTGCTTGAACTTGCATTTGCCGACCTTTTTCCAAAGGGCAAACTGACCATTGATCATTCCGTTTCATCCGGCGGCTTTTATTGTCAGATCACAGAGCGGGATATGCTTACGCAAAACGAGCTTGACTCACTTAAGGCTCACATGCAAAAACTTGTGGAAGAAGATCATCCGTTTGGGCGCAAACAGGTTCCCGTTCAGGATGCCATTCAATACTTCAAGAAATTAGGCTATGATGACAAGGTGCGACTATTCTCACACCGACATAAGAATTACCTCACGCTTTATAGCCTTGGCGAGCGCATGGATTATTTGCACGGGTACATGGTCCCTTCCACCGGCTATTTGCGCTGGTTCGATCTTAATCTTATCAATGGCGGCTTCACGCTTCAATTCCCACGCCGGCATGCCCCCACGCACCTTGAGCCGATGGGTGACTATCCAAAACTATTAAGCACCTTTCGTCAATACGGCGATTGGCTGACGCGCCTTGATATTGACAATGTCGGCGCGCTCAACGATGCCATTCAATCAGGACGCGCCGATGAGATCGTGCTGGTCTCGGAGGCGCTTCACGAACAGAACGTCACAGACATCGCGCAGCAGATCGCGCACAAAAATTCACGCATCATATTAATTGCGGGTCCTTCCTCTTCAGGCAAAACAACTACGTCGCGCCGTCTTGCGATTCAACTGCTTGCGCGTGGTATCTCCCCGTTTCCGCTTGAACTTGACAATTACTTTGTAGATCGCACACAGACTCCCCTTGATGAAAATGGCAATCCCGATTTCGAAGTGCTGGAGGCGTTGGACCTGACGCGTCTCGCGTTGGATATTGAAAAACTTCTCAGCGGAGATAAAGTTCAACTGCCACGATTCAACTTCAAGTTGGGAGTGAGCGAAGTGGGGGATGAAATCCAATTAAAGGATGGACAACCGTTGATCCTTGAAGGGATTCATGGGATGAATCCGCGCCTCATCTCTGACCGTTGGGCTGGGTCCGCATTCCGAATATATGTCTCCGCCCTGACACAGCTTAACCTCGACCGCCACAACAGGGTTTCCACTACTGATACGCGCCTCATCCGGCGTATCGTGCGCGACGCGCGTGAACGGGGATATTCCGCCTCGCAAACCATCAGCCGCTGGGAGTCTGTCCGCCGCGGCGAGAAACGGCACATCTTTCCCTATCAGGAAAACGCGGATGTGATGTTCAACTCTGCGCTGGTATATGAACTCGCCGCGCTCAAGCCACTGGTTGAGCCGTTTCTGCGCCAGGTTCAATACCGCGCGCCTGAATTCATTGAGGCGCGAAGATTACTTGCCTTTCTCGAATGGTTTCTGCCGCTGGATACGAATTTGATCCCCGCAAATTCAATTGTGCGTGAATTTATCGGCGGTTCAAGCTTGAAGGATTTCAAAATCTGGCGAGGGTAGAAAAGCAAGGATGAAGGATGAATTGTGAAGGATGAAAAAACCTTCGACCTTCAACTTTTGACCTTTGACTTTTTTTTCATTCATCCTTTATCCTTCATCCTTTTCATTTCTTATGCAACCTTCACTTTTCTCTTCAATCCACCTTACCGTCTCCCAACTGACCT
>DYDH01000197.1 GCA_020717985.1 Herpetosiphon sp. | reverse complement strand
ATCACGCCATTGACCAAGCCCGATCAGGGCAGTAATGCGTGGGTGGTGGGCGGAAGTCACACCGCATCGGGTCTGCCGCTTTTGGCGGGCGACCCGCATCAGGGACTTTCGATGCCCACGCTTTGGTATGAAGTCGGTTTGCATACGAAGGACAATCAATACAATGTCGTCGGCGCATCGTTACCCGGCTTGCCCGGAATCGAAATCGGTCACAATGCAAACATCGCCTGGGCAGTCACCAACGCCCGCCCCGATGTGCAAGACCTGTTCGTCGAAACCCTCAATGAGGACGGAACACAATATCAATTAAAAGATGAATGGCAGGACATCACCTTCCGCGAGGAAGTGATTCAAGTGAAAGACGCCGCGCCCATCACGCTCAATGTCCGCGCCACGCACCACGGTCCACTCATCACAGACGCTACTCCCGATAGTCAACAAAATCTCGCGTTACGTTGGACGGGTCTCGATCAGGGACGTCCGCTCGCGCAAGCCATCATCCAACTTAATCAAGCCGCCAATTGGGACGAGTTCCGCGCCGCGCTTTCGCTCTGGCAGTTGCCCGGTATGAACTTCGTCTATGCCGACACTGCGGGCAACATCGGCTTTCAGATGTCGGGCGCGGTGCCTGTTCGGGCGGAGAATGATGTCTATGGTCTGCAACCAGTTGACGGGTCCGATGCGAAGCGCGAGTGGGTGAGCTTCATCCCGTTCGATGAACTTCCATCCGCATTGAATCCCAGCGGTGACTTTTTCGCATCCGCCAACAACCGCCCCGCCGGTGTGGACTATCCCAACTTCCTCTCGCATTATTTTCAGCCGCCCTACCGCGTGGCGCTCATCAGCGAGACTATCCGCGATTCGCAAAACGTAACCGCCGATGATTTTGCAAAACTTCAAGCTAGTTGGCACAGCGACCTCAACCTGCAATTGGCAAAGGCAATCGCGAATGAATCCGTGCCGCAAACGGATTCTGAAAAAGCCGCCATTTCTCTTTTGAAGGATTGGGATGGGGATATGTCCCCCGACAGCGCCGCCGCCGCGTTGAGTGAATCTGCCTTGTGGCATGTGCTGCGCCTCGCGCTTAACTCGAAGCTGGATTCTGCTTCGACAGACTCGTACCTCACCCTGGCAGGATACCCGTCCATGTTCCTGCAAAACTTGCTCGATGACCCGAACAACCCGTGGTGGGACGGACGCCGCGCCGAGATGATGAGCGCCGCCCTCTCCGCCGCTGTGACGGAACTTGACGGGCAAACCTGGGGAGACATTCACACGCATACCTATGCCCATCCGCTGGGAAGTGTCGCCGCGCTCGCGCCCATCTTCAACCGAGGACCATTCCCCACAGGCGGCAACTGGAACACGGTGGACAGCGGCGCGTACTACGCCGATAAACCCTACGCCATGACTCTCGGTCCCGCTTACCGCATCATCGCCAACCCCGCTGATTGGGACGCCTCGCGCTCCATCATCCCCAGCGGGCAATCGGGTCAGCCCTTCAACCCGCACTACGATGACCAGATCCAGCACTGGTTGGCGGTGGAATATCATCCCCTGCCGTTTAGTTTGGATGCAGTTGAATCAGCGGCGGTGACTACGTTGAAATTGATTCCATAACCGAAAGAATAACACGATGAAAAAAATCGTTTCCGGCATCGCAGCCCTAATTTTCGTTGCCATTGCAGGGTATTTTATTTACGAAACCCGATTGCCCTCACAGGACGCGCTTACGAAGGAAACAGCGCGGGTAATGGCTGTTATAAAACAAAAGAACTGGTGGTATGAAGCCAGCATCCAAACCCAAAGCGGAGTCGTGCTCACCTGCCGCGCGAAGAAAAACCCGAATGCGTGGGCAAGCCGCTGTCCAGTAATAGAGTTGGAAGGGCTGGTGGGGCAGCCTGTTACAGTTTGGTACAACCCTGACAGGCTCTATGTCATCGAACATGCTGGCGTGGAACTGATGGGCATGGAGCAACACCAAAGCGCGCAGTACACGGCATGGGGCTTGGCGGCTTTGGTATTGGTGATGGCGCTAGCCGCCCTGTTCTTAATGTAAAGCGATGTTTATATCGCGCCACCCATATCTGCAAATAACACCTTGCCTTCCAAAGTATCATTATGAAGCCCCTGCATGGGCTTCATAATGATACAGGGTGGATTACCGCGCATCGAGTGCGTCCAACATTCCCTTCACGCCGCCGTACCCAAACAACACAACAAACGCCACAATTATCAAAGTCAACGGGATGGAAGAAAGGGGCTCTGGTTTCAAATCTGCCTTGATGGCTGAAATCTTTGGGTTAGACGCCACGTACAGAATTTCAATCGCTTGTCCGACCTGGTATCTATAATAGAGGTCGGAGCGAACTTCCTTGGTGGTCTCAAAATGGGCAGGTGAACCATTAACCAACGCTGTGTATTGATACACAACATAAAAATAATGGGATTTACGTCTTGAAAGGGGGTTTGGTTCATTTTGTATTTTTTTGGTAATGACCCCGGTAGCTGTAATGCCTTCACGCTTTAAAAGGTCGTATCTCATTGTGTTATTAAAAAATGCAATCATTGTGAGAGCCAGAACAGTCAGGCTAACTCCTACATAAATCAGTCCCAAGATAAAACTGCATCCCCTTCCACTTGATGAGTTTTTTTGTTGGTAGGGTTTGTTTTGTTTTAGCATATCCAAGTGCTCTTCCTTTTATTGAAATTCTTCCGAAATTATTGACGCTTTTTTTGTTGCAGTGTAAAATAACTGAACTGAGTTCAGTTATTTTACACTATATCATGGAATTTATTTCTCCGTATGATAAACACCGTAGGGCAATCGCATTTTGAAGTTTTAAATACGATTGTCCTACGGAATAAGTAATAGTGTGAATTACTTAACCAAAATCTATATTAAAAGAGGTAGTTATGGACGAATTTGCCTTGCGCGTAAGTATGGTAACTATGATATTTGCTTTTTTGATTGTTACCATTGGGTCAATCTGGTTTTATGTGGAAGCTTTCAAGGAAAGCTTAGGCTGGTTTCTTGCCTGTCTTTTCCTTCCCTTTGCCACATTCGTATTTTTATTGATGAAGCCTCAAAGAGCCTTTTGGCCTACGGCAACAATTTTCCTCGGCGCATTTTTCTTCCTTATGGCGAGGCTTATGATCTGATATTTTCCCAGGGAACACACAGCGGTCTGTACTGATGTTTCAAAAGCAAGGATGAAGTCATCCACGCCCTAACTTGGACAAGCCAAAAGAGTTTTACCGCTAAGCGCGCCAAGGTCGCCAAGAAAAACCTAAAAAAACTTCGCGTTCTCACCTGCACTCCCGCTCGCTCCGCTTCGGGGACTACAGTGACGTGCGGCGCAAGTGTTGCGATCTTCGCGGTTCAAATAATCTTATTGACGATTCCTTTGTCGAGGTGATAAAATAACTGAACTAAGTTCAGTTATTTTATCACCTAGCTTAAATTTTATATTCCCATATGGAAAATTACCATGCCCAAACCTGACGTAAGCGACCAACGAAAAGAAGAAATCCTCGCCGCAGCCCGCGAGATCTTTGCGCGTAAGCCGCTCAACGATGTGAAGATTCAAGACATTGCCCGCAAGGCTGGATTAAGTGTAGGCGGTGTGTACTGGTATTTCAAAGGCAAGGATGAGATCGTGCATGGCTTGTTGGTACAAAATGCGGAAGAAAACATCGCCGCCTTGAAAAGCCTCAGTGAAATGGATACGTCCGCTCTTATGCGCCTGCAAAAATTCTTTGAGCAGGTACTGGCTTCCACTGAAGATTTGCCCGAACTCTATCTCACGGGCGCAAAATACCAGGCAATGTCCAGCCCAACACCTAAGACCCGCGCCGCCATGCAGCGAATTGCCGCCGGATATCACAGCGGGCTTGAGGCGATCATCGAACAGGGAATTGCCAGGGGAGAGTTTGTGCAGGTCAACCCACAGGATGCGGCCACGGCGCTCATCGGCGCGTATGAAGGGCTGATGCTGTTATGGGTCATGTCGCCCAAAACCATGCGGTTGAAAGAAACCATGCAGACCGCCGCACAGTTGTTGCTGTCGGGGTTGTGTGTAGTGCGACATTAATGTCGCACTACGAAACAGGAGGAAATCATGCGAAATCAAACTGAAATTCGATTTATCCTTTTTCCCTTTATCGCCTGGTTTGCAGGCGTTATCTTTTTGGGTGGGGCTGTATTCAATTACACAAAAGATGGATTTTCCACGGGAACTCTTGTGGCGGGAGTGACAGGGTTGGTTTGCCTGTTCCTGCCGGGGATATTATTCATCACGGCAAACCGGACAGAGCGCGTATTGACCATCGAACTGCTGTCGTTGACCCTGATTGGTTCGACCAAAAAGATTCGCTTTGAGGAGATTGCAGCGCTCCGAATGGAGAAGCAAAGATTTTCACGCAAGAGGAACAGTAATCGTAAAAAATTATATGCTTACCGCATTGTGGTTGTGCGCAAGGATGGGGAGATTATTCCCTTTCGTGCTGCGTTTGAAAGCGGAACCGGCGAAAAGCAGAAGGATATGGTGCTGCAATTGAGCGCCTTTATTGGCTGCGCTGCGGAAATTCCGTCGTTGTCTGAGTATGAAGATTGTAAACTCGCCGCTGAATAAGGATTTGCCAGCGGGGAGTTTACACACAAGTCAGCTCAGAGGATGCGACTACAGCCCTGTTGGGCGCGTATGAAGGGCTGATTCTGTTATGGGTCATGTTGCCAAGACACCATGCAGGTGCCGCGCAGTTGTTGTCGGGTTGAGTTGTAACAAAAGGAAACAAATGAAACGTCTTTCTGAAACCCATCCAGTTCAAACCGCACTGGGATTTACCCTGCTTGTCGTCCTCATTCGTGTTTTAGATGTATTCATCATCCGCTCGGATGAACTATTCGGCGAGCAGGTATTAACCAAAATCGCCGGTCTTATCCTTATCGTTGCGTATGTGATGAATGTCAAAGGCAGCCTGGGTGGACTTGGACTTCATGCCCAAGGTTGGAAACAAGCCGTTTTGCTGGGCTTGGCGATGATGTCTCTTGCGCTAATGGTTGGCTACGGCGCGGAATGGCTCTTTCTGTTTTTTACAAAACAATCGCCCGTTTTTTACTTTATCCCCGAAGGCAATACCCTGTTGCCCAACGACGTCGCCACAGGCGGGTTGCTCTTCGCATTCACGCTGGTAACAGGCAATGTCATCAATTCGCTCATGGAAGAAGGTTTCTTTCGCGGTGTTTTGATTTCGCATTTCGGTTCGCGCATGAATCTGACAAAAGCGAACTTCATTCAGTCTGCGGTCTTCGGGGTGTGGCACATCGTCTGGCCTCTGCGCAACTACCTGGACGGTAAGACAGACTTTGCAACCATGCTTGGAATTTCCATCGGCTACATTCTGCTATCCGGTCTGATTGGCTTTGCCTGGGGGATGTACTACATCCGCACCAACAGCCTGTGGACGTCGTTCGCGGCACATACCCTCAACAACACAGCAATGAATTTTCTGCATATCACCACCTCAGCGGGGATTCCTTCCACCATGGGGATGCGTGTCGCGGCATCCACGCTCACAGTACTGGCTCTCCTGCCCACGTTCAGAAAACGAGCCGCAGCCTTGAGTTTCCCTGCGCTTGAAGTATGGAGCCAATCAAATTGAAAAACAAACCCACACGTCGTTTATGGCTGATTCTTGCAATCATTATCTGTCCCGTGTTGTTCCACAGTTTGGCGCTTGCCCAATCTTCAAATTCTTCTGCGTCAGAGGTTGCGATGAAAAAGTTATATTATTCGATGGATAACCGGGATCAAATGGATGACTTTCTCGACGATTGGGTGAATACCCAAATGGAGAAAACGCCGCTCTATGGGTTTGGCATGGTGATGGTCAAAGATGGACAGGTGACTTTCATCAAAAGCTACGGTAGCGACCCAATCACCGGGAGGGTCTTCGATGCGGAAAAATCCACGTTTCGAGTTGCTTCCGTTGCCAAGTTGTTCACCGCGACTGCCATCATACAGGCAAGCGACAGTGGCAAAATTCGCCTGACTGATGATGTAAATCAACACCTGACCGCATTCAAATTGGACGATTCATTCAATCAGCCCGTCACCTTTCATCACCTATTAACACATACCGAAGGTTTTGAGCGCTGGGTCATTGGGATTCGTCCGCCCACGCCGGACACCTTCGTCTCCCTTGAAGAATTTTATACAGCACATCAGGCGAGGCGCATATACCCACCGGGGAAACAGATGACCTACGACAACTACGCCAGTGGATTGCTTGGGTTGTTGATCGAAGACATTTCGGGCATATCGTTTACAGACTATATGTCACAAAACGTCTTCGCCCCGCTCGGTATGAATAGCAGCACGTTTGTCCAGCCGCCGCCGGAGAACATTCAAGCGCGCCTTGTACGCGAATACGAATATGATGACAAAACCGGCAAGTACAACGAAATGCCTGACCGGGTTTCCATCCTTTCCTCTGCTGGCGGATTGCACACCAGCCTGGCAGACATGGGACATTTCCTTATCGCCATAACGGGGGACGGGAGTTACGAAGGGCAGGCGATTCTCAGCCGCGAAGCGGTGCAAGCCATGTATGTTCAACGCTTCACAGCGCATCCCCAAATGCCGGGCATGACGTATGGATTGTTTGAAGAATTCCCCAACGGCAGGCGCGTCCTGCGCCGGGACGGAGATTCGCTCAACGCATGGAGTCGCGTGTACCTCCTCCCAGACGAACAAGCCGGATTCTTCTTCATTGCCATCGGGGATGAAAACTCGCGCGTTGAATTTGCACAAGCGTTTTTCGACGCATTTTACCAATCGGTGTCCCAGCCTGACACACATGCTTCCTCGACAGATCTTCAGCAATATGAGGGCGTCTATCACCACGTTCAGCAGAGCCGCAGTACCTTTGTTAAATCGCTGGATTTGTTTACGGGAAATCTGCGCGTCAGCCAAAATGACAGGAACGGCTTGGATGTGCAGGTAATAGACATGGGCGACTCATTCGGCGGCTTTGAGGGAACAACACAATGGCAGGAGATGGATGAAAACTTTTTTCAGCGCGAAGACGGACATGGTCAGCTTGCGTTCGGGCAGGATGAACAGGGTAATGTCTATTTGTATTCCGGTCAGCGTTACATGGGCGCGTATATCAAACTACACTGGTACCAAACGCCCAGCTTCCATTTTAGCTTGATGATTGCTTTTGCCGTCGTCTTTCTGTCTGCCATTCCGCTGGCATGGGAATTGCCATTCAAATTTGAGGTTTTCCTGTTGGGCGGAGCGGGCGTGTTAGGCGCATTGTTTATTTTCCTGTGGATCCCTGGAATCTACGTCATTGGCGCAACCGGTGGTGAGCCGTCCTTTGCAAATGGCGTGAACGGGTTGACCAGATTTATTCTCACCCTTCCCATCCTGGTTGCCGCCCTGTTGCCGGTCTTGGGCTTCTTGCTATGGCGCATCTTCTCCAGAGGAACTGTTCCACTTCATCAACAAATTCATTATGCGGTAATTATCGTATTCCTGGTACTCTTCCTCGCGTGGGCGCACGGGTGGAATTTGCTGGGTTATCGGTACTAAATGATAGGAGAAAAATCATGCAATCAAACGCCATTGTTCTCATCGCCGTTATTTGCGGCTTCTTCCTTATTCTGCTTGCCATGGTTGCTTTTGTCGTGTACACCAGCCGCAAAGAGAATGAACAATACACCCGCATTGCGCAGGCGCTTGGGTTTGCGCCGATCGAAAACATAGATGAAATAACGCAAAAGGTTGCCTATGTCCGTGATCTAAATATGGATAAACACCACCGTCTAACGAATGTCTATTGCCGCACTCATGCTTCAGGCGCAAAGACCTACCTGTATAACCTTTCCTTCCGGTCTCGTAGCCGCTCCGCAAGTGGTTTCGGGAAAAAGACAACCTACCATCCGCTTGAAAGCAATGTACTTGCCTTTATCTCCCCCGTCTGGAATTTACCGCGATTCAACGCTTTTCCACGCCTTAGCGGGAGCGGAACAATGGCAAAGCTGGGAAATTCCATCGTTGAAAAAGCTATGGACATCAAGCACGAGGTCATCAGGTTTCCCCATATCCCCAAACTGGATGAACAGTATTTGATCTCCACACTCGATATTCCGCCATCAAACGTGCGCCCATCAGACGGATTTCTGCGCGCGCTTGCTATCCATCCACAATTGAATTTGCACGCAGGCGGAAATACACTCACCATTTCTTTTACAGGCGACGTCACAGAATCTCCGAGTGAAGAAAAAATGAAACAGTTATACAGGATCGGAATGGAACTGGCGCGCGAACTATAGCCATCATATTCAGCGCCGGGTTTCTTTAACAACAACGACTTGTTGCGAAATTCTGCTCATGAAAACATACGAACCCTTGTCTTCTCCCATTGATTCCCTGCATACCTGGCGGCTCCAGGCGTTGATTTGGATTTTGTGCAGGCAGTTTCCTTTCTGGGTGCTTGCATATTTGGCGGGGATCTTCT
>DYDH01000528.1 GCA_020717985.1 Herpetosiphon sp. | reverse complement strand
CAGGGAACTCCAGCCTTCGAGTTTCAACCTTGCGACAGGGTTTGGCAGCATTGTCCAATATATAACCCGCTGGGTCACATCCTCCACTTTGGTCACGTGGCTTGGGTTAGCCTTTATCCCGTTTATTTTTGTTTCAAAAGACAAATCTCTCACTCCGGCTCCAATTCGCTCCACGATGACGTATCTCTTCGTCCTGGCGGTATTATTTATCGGATTGTTTGGTGTGGCGCGTGGACGTGACTCTATCCATTACATTCTCAGCAGTTTTGCAGGTTTGGATATGCTTGCGGGAATTGGATGGGGCTATGCTTTGTTATGGGCGCAAAAACGCTGGAATGTGTTGAACCGCGCTTACTTCCTTCCGTTGACCTTGATCGCGTTGGTCGCTTTTCAATTGGGCAGCGCGCTTCCATATTACCCTTATTACTTCACCTATAAAAACCCATTTGTAAATCAAGGCGGGATACACGGTTACGGTGAAGGTTTGGATCTAGCCGCTGAATATCTTGCGCAAAAACCAAACGCAAAAGGTATGCGTGTCATTGCGTATGCGGCAAGGGGATGTTTTTCGTACTTCTTCCCGGGAGAAAGCGATTTATTGAAGATCGTTATTTCTGAAAATGGGCTTCCTTATGTTGAAGGAATGAAGGATGCTGACTATCTTGTTCTATATCCCATTTCGCAAAAATATAAACCCGACGGCATTGAACTCATGCGCGTTTTACAAAATGTAACCCCCGAACATACGATCTTCATTGATGGCATGGAATATGTCCGCATTTACAAGGTCGCAGACCTCCCGGAAGATGTTCATAATATTTTACAAAAGAAATAGGCGGCTTATCGTTCGATTTTCTTGATAACGGTCAGGGTCATTCCATTGCGTTCAATTTTATGAACGACCTGTGCTTCGGGGTATAGTTCAGTGTCAAGGCTGCCGCGGGTTGTGGAAATAATGTAATCGAAAGGTTCGGTAACTTTTTCGTCATCAGAAAGCACAATCAGGTCTTCGCGGATATATAAATCAACGACCTGCCCTGGTCCCACAACCATGATGTTCGCATTTGCGGGCACAACTGTGTTTGCATATTCCGCCGCCTCCCTATATGAAGTCGCCCAGTAATCCAACTCAAACCTTTGATTGGGGTTTTTGACGAGGGAATTGTAATAAACATATTCATAAGGATGCAGACGGATTCCGGCGATCACCCCGGGCAGGATTAACAGCCCGACGATCCCTGCTTTAACTTTGGGCTGGTTCAGCCGTCCGAGGGCAGAATCCAGTCCCAGACCGGCCATGAAAAATATCGGCGGCAGGATGAAAAATATCTGCCTGAAATTATCGTATAGCGCCGTGCGCATCACGATAAATCCAACCAGCGGCAGGGCGAACCAAATGCCCGTCAAAGCAAGTAATTCCCATTTTTTTCGAAAAT
>DYDH01000196.1 GCA_020717985.1 Herpetosiphon sp. | reverse complement strand
CGGACTTTGATCCCATGTGGGTGATTCGGTGAGCTGGTGAGAATATCTTTGACAATGCCTTTGGTTAGCTTGCCCGTGCGCTGGTCTTGTTTCAAGACGATCAACACGGTAATGCCGGGTTTGATATCCGAGCGGGTCTGTCCGTTCATAAAAAAATCCTTTTACCGCAAAGAGCGCGAAGATTTCAAGTTTTTTGCGCTCCTTGCGGTTCAAATATATGTTTGCAAAAATTAGGAAAGCAGACCTTTTGCAAACATCAAAAACGACTGCACATCATTGAAATTGGTGACCATGCCTACGGAAATCCTCACCGCGCCGCTGGATTTGCCATCAATGCAATGGCGGAAGTCGTCAATGGACATGACCTCTTTATGGTCAGGACGGGTGAAGCAGACGTCCAATTCGACGCGGGAGATGCCGAGGGCAATTTCACCCGCGCCGGGGTTGCAGAAACAGCCCGTGCGGAGTGAGATGTTGACCTTGTTGGCTTCACTTTCGATAAAGCGATGGTCAAAGGCTTTGCCGTTCTTGTCGTAAAAATTGACCGTGACTGCGCCGCCGCGTCCTTCCGTGGAGTTGGGTCCGAACAAGCGCACCAACGGCTCACCTGTGCTGTGTTTCATTGCAGTGAGATGTTCCAACAGCCAGCCCGTCAGCGTTTTGACGCGTTCGCCGATGACATCATAACCAATCGATTCGATGTGTTTCAGTCCGATCTCGATGGCGGGAATGTTGAGATAATCGAGCGTGCCGTCTTCAAAGGCGGGAGCGCCGTCGGCGAGATAGTATTTGTCGCCTTGCACCGATGCAACGGTAATTGTCCCGCCTGCAAACCACGGACGATGCAGTTTTGCCAATGCAGATTTGCGCGCGATCAATGCACCGAGTCCCGTTGGGTAGCCGAAAATTTTATAAAATGAGATCGGCACAAAGTCAGGCTTGATCTGACTCAAATCCAGTTTGTTGGTGGGGACGTAGGCGGCGGCATCGAGCAACACATCCCAGCCGTGAGCGTGGGCTTTTTCGATCCACTCCAATGGATGTTTGACCGAGGAGAAGTTCGATTGCGCGGGGTATGCAAAAAGGTTGTGTCCACTCTCCGAAGGCTGAGCCAGCTCCAGGTCGAGTCGTGAAGCGTCGACGTGCATGTCCGGGAGCATGACCGGGATGTAGGTCACATTCGCGCCGCGCGCATGGGCAAATTCCCGAATCCCATTGACCGAATTATGGTTGTCGAATGTCAGCAGGTACCGCCCGTTTGAAAATGGATAGGATTCGCCGATCAGTTTTAGAGCGCCGCTGGCATTGGCCGTGAAGATGGCGAGATATTCGTCGGGGTCGGCGTTGAAAAATTTTAGAATATATTTGCGCGCGCTTTCAACGACTTCGGTTGCCGCGAGCGAAGTGGGGTTGGACGAGTGCGGATTGCCAAATACGTTTTCGTCTAAAAGTTTTTGGTGCTTTTGAATTTGTGATTCGGCATAAATGCCGCCGCCGGTGTAATCAAGATAAATATGTTCGCCGCGATCAAGGCGCGAGTAATCCTTTTTACGCAGGACATCTATGGATTCGGTTTTTATATAAGAGGGATATTGCTTTAGAAAGGTTTGGAATTCATTTGTTGTCATGAGATTTTCCGCGTTACGGAATTATATTTTTACAGGGTTGCTCAATTTCCCCAGCCCCTCGATTTCGACATCCACCACGTCGCCATTCTTTAACTCGCCCACGCCCGCGGGTGTGCCGGTGAAGATGATGTCACCCGGCTCAAGGGTCATCACGGATGAGATATAAGCGATCAATGTGATGACGTTGAAAACCATGTCGCGCGTGGACGCCATCTGCCGCATTTGACCATTTACGCGGCAGGTGACCACCGCATCGGATGCGTCGAACTCGGTGTCGATCCAGGGTCCAAAGGAGCAGAATGTGTCGAAGCCTTTGGCGCGTGTCCATTGACCGTCAATCTTTTGCAGGTCGCGCGCGGTGATATCGTTGCCGATGGTGTAACCGAAGATGTATTCCTTCGCAGTTTCAGGCGTGATGTTCCGTCCGCGCTTGCCGATGACGACGACCAATTCCGCTTCATGCTCAACCTGATGCGACTGCGGCGGCAATAGAATATTCTCGCCGTTTGAGATGATCGAAGACGGCGGCTTCAAAAAGATAAGCGGTACTTTCGGCACTTCATTGCCAAGTTCCTTGGCGTGATCCACATAATTGCGGCCCACACATAAAATTTTGCTCGGCAGACAGGGCGCGGCAAGTTTCACTTCCGCCAAGGGTGTTTTGGCTTCTCGTCTGCGGTATTCGCCGAAGATGTCGCCTTGGATTTCGCCGATCTTGTCATCCAGCATCCAGCCGTACACTGCTCCGCGGGATGTGTCGCCATTGGTTTGATAACGGACAATTTTCATGGTTCTCCTGAAACATTTGACCACGAAGAGCACAACACTTGCACCGCACTGTGTTTGGTGCAGTGCAGGTGAGGGTCACAAAGGTTTTCCTTTGTGTTCCTTTGTCCCCTTTGTGGTAATTTTTTTCTGACAAAGGAAATGCAGAACGAAGCGAGTTCGTCCTGCATCTATTATACAAGTATACAAGCCAATGGCAATTATTGATTGGACGAGGATGACGGAGGTTTGGGCAGTTGCGGAATGATCCAGTTGATCAATGCCTGCGGAGAACGGGTTTGGATGTAGATTCTTCCGGGTCCCGTCAACTCGATGACAAATCCTTCGCCGCTGAACAACGTGGACTTGATCCCGCCGATGGGCTTTGGTTGTACGGTCATTGCGCCGTCAAACGCAACAAGGTGGGATGTATCCACAATATATTTCTCGCCCGCGCCGAGAGTCTTCTCGAAGACTGCGCCGTAGGATGAAACCAGCAAAGTGCCTGTGCCGGTCGCTTCGAGCATGGAAACGCCTTCCGCCGACATCAAGGCTTTGACACTGACTTTGGCGGTCAATTCAATGCTTGTCTCGGAAGCCATATAGGACCCAGCCTGCACCATCAGTTTGTTGCCGCTCATTTCGATCACCACAATATCGCCCGGGAGTTCCGGCGCGAGGGTGATCTCGCCGCCTTCGGCGGAAGCGAGAAAGAAATTCTGAAAGAACGATTCGCCGCCAAGCACGGCGCGTCCCAGTGATTTAAGAAAGCCGCCTTCGGCTTTGGTCTCGATTGATACACTGCTAGACATACTGACCATCGCGCCAGCCTCCGCGCGGATTCGTTCATTTGGAGTCAGCTTGGCAACAGCTAAAGAGTACGACGGACGATGAAGGATTTCGATATCCATTTGTAAATCTCCTTTGATCTTTTATGAGGGGGGCGGATTTGTAACCTGCCGGATGTTATATTTTCAAAATGCCGTCTGGCAGCTACTTAAATAATTTGATGTCGCTTCGATCAAGACCATCCAACAACTCGTGGACAGGTTTGCCTGACACGGGGTGAATAAGGTCAGGCGCGATCTCAGCGAGAGGCACAAGCACAAATGCGCGCTGATGCATACGCGGATGCGGAATTACAAGCGGCGGCGTATCCATTACCAGGTCGTCAAAGAATAAAATATCAATGTCGATCAGTCGCGGTCCATTTTGGAAGTTTGGCGTGCGTCCCAAAGCTGTTTCAAGCCGTTTCAAATGACCGAGAAGCGCTTGCGGTTTAAGATAGGTTTTCACCATAATAACCTGATTTAGGAACGGGGCTTGCTCTGTGAATCCCCAGGGTGGCGTTTCATAGACCGACGATTTATTCTTCACCGCCATTTGCGGCGTCAGGTTGTTGACTGCCGCCTTGAGATTCGCAAGGCGGTTGCCCATGTTGCTTCCGAGCGCGAGATAAACAATATGATCCATAATTGTCCTTGTTATTGATTTTCGATCAACGAAACAACTTCCGCATTTTTCAAGGCGTGATGCATGTCTGCGCTCCTGAGGATGACCGCCGAATTCCGCATTCCTGACCCTATGGAGATTTCCTCCTCGATTAGCACGCCCGCATCAATCAACACTTTGAGCTGGTTCGGCAATCCGAAGGGACCCACCGTCCCGATGCGATAACCCGTCACCGCGAACACCTCATCCTCGGTTGCCATCGAAATGCGCGAACGTCCAAGATACTTGCGTAAAATTTTCCACGAAATCTGTGCGGGACCAGCCACCAACGCCATGATAAATTCATCTTCTGCAACGCGGAATAAAATACTGCGCACCACCTGCGAAGCCCGTTGACCTCGGTCACTCGCGGCCTGCTCAAACGAGGTGACAGGTTTTTTGTGTTGAAATACTTTGTGTGGAACTCCAAGTTCTTCCAGGGCTATGCTGATAGGGGGATTTTCATTCATAAAAATTTCGCATCATTTCTTTTTCCGACACTGCGTTTCTGGCTCCACTCGCGAGGGTAGGTGTGTTGTAGGTGAGTAATCTTCCATATTGTAACGGAGATTGCTTGCCTGTACGGACATATAGCACAAGTGTCGGTGACGTTCTCGCAATAACACACATTGCCGCCTGCATGTGGAGTTTGACGGAATATATCATTGATGATACCTTTGCACAAAAAGGGACTATATTCCCCGTTCGGAGAGTTTTATGGAAAAATTCAAAGCAATCATCAAGTCAAATGGATTTATTTTGTCAGCCCTGATTTTTGTTGTCGCGGGACTTGTTTATTTGCCGTTCGTTTCCAAATTTGGATATTACTACGACGATTGGTATCTGATGTATGCGGCGGGCGCGAAGGGGGCGATGGTCTTCAAAACCATTTTCAGCATTGACCGTCCCTTGCGCGCGCTGGTCATGATTCCCGCTTATTCTCTTTTTGGTCCCAATCCCCTTTACTACAATTTGAGCGCGTTCCTCTTCCGTTTCTCCAGCGGAGTTTTCTTTCTGTGGACTCTGCTCATGGTCTGGCCGCGTCAACGCTGGATGGCTTTGTCTGCGGCTTTGTTGTTTCTCACCTACCCCGGATTTCTTTCACAGCCGAATGCCATTGATTATCAATCTCATCTTTCCGGGCTGGCGGCGGGGATGTTGTCCATTGCGTTGACGGTCAAGGCGATTCAATCGGAGAGTTTGAAAAGCAAAACGGCGCTTTATCTGTTTTCCATTTTGCTCGGCTGGTTTTATCTGAGTCAGATCGAATGGTATATCGGGCTTGAATTTTTTAGGTTTGCTTGTATCTTCATTCTGTCATCAGACTCAGACCTCCGAGGTCTTCAAGACCTCGGAGGTCTGAAGGCGCAGACGCTTCGTTTCCTGCGCTGGGCGTTTCCTGTCATTTCGATTCCGGCTGTGTTTCTGGTCTGGAGAGTTTTCTTCTTCAAAAGCGAACGCGGCGCGACAGACATCAACATGCAATTCGGCGATGTGCTTTCCGCTCCACTGAACTTTCTATTAAACTGGTCGCGTACTTTGGCGAATGATACGTTGGATGTTTTATTCTCGGCATGGTTCATTCCGCTGCAACGACTCAACCTTCGGACTACAAGCGCAGACTGGCTTGCGGGATTCGCAATCGCCGCGTTGACGCTGGTTGTGGTGTGGGTCGCTTTCAGCCGCAACCAAATGTCCGGGGACGGGCAACCAAGCCACGGGTCAGGGTGGAAGCGCGAAGTATTCTGGCTCGGCGTCGGCATGATCCTGTTCGGACTTCTGCCAGTCATCCTTGTGGGGCGCACGGTGGATTTCAAAAGTTATTCGCGATACACCTTGATCGCATCCATTGGCGCAGGGCTTTTGTGGACGGTTGGATTATGTGCCATCTCCAACGTGCGCGTGCGTACCGCGCTTTTGAGTCTGCTGTTGCTTTCCGCGTCGCTGACGCATTATGCCAACGGACTGGCGCACGCCCGCGATACCGTCGCTGTACGAAATTTTTGGTGGCAGGTCAGTTGGCGCATTCCGCAGTTGGGAGCGGGCGCAACGCTGGTGGCGCATTATCCGGTGATCGTTGAAGAGGATTATTTTATTTGGGGACCCGCGAATTTGATCTATCATCCTGAGTCGGCGCACAAGGATTATGTGCAGCCTGCAATTTATGCCGCGCTGTTGAATGAAGAAACCATCGCCAGCGTGCAGGCCAAACAGCCGCAGGACTTTTCGAATCGCCGCGGCATTCGCACGTATAAAAATTATCGCAACATTTTGATCTTTTCACAGCCCATGCCTGCTTCGTGTGTGCAAGTCATTGACGGGAAACAGGTTGAGTTATCTTCCGCTGAAATTTCGCGCGTTGCGGACATCGCATCCTTCTCCGAGCCTGAACACATCCTGCTCAACGAATCCTTTCACACGCCGCCCGCGATTCCCTTTGGCGGCGAGCCGTCTCATGGCTGGTGTTATTTTTATCAGAAGGCGGCATACGCCCGTCAACTGGGGAGTTGGGATGAAGTGGCGCGATTGGGCAACGAGGCGCGTTTGCTGAATCTCTCCGCAGGCGATCCAATCGAATGGATGCCCTTCCTGCAAGCCTATTCTCGCGCAGATGATATTCAACGGGTGGAGGAGATTGCTCCCCTGCTTGATGCTGGAACAAAATCCCAGGCGTGTAAATTCCTCAGCGCGGAGAGTCTTTCTCCCGCAACGCGGGATCAAATCAACAAGATTTTATGTTCCGCAAATCAATAGAAAGTTATTTGTGCCGAATGCGAAAAAATGCGCTTTCGCCGAATGAAATTCTTAACGCAAAGCCGCAAAGGCGCGAAGGAAAATCCATTGAATCTTTTCGGCTTTGCGTTAAACTCTTTGCAAATTTTATTTTTGAAAACAGAGAGGCGTCATGAATGAAAATGAAATCAGCCGTGTCATTGTGGATGCTGCCATCGAAGTTCATAAAACACTTGGCGGTCCAGGCTTACTGGAAAGCGTATATCGTGATTCACTGGTCTTTGAACTTCGTAGCCGTGGCTTGGAAGTTGAAAAAGAAAAGCAAGTTCCCATAAGATACAAAGGGCAAATTGTATCTGCTCCATTACGCCTGGATTTACTTGTGGGCGGGTTGGTCATCGTGGAATGCAAAGCGGTTATTACCGACAATCCAATATTCGAATCTCAACTGCTCACCTATTTACGATTAACAGGCTTGAAACTTGGTTTAGTCATCAACTTTGGGCAAAGGCTTATTAAACATGCTGTTCATCGGGTGGTAAACGGCTTGGACGAAAATCAAGTGCCTCTCTCAACGCAAAGCCGTCAAGACGCGAAGAGACAATATTAAACCTTTGCGCCTCTGCGTCTTAGCGTTAAAGCTTGTGGGAGATGCCTGTTTGATCGAATCCCAATTTCAAAATTCACCCGCTGAATTTTGGAGTATAATTTGCGCTTGTGAAATCCTCAGACCTCGGAGGTTTTCAAAACCTCCGAGGTCTTATATCTAACGGAGCAAATAAAATGGCAAAAGCAAAACTCATTTCCCCCTATGGCGGCAAACTGGTCAACCTGGTGGTTGAAGGCAAAGAGCGCGAAGAACTTCTCGCCCGCGCCGCGAAGATGCCTTCCATCAAAATCACCATGCGCAACATGTGCGACCTTGAATTGATCGCCACTGGTGGATTTTCTCCCCTGACAACTTTCATGGGCAAAGCGGACTATGACCGTGTGCTCAAGGAAATGCGCCTCGCGGATGGAACCCTCTTCCCGCTTCCCATCACACTGACGGCTGATCCCAAAGAACTGCCGACCGTGGGCGAAGAACTGGCGTTACGCAGCGCAAATTTCGACCTGATCGCGGTCATCACCCTTGATGAGGTCTATCACTGGGATGCCGAAGTCGAAGCCGCGCATGCGTACGGCTCCACCGACTCCAAGCACCCGATGGTTTCCGAAATGGCGCGTTGGGGAAAGGTTTGCATCTCCGGCCCGTTGAAAGTGGTCAACCTGCCCAAGTATTATGACTTTATCAATTTGCGCCAGACCCCCGCGCAAGTCCGCGCCCTGCTCGAAGAAATGGGACACGACAACGTCGTTGCCTTCCAGACCCGCAATCCCCTGCACCGCATCCACGAAGAACTCACCAAACGCGCCGCGGCCGAAGTCAAAGGCTCATTGCTCGTTCATCCTGTCGTCGGCATGACCAAGCCCGGTGACGTAGATCACTACACCCGTGTCCGCACCTACAAGGCATTGGTTGATAATTATTATGATAAGAAAGACACCCTGCTTAGCCTGCTCCCGTTGGCGATGCGCATGGCTGGCCCGAAGGAAGCGCTGCTCCATGCCATCATTCGCCGCAACCACGGCGTGACTCACTTCATCGTTGGTCGCGATCATGCGGGTCCGGGAAATGATTCGACGGGCAAACCGTTCTACGGTCCGTATGATGCGCAGGAATTGATGAAGCAATACGAACCCGAACTCGGCGTCAAGATGGTTCCGTTCGAGATGCTGGTCTATCTTCCCGACGAAGCGCGTTACGTCGAAGAGAAGGATGTGCCCAAGGGCGCGAAAGTGGCGAACATCTCCGGCACGCAAGTCCGCGATGATTATCTCGCCAAGGGCAAACTGCTCCCCGAATGGTTCACCCGCCCCGAGACCGCCGA